>CALRYE020000083.1:0-25714 GCA_943372275.1 Janthinobacterium lividum
CATTGCCCTGCGTGTCCAGGTCGACCAGCAGCACGCGCTGGTCCAGCTTGGCCAGGCCCGCCGACAGGTTGACGCTGGTGGTGGTTTTGCCTACTCCGCCCTTTTGATTCGCAACGCAAAATATCTTGGCCATGCATGCCCTTATTTGAATGCTTGAATTCGTGAGTTCGGTGAATACAGTCGCTGCGACAATTATGGTTTATTGCGTTTATTTTATATAAACCATACGTTTAATTTATATAATATATTGTGTATAAACCAATTATACGGTTTATATGATATAAACTGTATATACCGTTTATTCAATTATTGCCGCGTTCCTCGAAATATGCACCAGATGGCGTTCGGCCTGTAATCCAGGCACCTGCAATCCCTGCAATTTCGTCACTTTCCACTCCGCCGGCAGTCGTTCCTGCTCCTCGGCCGGGGCCGTGCCTTTCAGGGCGATAAATTGGCCGCCCTCGGCCAGCAAATGGCCCGACCAGTTGACGAAGTCGGACAGGTCGGCAAAGGCGCGCGAGGTGATGACGTCGAACGGCACCGGTACGCGCAGCTGCTCGACCTTCATCGTGTGCACGGTAACGTTGGCAAGCTGCAGCTCGGCTTTCACTTGAGTGAGGAACGCGGTTTTCTTGTGTACGGTATCGATCAGCGCCACTTGCACGTCCGGCCGGGCGATTGCCAGCACGATGCCCGGCAGCCCTCCCCCGGCGCCCACATCGAGCACGCGCTGCGCCGCTGCGAAGGCCGGCACTGCGGCCAGCGAATCGAGCAGGTGGTGGGTGACCATTTGCATCGGATCGCGCACGGATGTCAGGTTATAGACGGCATTCCATTTGAACAGCAGCTGCAGGTAGTCCAGCAATTGCTCGTGCTGGGCAGGGTTCAATCCCAGCTCCAGCTCGGCGATGCCGTCGGTGAGCACCTTGGATAACGCGGGACGGTCGAAAAACTTCATCCTGCCAGCTCCTCGTTCAGCGTGGCAAAGCCGCGCGCGCCGCGCTTTTTGAGGTGCACCAGCAGCAGCGAGATGGCGGCTGGTGTGATGCCGGAAATACGCGATGCCTGGCCAAGTGTCTCGGGACGCTGCTTGTCCAGCTTCTGGCGCACTTCGATCGACAGCGCGGGAATGTCCAGGTAGTTGAACCCTTCCGGCAATTTGAGGTTTTCGTAGTGATCGTGGCGTTCGACTTCCTTGGCCTGGCGGTCGATGTAGCCGGCGTACTTGAGCTGGATTTCGATCTGTTCGGTGACGGCGCCATCGTCGACGCCGGGACCGGCCAGTGCCTGGCCGTCGATACCGGTCAGGCTCATCAGCTTGTCGTACGCAACGCCGGGGCGGCGCAGCAAGTCGGCCAGCGAGTATTCGCGCTCGATGGCCTGGCCGATCACCCGTTCGGATTCGGCAGCGGCAAGAATGCGCGGGTTGACCCAGGTGGAGCGCAGGCGTTCCAGTTCCCGCGCGACCGCTTCGCGCTTGTGTTCGAATGCGGCCCACTGGGCGTCGCCCACGCAGCCGAGCTGGCGGCCGATTTCGGTCAGGCGCATGTCGGCGTTGTCTTCACGCAGGCTGAGCCGATATTCGGCGCGGCTGGTGAACATGCGGTACGGCTCGGCCACGCCCTGCGTGGTCAGGTCATCCACCAGCACGCCCAAGTACGCTTCCGAGCGGCCCGGTACCCAGGCGTCGCGGCCCTGGGTTTGCAGCGCCGCATTCAGTCCGGCCAGCATGCCTTGCGCGGCTGCTTCTTCGTAGCCGGTGGTGCCGTTGATTTGGCCGGCGAAGAACAAACCGCCGATGGCCTTGGTTTCCAGCGATGTTTTCAGGCCGCGCGGGTCAAAATAATCGTATTCGATGGCGTAGCCGGGACGCAGGATGAAGGCGTTTTCCATGCCCTTCATCGAACGCACCAAGGCGATCTGCACATCGAACGGCAGGCTGGTCGAGATCCCGTTCGGATAAAACTCGTTGGTGGTCAGGCCCTCCGGCTCGAGGAAGATCTGGTGCGATTCCTTGCCGGCGAAGCGATGGATCTTGTCTTCAATGGACGGGCAATAGCGCGGGCCCACCCCTTCGATGACGCCGGTGTACATGGGGCTGCGGTCGAGACCGGCGCGGATGATGTCGTGCGTCTGGCTGTTGGTATGGGTCACCCAGCACGGCACCTGGCGCGGATGCATGGCGGCATTGCCCATGACCGAGAACACCGGCACCGGATCAAGGTCGCCCGGCTGCTCCAGCATGGCGGAAAAATCGATACTGCGCCCATCGATGCGCGGTGGCGTACCGGTTTTCAGACGCCCTTGCGGCAGCTTGAGTTCTTTCAGTCGCGCGGACAGGGAGATCGCGGGTGGGTCACCAGCACGTCCGGCCGAGTAGTTCTGCAAGCCGACGTGGATTTTACCGTCCAGGAAAGTGCCGGCGGTCAGCACCACGGCGCGGGCGCGAAACTTCAGACCGATCTGGGTCACGGCGCCAACGACGCGCTCGCCTTCCACCATCAGGTCATCGACGGCCTGCTGAAACAGCCACAGATTGGGCTGGTTTTCCAGACGCGAGCGGATGGCTTGCTTGTACAAAATCCGGTCGGCCTGGGCGCGGGTGGCGCGCACGGCAGGACCCTTTGATGAGTTCAAGATCCGGAATTGAATCCCCGCCTCGTCCGTTGCGATCGCCATGGCGCCGCCCATGGCGTCGACTTCCTTGACCAGGTGCCCTTTGCCAATGCCGCCGATGGAAGGGTTGCACGACATCTGGCCGAGGGTTTCGATGTTGTGGGTCAGCAGTAAAGTCTTCTGGCCCATGCGTGCGGAAGCAAGCGCGGCTTCGGTACCGGCGTGGCCGCCGCCGACGACGATGACGTCAAATTCAGTTGGAAATAGCATGATGGAAGTGTGAGGCGAGGGAATAGAGTCAGATTATAGAGTCTTTTCCTTGCGCCATTCCGATTGATGGACTTTGTCGGGCTGATTTGTTTCACGTGGAACGTCAGCCGATTGCGATGCCCGACCGGATCTAGCCCGACTGCGACGTTCCACGTGGAACATCATTGGTGCGCCAAGTGGCAAATTCCGAAGCAGACGGCACCACATTCAGCCATGTCTGAGCAACGTCAAACCGGTGTCACCGTTAAGTAGGGGGTGTTGAACTCATCCGAGTCCCGCGGATCTGAACAGGATCGAATCGGCCATGGGGGTGTGCGATGGGAGCTTACATGCAGGATCGTAGGTTGAAAAGCAGGTCCTTGCCATTCGGGCGGAATTCCCATGCAGATCGAGGCAACCCGGGCAGCGAGCGACGCCGGAACATCCAGCACCGAGCTATCGTCATCATCGAAGCCACCGCTGCTGCGGATCTATGCTGTCCGCGCTGCGGACGGCGCCGTCTCCACCGGCACGGACATGCCCACGGGCTGCAGCGCTACCGTTGCGCCGATTGCGCGCGCACCTTCAACAGCCTCACGGGAACGCCGCTCGCGCGGCTGCGCTATAAGGAGAAATGGCTGCCATATCTGGATGGTATGCTCGACTCGCACACTGTGCGACGCGCGGCCCACCACGTCAACGTGCACCGCAACACGAGTTTTCGTTGGCGCCACCGAATGCTCAGGTGAACCAAAGCAGACCGGTATCTTCCGCTGGCAGGCCGTGTTGAAGTCGATCAATCGTGCTTCAGGCTATCAAGAAAAGGCGTGCGTTCTCAGGCCCGCATCGCTCCGCAACCGGAAGATCTGAATGGTCGTGCCAAGATGCGAGGGCATGTTTATATCCTCATCGCACGCGATGACTGCGACCGCACGCACGATGAAGTGGTCGGATTCGATGCGGTGAGGACGGTTGGCCTGCTGCGCCATCTGACGCCCATCGCGGACCCCAACAGTGTGTTGATCGCCAGCATCACGCAACCGACCGATCCGCTCGCTCGCACGTCCGCCAAAGGGAGGCACGACGCCGATCAACCACCCTACTCGGCGCCATTGTCACAGAATGCCTTGCATAACGTAATCGGGTATAGACGCCGCTTCAGGCAGTGGCTGGCGCATTTCCTGGGCGTGGCCACCCGCTATCTAGCTAACTATCTTGGCTGGCATTGGGCCGTTGACAATGCCCGCATTAGCACGCCCGAGGAAATGTTGCGGGCAGCGCTGACTCCGCCGCCACCCCATACTTAACGGTGACATCCACAGCGTCGACGTCGCGCCCGAACGAGTCTCTCCGGGAGCGAAATCAGGCATCCAATATAAATCCTATCCGGATAAGCGATTGGCACGTACACCGCACTGGGCGAGCCATTCAAGAGTGCACTACATCACCAACTATGCGCCCGATGTTTCACGTGGAACCATCCTTACGCCTGCCACCTCAGCACAGCGTCATAACTGGTCTTCAGTATGAGCAGCGTCACAACAACGAGGAACAACTTGCGGACGAACGCACTGCCATGTTTGATAGCGAGCTTGGTCCCGACCAATGAACCCGCAACCTGGCACACAGCCATCAGCAATCCCAATTGCCACAGCAGGTGTCCGCTATACCCGAACCACAATAAGGCAGACAAGTTACAGGCAACGTTGACAACTTTGGAAGCTGCGGAAGCACTCAGGAAATCGAATCCGAAAAACCGCACAAACAAGAATATCAGGAAACTGCCAGTGCCGGGTCCGAAGAAACCGTCATAAAATCCGATCGCGGCGCCCATGCCGATCGCGGCATAACGCTCGGCCATCCCCGAATGGACCGGCGCATGCACACTGCCGAAGTCCTTCTTTCGAAAGGTATACACGGCCACGAACACCAGCACCACGGGCAGCAAGGTGCGCACGAAATCGGCCGGAATTTTCGTCACGGTGTAAGCCCCGGCAAAGGACAAGGTGAAAGCCGCCAATGCCGCCGGCGCTGTCGCACTCCAGGCGACGCGCACGCGGCGCGCGTAATTGACAGCGGCCGCACTGGTGCCGAAGATACCGGCTAGCTTGCTGGTCCCCAGCAGTGTTGCAGGAACCTCTTTAGGAAATGTCGCGAACAGCACCGGGATCTGAATCAACCCGCCTCCCCCGACCACCGCATCAATCAATCCAGCAAGAAATGCGGCGCAGGCAAGCAGGGCGAAATCCATGGTAAGCGATCCTAAAGATACTAAACGAAGTGCATCATTGTACGGAAGAAAGGGGTCCGCCGCAGATCGGGCCATGCCTTCCCCACCCTGCCCGGGTGGTGTAAGCTTGGTCTACCCTCACCGACGCAGGCCGCCATGACACTCGCTTCGTTCAGCTTCAACACGGTTCCACAGCTCATTTCAGAACCGGGCGCCGCCGCCCAGCTGGGCCAGCATATCGCTACCCGTTTCCCGAAAGTCCGCCGGGCGCTGATTGTGACTGACCCGGGGTTTCTCAATACCGGTCTGGTCGCGGCACCCGTCGCCAACCTGGAATCGCATAACGTGGCCGTGCAGATTTATTCGGGCGTGGTGGCTGATCCACCGGAAGCAATCGTGCGCCATGCGGTCGAGTTTGCGCGCGGCCATGACACCGATATTGTCATCGGCCTGGGCGGTGGCAGTTCGATGGACGTCGCCAAGCTGATCGCCGTTCTGGCCGGCAGTGATCAGGCGATCGCGCAGATCTACGGCATCGGTAACGTCAAGGGCGAGCGCTTGCCGCTCGTGCAGATTCCCACCACCGCCGGCACCGGATCGGAAGTGACCAACATCGCCATCGTCACCACCGGCGAGACCACCAAAATGGGCGTGGTGGCGCCGCAACTGTTTGCCGATATGGCGATCCTGGATGCCACGTTGACGCTGGGTCTGCCCCCGCTGGTGACCGCCGCGACCGGAATCGACGCCATGGTGCACGCCATCGAGGCGTACACCAGCAAGCACAAAAAGAACCCCATGTCGGACTTGCTGGCACGCCAGGCGCTCGCGCTACTGTCGAAAAACATCATCACGGCTTGCGAGAACGGCGCGGACCTGGCAGCCCGCCAAGCGATGCTGCTAGGTGCTTATTTCGCCGGACAAGCCTTCAGCAACGCGCCCGTGGCTGCCGTGCACGCCCTCGCCTACCCCATCGGCGGCATCTTTCACATCCCGCATGGCTTATCGAACTCGCTGGTGCTGCCGCATGTGCTGCGCTTCAATTTGTCGCACGCGTTGCAGCAGTACGCGGAACTTGCCAGCGTTGTGGCGCCGCACGTGGAAGGCAGCAGCGAAGCGCGAGCGGAAGCTTTGATTGTTGCTATGCAGCAAATCGCGAAAATCACGGGTATTGAAACCTGCCTTCAACAAGTCGGCATTCAGGATACCGACCTCGATCGTCTGGCCGACGAGGCAATGCTGCAAACCCGACTGCTGGGCAACAATCCCCGCGAACTGACCCGCGCCGATGCCCATGCGATTTACGCGGCCGCTCTATGAACGAGGCTGTCACCGACACCGGCACTGTTCCCGGGCGCCACGTTGCGCCATGCCGACCGCGCTACCACGCGGATAAAAGGTTATGCAGAGGGAATTTTGCGGCGGCTGGGGCCTTTTAACGGGCTCGCAGCTAACAGGACGGGGGGAAGTGCCCGTGGACAGCGCCACGGGCCTTTAAATCAGTCTGGAACGGGGTTGCTGCGCTTAGGCAGCGACCCGCTTCTTGCGGCTGGCGGCCGCGATGGCCGCGCCGATTTCGCCGACAATCCCGCGGCGGAACAGCAACACGCAGATCACGAAGATCAGGCCAGTTACAATACCGACCGATTCGCCCAGTGTGGCGAACCATTCGATGCCGGTGGCTTCGACCAGGAAATTACCCAGATCGCCCAGCTTGTTTTCCAGCGTGATAATCAGGAACGCGCCCAGGATCGGTCCGACCAAGGTACCCATGCCGCCGACCAGCGTCATCAGAATCACCAGCCCGGACATGGCCCAGTGGACATCGGTCAGCGTCTCAGATCCCATGACCAGGGTCTTGGTGGCGCCGGCCAGGCCGGCCAGCGAGGCCGACAGCACGAATGCCAGCAGCTTGTACTTGTCGACATCGAAGCCCAGCGAAATGGCGCGCGGCTCGTTCTCCTTGATGGCTTTGAGCACCTGGCCGAACGGCGAATGGACCGTGCGCACGATCAGTGCGAAGCCGCCGATCGCAATGGCCAACACCACGTAGTACAAGGTCAGGTCGTTGGACAGATCCAGCACACCGAGCAGCTTGCCGCGCGGGACTCCCTGCAAGCCGTCTTCACCGTGGGTGAACGGCGAGCGCAGCGCGGCAAAGTAGACCATCTGCGCCAGCGCCAGCGTGATCATCGAGAAATAAATGCCCTGGCGGCGGATTGCCAGCGCACCCATTACCAGTCCGATCACTGCGCTGGCGGCCACGCCCAGCAAGATTCCCAGCTCCGGCGTCAGACCCATGCTGGCCAGGGCGTAACCCGTGACATAGCCGGCCGACCCGAAAAACGCCGCATGGCCGAACGACAGCAAGCCGGTGTACCCGATCAGCAGATTGAAGGCGCAGGCGAACAGCCCGAAGCACAACAGCTTCATCAGGAATACCGGATAGCCGACGAAGGGCGCCGCCAGTGCGATTGCGAACGCGATCAAATACGCGATGTTCTTGTTCATCTAAAGGTTCCAGTTCTCTGAAGGCTAGTCTTGGTTTGCGGTTACTTTTCTTTGCCGAACAGGCCGGCCGGACGCAGCAGCAGCACGATCACCATCACCACGAACACGACCACTTCGGAACCCTCCGGATAGAACACCCGGGTCAAGCCCTCGATCACGCCCAGCGCCAGACCCGTGACGATGGACCCCATGATGGAACCCATGCCACCGATCACCACAACGGCGAACACGACGATGATCAGGTGCGAACCCATCAGTGGCGTCACGTTGATGATCGGCGCCGCCAGCACCCCGGCAAAGCCCGCCAATGCGACGCCGAAGCCGTAGGTCAAGGTGACCATCAGCGGCACGTTGATGCCGAACGCTTCAACCAGCTTGGGATTCTCGGTGCCGGCGCGCAAGTAGGCGCCCAGCTTGGTCTTTTCAATCACGAACCAGGTCAGCAGGCACACGGTCAGCGAGGCCAGCACCACCCAGCCGCGGTAGTTCGGCATGATCATGAAACCCAGGTCGGTGGCCCCCGTGAGCATGTCGGGCACCTGCACGGTCTGGCCGGACACGCCGAAGAACGAACGGAACACGCCTTCCAGCAGCAAGGTGATGCCGAACGTCAGCAGCAACCCGTACAGATGGTCGAGCTTGTAGAGCCAGCGCAGCATGGTTTTTTCCACCAGGATGCCAAAGATACCTACCAGCAGCGGCGCCAGCGCCAGCATCGCCCAGTAGGACAGCCCAAACGACGTCACGCCGATGTAGGCAAAAAACGCCCCCATCATGTACAGCGCGCCGTGCGAAAAATTGATGACGTTGAGCAGGCCGAAAATGACCGCCAGGCCAAGCGAGAGCATGGCATAAAAGGACCCGTTGACCAGCCCCAGCAACAGCTGGCTCATCATGGCTTGCACGGGAACGCCGAAAATTGTGTCCATGGGCATCACAATACGAAAGTCGCCGGGAATCCGGCGGCGGTAAAAGGACCGCGCCACAGCGAATGGCGCGGCACTGCAGTCGGGCGTACCCGGTGTTCGGATGCGCCCGTTCAGCTGGCCGGGTACGGGGACGGGCCAGCCGGACCAGGCAGCATCAGATCGTTATTTCCAGGCGGCGCATTTGGTTTCGGCCTTGGTGGTGTAGGCCTGGGCGCCTGGAATGGTGGCCACGACCTTGTAGTAATCCCATGGGTACTTGGACTCGGACGGCTTCTTCACTTCCATCAGATACATGTCGTGCACCATGCGGCCGTCCGGACGGATCTCGCCGTTCTTGGCGAACATATCGTTGACCTTGGTCTTTTTCATCTGCGCCATGACTTTGTCGGCGTCATCCGTGCCGACCGCCTTGACGGCGTTCAGGTAGGTCATCGTGGCCGAGTAGTCGGCGGCCTGCAGCATCGACGGCGACTTCTTCATCTTGGCGAAATAGCGCTTCGACCAGGCGCGCGACTCGGCGTTCTGGTCCCAGTACCAGCCGTCGGTCAGGTACATGCCCTGGGTGGTGTTCAAACCCAGGGTGTGGATATCGTTAATGAAAATCAGCAGGCCGGCCAGCTTCATGCTCTTGGTGATGCCGAATTCGTTGGCCGCCTTGATCGCATTGATGGCGTCGCCACCGGCGTTGGCCAGGCCCAGGATCTGGGCCTTGGACGATTGCGCCTGCAGCAGGAACGACGAGAAGTCCGACGCCGACAGCGGATGCTTGACGCTGCCCAGCACCTTGCCGCCGGCGGCCTTGACCACGTCGCTCGTGTCTTTTTCCAGCGAGGCGCCGAAGGCATAGTCGGCCGTCAGGAAAAACCAGTTCTTGCCGCCCTGCTTGACGATGGCGCCGCCCGTGCCGCGTGCCAGCGCCACCGTGTCGTAGGCGTAGTGCACCGTGTACGGGCTGCATTCCTCATTGGTCAGGCGGGCCGAGCCGGCGCCAATCGAGATGAAGACTTTTTTCTTTTCGGCGGCAATCTTGGCCATGGCCAGGTTGGCGCCGGAGTTGGTGCCGCCGATCAGCATGTCGACGCCCTGCTGGTCGAACCATTCGCGCGCCTTGCTGCCGGCGATGTCGGCCTTGTTCTGGTGGTCGGCCGAAATGAACTGGATCTTCTTGCCGTTGACCGCGCCGCCCATGTCGGCAATTGCCATTTTCACGGCCTCGGCGCCGCCGGCGCCGTCGATGTCGGTGTACAGGCCCGACATGTCGGTGATCATGCCGATCTTGATGGTGTCGCCCGAGACTTGCGCCTGCGCCTGCAGGGAAAAACCGAGTGCGCAGACGGTGGCGGCGGCGATGGCAATTGCGTTACGTTTCATTTTCTTGTCTCCGTTGGGGGATGTGTTATCAGCTTTGGGTTGCCGGCTCGGTAAGCCGGCACTGCTCGGCATTTCTGCTTGGTACTGTCTCAATGCACGCACGTGCGCTATACGCCCAAAAGCTCGGTCAGTACCGGCATCTTGGCGTTCAATTCGGACGAAGCGAAGGTCTCGACGATCTGACCGTGCTCCACCACGTAAAACCGGTCCGCCAGTGGTGCGGCGAAGCGGAAATTCTGTTCGACCATGACGATCGTGTAGCCCTTGGACTTGAGCGTGGTGATCATGCGCGCCAGGCCCTGCACGATCACGGGCGCCAAGCCTTCGGAGATTTCATCGAGCAACAGCAGGCGCGCGCCGGTGCGCAGAATGCGCGCCACGGCCAGCATCTGCTGCTCGCCGCCGGACAGGCGCGTGCCCTGGCTGTTGCGCCGCTCCAGCAGATTGGGGAACATGTCGTAGATTTCTTCCACCGACATGCCCTTGTCGGCGCCGGCCAGCTGCGGTGGCAGCATCAGGTTTTCTTCGGTGGACAGGGTCGAAAAAATTCCCCGCTCTTCCGGACAATAGCCCACGCCCAGGTGGGCGATGCGGTGCGTCGGCAGCCCGATGGCTTCGACGCCGTTGATGCGGATCGAGCCCTTGCGCGTGCCGGTCAGCCCCATGATGGCGCGCAGCGTGGTGGTGCGCCCGGCGCCGTTGCGGCCCAGCAGGGTCACCACTTCGCCCTGGTTCACCGACAAATTCACGTCATGCAGAATGTGCGACTCGCCATACCACGCTTGCAGATTGGAAATTTCCAGTGCGGCCGCCATCAGTGGGCTCCTTCCAGCTCGGCGCTGGTGGTACCCATGTAGGCTTCCATCACCTGGGGATTCTTCGATACCTCGGCGTAACTGCCTTCGGCCAGCATGGCGCCACGCTGCAGCACGGAAATCTTGTCGCAGATGCCGGAAACCACGTTCATATTGTGTTCCACCATCAGGATGGTGCGCCCGGCCGACACCTTCTTGATCAGCTCAGTGACGCGGTGCACGTCCTCGTGGCCCATGCCTTGGGTCGGCTCGTCGAGCAGCATCAGTTCCGGCTCCATCGCCAGGGTGGTGGCAATTTCCAGCGCGCGCTTGCGGCCATACGGCATGTCCACTGTGACAGTGTCGGCGAACTCGGTCAGGTCGACCTCGGCCAGCAGCTGCATGGCGCGGTCGTCCAGCTTCGACAGCGACCGCTCGCTCTGCCAGAAGCGGAACGAGGTGCCCAGCTCGCGTTGCAGCCCGATGCGCACGTTCTGCAGCACGGTCAGGTGGGGAAACACGGCGGAAATCTGGAAGGAGCGGATGATGCCCATGCGGGCAATTTGCGCCGGCCGGGCGGAGGTGATGTCGCGGCCATTGAAAGAAATGCTGCCCGATGTGGGTACCAGAAACTTGGTGAGCAGGTTGAAGCAGGTGGTCTTGCCGGCGCCGTTGGGGCCGATCAGCGCGTGGATGTGGCCGCGCTGGACTTGAAGATTCACATCATTGACTGCGGTGAACCCCTTGAATTCCTTGGTGAGGTTCCTTGTTTCCAGAATGACGTCTGTCATTTTGTCTCCTGTTTATAGTTTTCATACCGCTTTGGAATCCGTTTTTGTTCGATAATACACAGAATGCTTTTTTGTCACAATACAGTATAACTACCATGCTTTACAGGCTGATTTCGCTCAGGCGCGGGCCGCTTCGATGCAACTTCCCGCGCCTGTTTACACTCTAAGGCGAGCGTGATTGCCGGGTGATCCAGCGTGATTACCGGGTGATCGGCTTGTAAGCGACAATCATCAGGGCAGCTTTTTCCGCAATCATCAGGGTCGGCGAGTTGGTGTTGCCCGACGTGATCTTCGGCATGACGGAAGCGTCCACCACCCGCAACCCCGCCACCCCGATCACCCGCAGTTCACTGTCGACCACGGCCAGCGGATCGCTGCGTTTGCCCATCTTGCAGGTTCCCACCGGATGGAAAATGGTGGTGCCGATCAGACCGGCCGCTTCGGCCAGTTCTTCTTCCGTGCGGTACTGAATGCCTGGCATGAATTCTTCCGGGGCATACCTGGACAAGGCGGGCGCAGCGACGATCCGGCGCGTCAGGGCCAGCGCTGCGGCGGCCGTTGTGCGGTCCTGCGCCGTACTGAGATAGTTCGGCGTGATTTTCGGCGGCGCGTACGAATCGGCCGAGCTCAGGCGCACATGGCCGCGCGACGTCGGGTGCAAATTGGCGACACTGGCGGTGAAGGCCGGGAACGCATGCAGGGGATCGCCGAACTTTTCCAGCGACAAGGGTTGCACGTGATACTGCAGATTGGGCTGCGCCTGGCTGGCGTCGGATCGGGCAAACGCGCCCAGTTGCGATGGCGCCATCGACATGGGCCCGCTCTGGAACATGGCATATTCCAGCCCGATCTTGAACTTGCCGAACCAGCTGGCCGAACTGGTGTTGAGCGTGCGCGCGCCGCGGATCTTGTAGATCATGCGTAGCTGTAAATGGTCCTGCAGGTTTTCGCCCACGCCGGGCGCGTCCACTTTCACTTCGATGCCCTGCCCGCTTAACAGCGCGCCCGGTCCGATGCCGGACAGTTGCAGAATATGGGGCGAACCGACCGCGCCGGCGGCCAGCAAGGTTTCCTTGACCGCCGTCGCGCACCAGGCTTTACCGCCGCCGGTAAATTCCACGCCGCGGCAAACTTTGCCCTGCTCCGTGTCGTCGATGATCAGGCGCTCGACGTGGCAGCCGGTCATGATGGTCAGGTTTTCCCGCTTGGCGGCCGGCTTCAGGAAGGCCTTGGCCGTGTTCCAGCGGATGCCGCGCTTCTGGTTGACGTCGAAATAACCGCTGCCGAAATTGTCGCCGCCGTTGAAGTCGGCCGTCTTGGGGATGCCGGTCTGCTCCGCGGCGTCGCGGAACGCGTCCAGAATTTCCCATGACAAGCGCTGTTTTTCGACGCGCCATTCGCCGCCCACGCCGTGAATGGCGCTGGCGCCACCATGATGGTGCTCGCTTTTCATGAACAGCGGCAGCACCTGGTCCCACGCCCACGACGGATCGCCGGTCAGCTCGGCCCAATGATCGTAATCGTGCGACTGGCCCCGCATATAGATCATGCCGTTGATCGACGAACTGCCGCCCAGTACCTTGCCGCGCGGGTAGAGCAACGCCCTGCCCCCCAGGTTGGCATCCGGTTCGGTGCGGTACAGCCAGTCGGTGCGGGGATTGTTAATACAGTGCAGGTAGCCGACCGGGATGTGGATCCACACATAATCGTCGCGGCCGCCCGCTTCGATCAGCAATACCTGGGTACTGCGCTGGCGTGTCAGGCGGTTTGCCAGCACACAGCCGGCGGTACCGCCTCCAATAATGATGTAGTCGTATTCGCCAGCCGATTCCAAATCAGGCGCTCCTCGTGGTCGGTGTTTTATGTTTTGAGCGGTCCGGCCAGCTCAGCGGCCAGCGTCTCCATCAGCCGCGCCACTGGCATCGGCCGGGCCCGCCGCACTTCGGCGCCCGCCCACAACGATAGCAGCTCGGCATTGCCCTGCTGGGCGGCGGCGGCGCGGATCGGCGTGGTCAGCGCGTTCTGCACAGGATACGCGGGAAATTGCCCTTCCACGGGTTTCATTTGCTTAATAAAGTCGTTCTCCAGCCCCCGCGCGTAGCGGCCGGAAAATGCCCGGGTCAGCCGGGTGGGCGTGTCGCCCGCCGTCAGCAGGCGCTGCCGGTACAGCGGCGCAATGCCCGATTCCTCGCACACCAAAAATGCAGTGCCCATCTGCACTGCCCTGGCGCCCAGCGCGAGTGCGCTGGCAATATCGGCGCCGCTCATGATGCCACCCGCAGCGATGACGGGAATGCCGACGGCCGCCGCCACGGCCGGCCACAGCGCGCGTGCGCTCAGGGTGGCGTCTTCCTGGCGTCCGATAAAAGTTCCCCGGTGGCCACCTGACTCGATGCCCGAGGCAACTACCGCGTCCGCGCCCACCGCTTGCCAGGCCAGCGCTTCCTCGACCGTGGTGACGGTGCCGATCACGGCGATTCCCGCATCGTGCAGGCGCTGCACCTGGGCCGCGCTGAGGATATCGAAGGTAAAACTGGCCGCCGCGGGCCGCAGTTCGATCAGCGTGTCGAACTGATCGTCGAAGTCTTCGCACCACTTGGAAGGCAGCGGCAACGATGTCCAGCCCAGCTGTTCCCAGGCCGGGCGCAGCAGTTCCGCCGCGCTGGCCACCTGCTCGGGTGTGGGCGCCGGGGTATGGAGCACGAACATGTTGATCAGAAATGGCTGCCCAGTCAGGGCGCGGATCCTGGCGGTCTGCTCGCGCATGACCGCGGGAGCCAGCAGGGCCGCCGGCAA
Source organism: Janthinobacterium lividum (assembly GCA_943372275.1). Classification (GTDB taxonomy): domain Bacteria; phylum Pseudomonadota; class Gammaproteobacteria; order Burkholderiales; family Burkholderiaceae_D; genus Telluria_A; species Telluria_A lividum_A. The sequence goes on from CALRYE020000083.1 coordinate 14,288, forward strand.
CGAACCCAACCCACCGCCGTTCGACACGCCGGCGATCAGTTCAGGCGTGCACGACCCACCTGCCATCGGACCCTGCACGATTGGAAATTTAAGTCTGCTCAGCAACTCCATACCGCCTCCCGTGAACTGCCTGTGGATAACGTTTGGGATATTCACAGGTACCGAATGTGGATAAACCCGACTTTATGCACAGGCTGATTTTTGTTCAGAATTGACCCCAGACACATACAGGTCTGCTCACCGCTTTATACCGGCTGCAAGTCATTGTATACGTTCAGCAAAAGTGGGTTATCCACCGAAAACAGGGCCTGTTAACAACTACTACTAAAATATATATAACCTTTTTAAGTAAACAAAGAAAAGACAAAAAAGTCAAAGACAACCCCGAAAAAACGGCGCAAACCCGGAAAAATCAAAAACCGGGGTCCCGTGTCTGCCCGCTGTTCGATCGACGAAAACGTCGCGGAATCGGTCAAAGCATTTCCTGCAGACCAAAAAAAGCTGCTCAGCCGACAACGCTACTGTGGATAAGTCACTGGATATCCACAGGAGGAGATGTGCAAAACCGACCGGCTTGTGCACAACTCAATTTTTGTTCAAGACTCATCCTCTCCAGATACAATGTTTGTGCAGCTACTTTCAAGTTCGCTAAGCTGCTGATAGCAATCGGCTTTTGCCACTTATCCACAAAAAAAGGCCCGTTTACTATCACTACTAACTTTGTATACATACTTTTATATAAAACCGTAAACAGCAAAAAAAACGGGGATAACTGGATCATCGCCAGCGTTCGCGACGTCTCCAGCGTTTTAAAAGCGTCTACAAGCGCAAAACCAGGCTATCAACCACGATGAAATCAGCAAAACCGCTACGTTTGGGCGTCATTAGTGCATTGCACCAGGAACAGCAGGGTCTCGTGGAAGCCATGCAAGGGCCCGCCAGGGTCACACACGGCATGCGCGACTACACGCAGGGCCTGATCGCTGGAATCGACGCTGTGTGCGTTCTGTCGCGTATAGGCAAGGTTGCAGCGGCCATGACAGCCACCACGCTTGTGGAAAAGTACGGAGTTACCCACATCCTGTTTACCGGCGTTGCCGGTGCGGGCGACGCTGGCGTACGTGTCGGCGACATCGTGGTGGCTGAATCGCTGGTTCAGTACGACATGGATGCCAGCCCGCTGTTCCCTCGCTTCGAGGTTCCATTGACGGGGATCTCGCATTTCCAGTCGGACTTGCACATGAGCGAGCGGATTGTTCACGCTGCACACGGGTTTCTGGATGAAGAATTCATGACCGCCATCGACGCGGAAGAACGGACCGTGTTCGGCCTGAAGCGCCCACGCGTGCACCGGGGCCTGATCGCCAGCGGCGACCAGTTCATCGACAATGGCGCCCACCTGAAGCAACTGGGTGCTGCACTGCCGGGATTGCTTGCTGTGGAGATGGAAGGCGCAGCCGTGGCCCAGGTGTGTTTCGAACTGGGCGTGCCGTTTGCCGTGATCCGTTCGATTTCGGACAACGCCAATGAAAGCGCGGCCACCGATTTCATGCGTTTCGTGAAATCAGTGGCCGCGCGGTATGCTTTTCATATCGTCAGGCGCTACTGCGCCGACTTGCGCGCCAGCCAGGGCTAGCGCAGGTCCGCCAGACGGTGGCTACGCCAGCAGGCTGTCCGCGCTGACATAGTCGTAGCCCAGCGCTTGCGCCACCGCCGCGTACGTCACCTTGCCCTGGCACACGTTCAGCCCGTTGCGCAGATGATTGTCGTCGCGCATGGCTTTCTTCCAGCCCTTGTCCGCCAGCGCCACGGCATGCCCGATGGTGGCGTTGTTCAGGGCGAAGGTGGAGGTGCGGGCCACGGCGCCCGGCATGTTGGCCACGCAATAGTGAATCACCCCATCGACCACGAAGGTGGGATCGGCGTGGGTGGTGGGGTGCGAGGTTTCAAAACAGCCGCCCTGGTCGATGGCCACGTCCACCACCACCGCGCCGGCTTTCATACGTGAAATCATGCCCCGCGTGACCAGCTTGGGCGCGGCCGCGCCCGGTACCAGCACGCCGCCCACCACCAGATCGGCCGACAACACGGCTTCCTCGATTGCGTGGGCGTTGGAATACTGGGTGGCGATACGATTGCCGTACACCAGATCGAGCTGGCGCAGGCGGTCGATACTCTTGTCGATCACCGTCACGCGCGCCCCGGTGCCGACGGCCATCTGCATGGCGTTGGTGCCCACCACCCCGGCGCCGATGATGACGATATGGCCTGCGGCAACGCCCGGTACGCCGCCCAGCAGCAAGCCCATGCCGCCCTTGGACTTTTCCAGGTGGGCGGCGCCAGCCTGGATCGCCATGCGGCCGGCCACCTCGCTCATGGGCGCCAGCAAGGGCAAGCCACCCCCTGCTCCCGTGATGGTTTCGTAGGCAATACACACGGCGCCCGATTTGACCAGTGCGGCGGTCTGCTCCGGATCCGGCGCCAGGTGCAGATAGGTGTAAAGGATCTGCCCATCGCCCAGCATGGCGCACTCGCCCGGCTGCGGTTCCTTGACCTTGACGATCATGTCCGCCTTGGCAAAAATTTCCTTGGCGCTGTCGACCAGGGTGGCGCCGGCGGCCACGTATTGGTCGTCCAGCAATCCGATTTCGGTGCCGGCGCCCTTCTGCACCAGCACCTGATGACCGCGCAAGGTCAGCTCGCGCACGCTCGGCGGCGTCAGGCCGACCCGGTATTCGTGATTCTTGATCTCTTTCGGTACGCCTACGATCATGTCATCCTCCGTTTGTTTTCTAAAACACCTTGTTCAGCTTTACTCTTGGTCAGTTTTACCTTGCGCACTTGCGCCGCTCGCCACTTGCTCATCATTACAGACCCAGCGTCATCAGGCTTGCGTTGCCGCCAGCCGCCGTCGTATTCACGCACAGCGCCCGTTCGGCCACCAGGCGCCACAGGGGAATGCTGCTGTTCTCATCCGTATCGATCACGCTGATCAAAGCGCCTTCCCTGGCCGCCAGCCGGCTGTGCAAGTCGGCGCGCAAGGAAGGTTCGACCAGCGCGATCTGGAAATCGCATTCGCATTCTTCCAGCGTGGCCACGAACGTGATCCGGTCCTTGGCCGCCGGCGGCAAGCCTTCCGGAATCAGTTCGCGCGAGTGGGCCAGCAGCACGGCGCGGTTGCCTGTGGCCAGCACGGCGGCCAGTTGATTGAGCAAAGTGCCGATGCTGGCCGCGGCGCACAGCACCACGCCGCGGGCGGCGAAATCGAGGGTGTTGCGTTCGCCCGTGGGGCCGGGCAATTCCAGCGTTTCACCCAGCAAGGTGGTGCGCATGTAGCGCTCGCCCTGGCTGACCACGCGCTCGTGTCCGTGGGTACGGGCCCAGACCAGCAGGGCGTCCAGCGCCGGACTGGCCTTGCGGGCGTGTTCCACCGGCGGCGGGCTGCTGCGCTGCAAGCGCTTCAGGTACAGGGGGCCGCCCGCCTTGGGGCCGGTGCCCGATTTGCCTTCGCCGCCGAACGGCTGCACGCCGACCACGGCGCCGACGATGTTGCGGTTGACGTAGATATTGCCCACGTGCGCGCGCTGGGCGATGAAGTCGATGGTCTCGTCGATGCGCGAATGCACGCCCAGGGTCAGGCCGAAGCCACTGGCGTTGATGTCGTCGACGATGCGCGCCAGATCGGCGCGGCGGTAACGAATGATGTGCAGCACCGGCCCGAACACTTCTTGCGCTAGTTCCGACAGGGCGCTAATTTCCAGCACGGTAGGCGCCACGAACGTGCCCTGCCCCGCCAGTTCTTCAGGCAGCGGCAGCGAAAAATAGTTCCGCGCACCGGCCCGGGTCCGCTCGATATGATTTAACAGATTGCGCTGCGCCTCGCTGTCGATCACCGGGCCGATATCGGTGCTGAGCCGGTCCGGCACGCCCACGCGCAGTTCCCGCATGGCGCCGTGCAGCATGGTGATGGTTTTGTCAGCAATTTCTTCCTGCAGGAACAGCACGCGCAGCGCCGAGCAGCGCTGGCCGGCGCTGTCGAACGCCGACGTCATCACATCCTGCACCACCTGTTCCGGCAGTGCCGACGAGTCGACGATCAGCGCGTTCTGCCCGCCGGTTTCGGCGATCAGCGCAATCTGGACCCCTTCGGCCACGGCGCGCCGGGCCAGCGTCTGGTTGATCAGCTGCGCCACTTCGGTCGAGCCGGTGAAAATCACGCCCTGGATGCGGCGGTCGGCGCACAGTGCCGCGCCCACCACGTCGCCGGCGCCCGGCAGCAGTTGCAATGCGCTGGCCGGAATGCCCGCCTCGTGGAACAACTGCACGGCGCGCCAGGCGATCAGCGGCGTTTGCTCGGCCGGTTTGGCCAGCACCACGTTACCGGCGGCCAACGCCGCGGCGACCTGCCCCGTAAAAATCGCCAGCGGGAAATTCCACGGGCTGATGCAGGTGACCGGCCCCAGCGGCGCGGCCCCGGGCATGGTCATGATCTGGGCAGCGTAATAACGCAGAAAGTCGACTGCTTCGCGCAGTTCGGCGATGGCGTTCGGCAGCGACTTGCCCGCTTCGCGGATCGCCAGCGCCATCAGTTCCACACCGTGCTGCTCGAACAGGTCGGCGCTGCGCGCCAGCAGCGCGGCACGTTCCCGCGCCGGGCGTGCCTGCCACTCGGCGCTGCCGGCCTCGGCCGCCGCGAGGGCGTGCGCCACTGCGGCGCTGTCGGCTTCCGCCACGCTGCCGACGATGTCGGACGACAACGCCGGGTTGACGATACGGCGCTGCTCCTTGGGGCCGCTTGGACCATGGCCGCCGGCAATCAGCGGTCCCGCCGCATAGTGGCGCGGCTGGGCCAGATCGCGCGCCAGCGGCGCCAGCACGGCGTCGTCGGTCAGGTCGATACCGGCCGAATTGGCGCGCTCGGCGCCAAACAGCGCGCGTGGCAAGGCGATGCCCGGATGGGGCTGGCCGCCGCTGGCCAGCGCTGCGGCGAACGGATCGGCGATCAGGCTGTCGATGGCCACGTTGTCGTCGACGATCTGGTTGACGAAGGACGAATTGGCGCCGTTTTCCAGCAGGCGCCGCACCAGGTAGGCCAGCAGGGTTTCATGGGAGCCGACCGGGGCATAGATGCGGCACGGCTGGTTCAGGTTGGCCGGCCCGACCACCTGGTCGTACAGGGTTTCGCCCATGCCGTGCAGACACTGGAATTCGTAATCGTTGATGCCGTCGTGTTTTGCCCAGCTGTAAATCACGGCCAGGGTATGCGCGTTGTGCGTGGCAAACTGGGGATAAACCTGCGCGGGCGCTGCCAGCAGCTTGCGCGCGCACGTCAGGTACGACACGTCGGTATGGACTTTGCGGGTGAAGACCGGGTAATCCGGCATGCCATCGACCTGGGCCCGTTTGATTTCCGCGTCCCAATATGCGCCCTTGACCAGCCGCACCATGAAGCGATGCTTGCTGCGCGCGGCCAGGTCGATCAGGTAATCGAGCACGAACGGGCAGCGTTTTTGATACGCCTGCACCACGAAACCGATGCCGTCGAAGCCGGCCAGGGCGGGATCGAACGCCAGCGCTTCCATCAGGTCCAGCGAGATATCGAGGCGGTCGGCTTCTTCCGCATCGATGTTCAGGCCGATATCGTACTGCTTGGCCAGCAGCAGCAGGCCGCGCAGGCGCGGCAGCAGCTCGCGCAGGACGCGCTCCCGCTGAGCCCGGCTGTAACGGGGATGCAGCGCCGACAGCTTGACCGAAATCCCGGGTCCGTCTTTGATGCCGCGCCCGTTCGACGCTTTTCCGATGGCATGGATGGCGCTCACATACGATGCCAGGTAGGCGGCCGCGTCGGCTTCCGTCAGCGCCGCTTCGCCCAGCATGTCGTAAGAGTAGCGATAGCCGCGCTGCTCGTTGTCGCGGCTGTTTTTGAGCGCTTCGGCAATCGTCTGGCCCGTGACGAATTGATTGCCCAGCATGCGCATGGCCAGGTCGACGCCCTTGCGGATCAGCGGTTCGCCGCCCTTGCCGATCATTTTGGACAAGGCTGAACCCAGCCCGGTTTCGCTGCTGGTGCCTACCAGCTTGCCCGTGATGAGCAGGCCCCAGGTGGCCGCGTTGACAAACAGCGAGGGCGACTCGCCAAGGTGCTTGCGCCAGTCGCCCTTGCTGATTTTGTCGGCGATCAGGCGGTCGGCGGTGCCGCTGTCGGGGATGCGCAGCAAGGCTTCCGCCAGGCACATGAGCGCCACGCCCTCTTCCGACGACAGGGAAAATTCATGCATCAGCGCATCGACGCCCGACGCGCGCGTGCGTTTTTCGCGCACCGCCGTCACCAGCCGCCGGGCCAGCGCGGCCGCGTCGGGGCTGGCAAAGGTGCGCTGCGCCAGCAGCCAGCTGACCGCCTGCGGTTCGGGGCGGCGGTAGGCTGCACTGATGTGCTCGCGCAACGCGCCGCGGGCGGCGCCCGTGTCGGCCAGCAGCGCATCGAACGGCTGGTACGAGGCGGGCGCATCGGTACTCGCATGGACGGCGGCGGCGGCGGCGCAGGCGCCGGCAGGAAGGATGGAAGCCGGCGCGACAGGCACCGGAGGGGCGGCGTTGGACATAGAACACTCTTTACAAAGGTCGAACATGGGCGGCCGAACAGCCGCGAGAACATGATTCGATTGTAGAGCGATTTCTTATGGATTAATTCTGGTATTAGAGAACACTAGCAATAGATAGTTTTTGATGAGACAATTTCGCCGAATATTATTAATTCTTGGAGACGTAGGCCATGCTGGACAAGATTAGCAAGAAGATCCTCTCTGAACTGCAGAGCGATGGCCGCATCAGCAATGTGGAGCTGGCCGCGCGCGTCAACCTGTCGCCCGCCGCCTGCCTGGAGCGGGTGCGCAAGCTGCATGAGTCCGGTTATATCATGGGTTACACGGCGCAGCTCAACCCCCAGCTGCTGGACGTGTCGCTGCTGGTGTTCATCGAAGTCGTGCTGGACCGCACCACGCCGGAAGTGTTCGACGCCTTCAAGAATAGTGTACAGCTGATTCCCGAAGTATTGGAGTGCCATATGGTGGCGGGCGGCTTCGATTATCTGGTCAAGGCGCGCGTGAAGGACATGGCGGCGTACCGCGAATTCCTCGGCAAGACTCTGTTGCAGAAAGGCGTGCGTGAAACGCACACCTATGCGGTCATGGAAGAAGTGAAAAACACCACCAAACTGCCCATCAAATGAGCCCTGCTCCGGGCCAGCCGCCCCTGGTCTCCAGCGCCCTGCTGCAATCGGCCGACAAGATCCTGTTCGTGGCCCATCTGGCACTGGGCGACTTCACCTATCTGCAGAGCTGCTTGCGCGCCTTCGCCGATGCCTATCCGCATATCCGGATCCACCTGTTCGTCGACGAGCGGCGCCGCCTGCATGCCAGCCCGGCCGAATGGGAACATCTGAAAAAATACGTGCTGTTCGACTGGCTGGCCGAATGCGCCTTCCTCGACCGGGTCTACACCAGCACCTACAGTCCAGCCACGTACCGGCGGTCGATCGCCGAAGCGTGCCGCCAGCACTATCCCATCGTGGTCTCGCTGGGGGTGGTGCAGCGCCACCGCTACGCCTCGCTGGCGCGCCAGCTCAGCCCCCGTGGCTTCGTGGTGGGACAGAAACTGGCCCTGCCGCCCTGGCACATCCTGCGCCATCTGCGCTACCGCCAGCTCGACGCTTTCATTCCCGCCTACGACGATCAATCCCGTGGCGAGCAGCACATCAGCGACATTTATGCCGGCTGGTTCACGCGCATGTTCGGCCTGGAGATTGCGGCCGCCGCGCGCTTCCCGGTGCTCGACATCCCGGCCCAATGGATGACGTACGCGCGCGCCCGCTTCGCCGCCTGGGGTTTCGACGATGCAAACCGTGCGGGCACGCCCGCGCCGGTGGTGTTCGTCAACGCCTTCGCCAAGTCGGCCGAGCGCTGCTGGCCGCTGGAGCGGGTCATCGAACTGATCCAGGCCATGCGCGCCGAGCCGGCCTGGCGCGACGCCGCCTTCGTGGTCAATGTCGTGCCGGAACAGCTGGCGCGGGCGACGGCGCTGTTCGACGCGCACGCCTTGGCGCGCACGCAATTGTTTAGCGCCGAGGACAACTTCTTCCAGCTGCCGGCCGTACTGAGCCTGTGCGACCTGATTATTTCGGTCGAAACCGCCGTCATGCACCTGGCCAACGCCGTGCGGGTCCCGGTGATTGCCCTGATGCGCACGCTGACACCGGAGTGGGCGCCGATCGACAAAGCCAACAGCACCGTGATCGAAGTGGTGGGCGCGCGCGCGGACTGGGTCGACAAGATCAGCGTAACGCAGGTGATGGCGGTGCTGCGGGCACGCCCGGCGCCCGCAGCGGCCGGTATGCATACAACGGCGGGATGCGGCGGCGTGAAACTGCTTATTAAATAATCAAAACCATCAATTGTTCCATTGCGGACACGAAAAAAGTGAAATGTCGTTGAGCTAATGGCGCTTCTGAGGTACGTTACCCTAGCCGCATCCGTTCGGTACTGAGGGGACACTCGTGAAATCTATTCAAGGCAAGTTGGGGCGCCGTGCCCTGCGTGGCGGCGCCGCCGTCGGCATGGGACTGCTGCTGGTGTTTCTGACCAATACCATGGCGCCCGGCACCTTAGGTCCGCTGATGGCCGCCGTGGTGGCCAGCGGCGTCACCTTCGCCCTGCTGGTGTTCGCCGGTGAAGGCGGCAACGACGACGACGTGCACACGTTCACCGATCTGGTCAGCCATTCAATCGACGACATCATGATCGGTGCGGCGGAAACCTCGTTTTTCGTCGATTCCGTCAAGAAAAAGATCGAAAAAGACGTGCAGACGGCCGGCGTGGTGGTGACCCAGTCCGAAAACGTGGCGCGCAGCACCGAGCAGATCGCCGACAGCGCCGAGCAGGCCGCCACCATCGCCGCCAGCGTGCGCACCGAAAGCATGGCCGGCCGGGCGGAAATCAACCAGGGTCTGCAACGTATCAGCAGCGCCCGCACCGAGGCCGAACTGGCCGCCGCCGTGATGATCGAACTGCAGACCAAGTCCAAATCGATCGCCGGCTTCACCCAGGTCATTACCGAAATTTCCGCGCGTACCAATTTGCTGGCGCTGAATGCCGCCATCGAAGCGGCGCGCGCGGGCGAACACGGGCGCGGCTTTGCCGTGGTGGCCGGCGAAGTGCGCCAGCTGGCGTTTCGCACCAAGGAAGCCACGGATGAAATCAGCGTGATGGTCAGGGCCATCAACGAGCAGGCCGAAAAAGCCTCGCGCGGCATGACGTCGCTGACGGTGGCGGTGGGCGAAGCGGCCGGCAATGTGGAGCGGGTGCACCACTTCCTGGCCAATATCGAGCAATCGTCGGGCGACTCGGAAGCGCAGATCGGCGCCATCGCCGAGGCGGCGCGCGAACATGTCAGTACCACCGGCGCCATCACGCGCGCGCTGACCGAGATCCGCGACAGCATGTTGTCGACCGATGCCGAATTGCCGCGTGCCACCGGGTCGGCCATGGCGCTGGCTGAAAAGGCCGAGACCATCGCTGGCGCCCTCAGCGAATCGAGCGCGGAAACGCCCCACGACGCCATCCGCGAAGCGGCTCAGCACGCCGCGCTGGAGGTGGGCCGGATCTTCAGCGACGCCATCAAGGCGGGCCAGATCACCCGCGAAGCCTTGTTCGATCGCAGCTACACGCCGGTTCCCAACACCAATCCGATCAAGCATACGACCAAGTTCGACAGCTTCACCGACCGGGTGCTGCCATCGCTGCAGGAAGATTTACTGGCGCGCATGCCGCAGCTGGCGTTTGCCGGCGCGGTCGACAACAACGGCTACTTCCCCACCCATAACAAGAAGTTTTCCAAGCCGCTGACGGGCAAGTATGACGTCGATATCGTCAACAACCGCACCAAGCGCATTTTCAGCGACCGTACCGGTGCGCGCTGCGGCTCGAACACCAAGGCATTCCTGCTGCAGACGTACAAGCGCGACACGGGCGAGGTGATGCACGACATGTCGGCGCCGATTTACGTCGACGGCCGCCATTGGGGTGGATTTCGGGTGGGATACCGCTCGAGCGCGGCGTAATCGGGGGCGCGCTAGTCGCTGGTCGGCGCGCGCATCAGCGTGGTCGTGTTCATGCCTTCGAGGTGCTTGCGCAGCCACTTGTGGGCCGGGCTGCGGGCATCGCGTTCATGCCACAGCATGTCCAGGTGCACCGCCGGCAGGGTGAACGGCAGCTCGCGCCACACCAGCGCGTCCGTCATGCCGGTCGAGGCGATCAAGTGCTTCGGTAACACCGTGATCAGATCCGAATTGGCCACCACCCGCCCTGCCGTGAAGAACTGATTCACGGTCAACAGGATGCGCCGCTCGCGCCCGATCTGCGCCAGCGCTTCGTCGACCAGGCCATGGGCCCGGCCGGAAAAGCTCACCAGCAAGTGATTGGCCGCACAATAATTTTCCAGCACCAGATCCACCTTGGCCAGCGGATGCTGCTTGCGCATCACGCACACATAGTGGCCCGAATACAGGCGCTCGTGGCGGATGGGCGAACTGGTGTCGCTGGACAATTGCGCAGCCACGCCGGGGAAAAACCCCACGGCCAGGTCGATATCGCCGCGCAGCAGCATGGGGCGCGGCTCGCGCGTGGTCAGCGGCACCATGCGCACGTTCACGCCGGGCGCTTCGCTTTCGATCGAGCGCATCAGGGGTGGCAGCCAGAACGCGGCGGTGGCGTCGGCCATGGCCATGCGGAACGTGGCATGGGCCTTGGACACGTCGAAGGTTTCCGGCGTGACAGCCGCTTCCAGTCCGGCCAGGGCCTGGCGTACGGCCGGCCACAGCGCTTCCGCGCGCGGGGTCGGCTTGACGCCGTAGGCGGTGCGGATCAGCAATTCGTCGCCCAGACTTTCGCGTAAGCGCTTGATGGCGTTCGACACGGCTGGCTGGGTCATCGCCAGATGGCCGGCGGCGCGGGTCAGGTTTTGTTCCGTCATGACGGCGTCGAAAACGCGCAGCAGGTTCAGGTCGAGGGTCAGAAAGCTCATGGTAGGCGATGGAGTTGGGTGACGATTCCATCATACCGGAATCCATTCACAAAAAATATAAAGCGCGGCAGAACGGTCTCTGGTTCTTATATGTTGCGACGCAATATAGTTCGGTAGAGCAAATAATAGTATCCTTTTTCCCGCAGCTTTGTTCAACATGGCGGTTTTCGGGAAACAAAAAGGCTATGTCATCGTTAAAGAGGGTGTCGCGAAAGGTACCGTAACTCTAGGCCACCAACTTCAAAACCGTCATTCCCGCGCATGCGGGAACCCATGCTGAGCCGGCTTCCATAGTGCTGCATGCTCAGCATGGGTCCCCGCTTTCGCGGGGATGACGGAGCAAATGGCAGT
>CALRYE020000084.1:0-25330 GCA_943372275.1 Janthinobacterium lividum
ACCCGCCTCGTCATTGCCCTTGAAGCGCGCGCGCGACACCGCCAGATCCAGGTCCACCAGCAGCCACGGCTTGACGATGTAATGGTTATTCCATTCCAGTCCGCTGCGGCGGCTGGCGCGGCTCGGTTCCGTGTCGCCCGCGTCGCCGACGAACAGTAATTCCGAATCGATATCCAGGCGCCACAAGGCCATCGAGCTTTGCAGGCCAGGAATGATATCCGTGCGCGCGCCCAGTTCCATGCCGCGCGTTCCCACCAGCGGCGTCACCGGGCTCGATGCACTGCCGTCTGCCAGCCGGGTTTGCGTGGTGCCGCGCGCGTCGTTGCTGTGAAAGCCTTTGCCATAGTTGGCGAACAATTCCACCTGCTTGGCCGGCGCATAGATCAGCGACAGCTTGGGCGACACGATGCTGTCGCTGGCCTTGCCGGAATTGCCGTTGATGCTGCTGCCCACCTTGAAGCGGTAGCTGTCCACGCGCGCGCCGACAATGCTGCGCAGCTGCGGCGTCCATTCGATGGTGTTCTCGGCGAACAAGGCCGCGCTGGACTCGGTCACCCGGTCTTCGCGCACGGTGCTGGTACGCACGCGCTCGACCGTGTTGTACAGCCCGACGGGCGCCAGCCGGTCGTAGCGCGATTGCACGCCGATCTTGTTGCGCATGTCCAGGCCATTGAAGCTGCTGGTCCAGGTCTGGCTGGCGGCAAAGCCGGCCATGCGGCGCTTTTCGGCCTGCTGGAACTGGTCGCCGTCGTCTGGATTGCCCAGGAAGTAGCTAAAGTTGCTGTTCAGTTCCAGCGCCGACTGCATGGCGTAAGCATTCATTTCGAACAGGCTGTTGCCGCTGCGCTGGCGCAGCGTGGCGGACAGGCTGTAGCGCGACGCTTCGCCGCCATCGCTCATGTCGACCGCGCCGAAACGGTCCAGCTGGCCGGACTCGACGGCGCGCAGGGGAATCTGATCGGTGGCGGTCCAGCGGTTGCGGTAGGCCATGGCAGTGACGCTGTAGCCGTTGTCCTGGGTGCCGTTGCTGTAACGCAGCAGCGCGTTGTACTTGCGCGCCCGTTCCGGCAGCAGCCACGGACCGTTGTTGTGGCTGGCGTCCAGCGCGTAGGTCAGGTTGCCGCCCGCGGCGCTGATGGTGTCGGCCAGCAGCGCGCGGCGGTAGTCGTAGCGACCCAGCGAAATGCTGGCGATGCCTTGCGGCAGCCGGTCCACCAGGCCCATGTGCGCCGCGCCGGCGGAGGCGAAATCGCCTTCGTCGGCGAAATAGGTGCCTTTCTTGTAGTCGATGCGCTGCACCAGTTCGGGTATCAGAAAGTTCAGGTCCGAATAGCCCTGGCCGTGGGCGTGGGTGCGCATGTTGACCGGCATGCCGTCGACGTAGGTGGCGAAGTCGGTGCCGTGGTCGAGGTTGAAGCCGCGCAGGAAATACTGGTTGGCTTTGCCGTCGCCGCTGTGCTGCGTGACGATCATGCCAGGCACAAACTCGAGCAGTTCGCCGGTGCGCAGGGCAGGGCGGTTGCGGATCAGCTCGGCCGTCACCGTGCCCTGGCTGGCCGCGTCCGACGTGCCCACCGCGTTGTTGTAATGGCCCGCCACGTTGACGACGGCGGCGATGGGCAGGCTTTCCTCGGCCCAGCTCGATTGCATGCACAACAGGGCGGCAGCGGCCAGGAGGTGGCGGGTGCAAGGGGGACGGGCGGCAAGGCGGGCGTGGGCCATGGGGTCTCTCAGTTTAAAAGTTTTCGTTATGTCATCAGCGTATGCCATCGGCATAGCGCTTCTATGTTCGCTATCGCACGGTTTCATACAAAATTGTAATTCGTATGAACGTTGTACGTTGGACATCCGCGATTGGATTCATCAAGTTGATCCCCCCGGCGCAATTTTCTTGTTGACAGGCCGTCTGAATGTGTCTACTGTATTAGTTAATTAATACAGTAGATCAAACCAGCGTATGAGCCGAAGTGCCTCCCATTTGTTTTCCATCGCCACCGGATCGTCCGAGCCTATTTACCGCCAGCTGGTCGAGCAGGTGCGCCGTCTGGCCGCCGGTGGCCAGCTGCCCGCCGGCGTAGCCATGCCATCGGTGCGCGAGGTAGCGTCGACCCTGGCGGTCAACCCCATGACGGTGTCGAAGGCCTACGGCATTCTGGAAATGGAGGGCGTGCTTACGCGCCGCCGCGGTCTGGGCATGGTGGTGGCCGACCCGCCCAACCGCGTCGTCAGCAGCGTGGCCGAACGCGCCGCGCTGCTGCGACCCACCCTGGAGCGCGCCGCCATGGAGGCGCGCCAGCTTGAACTCGATCCCGACACCGTGCTTGCCCTTTTCACCTCGATCATGAAAGCCGAATGATGCCTACTTCACTGTCCGCCGCTTCATCGTCTGCGCCGTATTCCGCCATGCCGGCCGCCATGCCGTCGGCCATGTCCGCCGCCCTGGCCACGGTGATGGCCCCGGCCACGCCCGCAGCGGCGCGCACGCCCATCGTCCAGGTCGATTCCATCAGCAAGCGCTTTGCCGCCCACTCCGTGCTGGGCGGGCTGAGCTGGGCGCTGCATCCCGGCCAGGTGGTGGGCCTGTTGGGCCGCAACGGCGCCGGCAAGTCGACCCTGCTGGAGTGCCTGCTGGGTTTGCGCGAAGTGGACGCCGGCCAGGTCACGCTGTTCGGCGAGGACGTGGCCAATCTGTCCGACAGCGCCCGCGCTCGCATCGGTTATGTGCCGCAGCAGGCCGATCTGTTCGAATGGATGACGCCGCGCCAGATGCTGGACTATTTTCGCGCGCTGTATCCACGCTGGAATGAGGCCAAGGTCGAGGCCCTGCTGGCGCGCTGGGGCTTCGACGCGGCCGCCTGCGCCAAGCCGATCAGCAAGTTTTCCGGCGGTGAAAAGCAGCGCCTGTCGATCATCCGCGCCTTGGGACACGATCCGGAACTGCTGGTGCTGGACGAACCCGTCTCGGCGCTGGACCCGGTGGGGCGGCGCGACTTTCTGCGCGAGCTGATCGATTCGGTCATCGAGCGCGACACCACCGTGGTGTTTTCCACCCACATCCTGTCGGACCTGGAACGGGTGGCGCTGGACGTGGCGTTTCTCAAGGATGGCAAGATTGCCCTGCAAGGCCCGCTGGACGACTTGCTCGACAGCGCGCGCCGGGTCACCGGGCCGGGCGCGGTGCTGGACGCGCTGCGCGTCGAGGGCGAACTGCGCCGCAGCCGCAATATCGACGGGCAAGTGCAGATCGTCACCAGCGCGGCCAGCCCCGAACTGCTGAATCTGGCAGCCAGCTTGCCCAGCCTGCGCATCGAATCGCTGTCGCTGGAAGACCTGTTCGTCGAGGTGACGCGATGATGCGCATGCTCTCCGAATGCGCGCTGATCTGGCGCGGGGCGGTCGTCTCCAGGACTGCGTCGCCGCTGCGCATGGCCGAAGTCGTCCTGCTGGCGCTGCTGTGCGTGCTGGCGCTATGGTTTACCTGGCGCATCGAGGCACGCCCCGCCGCCGTGTTCGCCAGCGCTGTCTGTCTGCCCTCGGGAATCGCGGCCTTCATGTTGTGGATGCGCCTGATTAGCGGAGCGGCACGGCAGAATTCCCCGGCCAACGCCGCCCTGGTACCGCGGCTGACCCGGCGCGCCCGCCAATGCGCGGTGATCGGGTTCGGCGTGACCATGTTGCCTGTGGTGCTGGCGTCCGCAGTCTTTCCGCATGGCCCGGGCTTTGTCGCCATGATCGCGGTGACAATACTGTTGTTGGGCATGGGCTTGAACGGTCGGCCGGACGCCATTGGCGTGTTTATCGCCTGCGACGCGGCGCTTGCGTGGGGCGCGGAGCCGCTGTGGCGCTTCCTGGTGCAGCCGCCCGTGATGGCTCTGTGCTATGTGCTGATCGGGCTGCTGGGTTGGTATGCGCTGCACGCGGTGTTTCCCGCCTCCGGTGAGCGTCACATGCGGCTCTACCGGCGCCAGCAACGGCTTGCGCAAGGCACATCGCTGCAAGCCCAGGCCAAGGGCAACCAGTCCAGCGCCGGGTCCCGCCCCCTTTACCGGTGGATGCTGCGGCGCGATATTGCGCTGCAAAAGGCCGCGCCTCTGCTGCTGCATGCGCTGGGGCCAGGTGGCCACCGTCACGATTTTTTGTTGCCCATTGCGATAGTGCTGGCGCTTGCGTCACTGGGCAAGCTGGCCGCCGTCTGGCTCCCGACGATCGAGATTTTCATGGCAAATGCCCCGCAGATGCCGGCCATCCTGATCATGCTGGTTGCGCCGTTCGCCGCCACCGTGCGCTGGGGCCCGAAGATCGCCAGTACGCCCGGCGAGCAGGCGCTGGTGCGCCTGACGCCCCGCGCGCCTGCTTGCCAGCGATTCAATGCGGTGCTGGGGCGCCAGCTGCTGCGCATCGCGCTGCTGGAGTGGCTCGCCGGCATGCTGGCGGTGCTGGGCGTGTCGGCATGGTGGGGAGCATCTGCGTCCACGCTGATGGCGGAACTGGCGCTCATGTGCGGGGCACTGGCGCTGGCCGGCGCGCCGCTGTGCAATCTGGCGCGCAAGCAGGACAGCCCGACCTGGCAGGCGTGTGTGCAATTCGTCCTGGTGCTGCTGCTGACGGTGGGTGCCTACGCCAGCGCCGACCGGCCACAGCTGTGGGGCGCGCTGACGTGTGCCACGGTGTTCGTCAGCTACCTGATCGTCTCGGCCCGCTGGCGCACCTTCATGGCTGCGCCGGTCGCCTTTCCCGCCGGCCGCATGGGCTAGCGACGTGGCGGCGCGGCCGGCCTGGCGCGCACCGGGTCGGCGGGGCGCGCCGCATGCACCACCTTGAACGGCCGCTGCACCAGCGCGCTGCCGATACCGTGGCGCGCGCTTTCGCTGGCCGCCGTCACGCTGCCGTCGGCATGAAACTCGATACCGTTGGCCGCGCCGATTTCTTCCGGCGCGGCATTCCAGCGATGGCCCAGGCGCTCCAGTGCCCTGGCCTGCGCGCTGGCGGCGAAACCGGGTTCGACTTCGGTCACCAGCTCGTTTCTCTGGCTCATGCGCGGCGCGGCGATGGCTTGCGCCATCGGCATGCCGAAGTCGATCTTGTTGACGATGGTTTGCAGCACGGTGGTGATAATGGTGGCGCCGCCCGGGCTGCCCACGGTGAACGCCGGCTTGTTATCCTTGAACACGATGGTGGGCGACATGCTGCTGCGCGGGCGCTTGCCCGCTTCCGGCACGTTGGGGTGGGGGCCGGTGAACTCGAAGTCGGTCATCTCATTGTTGAGCAAGAAGCCGTAGCCGGGCACCACGATGCCGCTGCCGCCCCATTCTTCCAGCGTGAACGTGTAAGCCACGATGTTGCCGTGCTTGTCCGACACCGTCAGGTGGGTGGTGTGGGCGCTTTCCGCCGCGCGCGGACGCGTGCCCTTGGGCCGCATCGGCGTGCTGGCGTCGGTCTGGAACAGATACGGGTCGCCGGCGTCGGCCAGCGCCCCGGCGCGCTTCGGGTTGAGCAGGCGGCGCCGCTCGATGGCGTAATCCTTGCTGAGCAGGCCGACGATGGGCGCGTCGATGAATTCCGGATCGGCCAGGTAGGCGCTGCGGTCGGCGAACGCCAGCCGGCTCGCTTCCAGGTACAGGTGTTCGGCGTCGGCGCGCGGCAGGCTTTTCAGGTCGTAGGCTTCGAGGATATTGAGCGCTTCGGCGATCGCCACGCCGCCGCTGCTGGGCGGGGCCATGCCGAAGATCAGGTGGCCGCGGTAGCTGGTGCGCACCGGCTGGCGCAGGCGCGACTCGTAGTTGGCCAGGTCCGACAGCGCCATGGCGCCGCCCGGCACCGTGTAGCCGGGCGCGGCCGGCGGGCGGTTGACGGCGTTGACGATGGCGCGCGCCATCGGGCCGCTGTAGAACGCCTTCTGGCCTTGCGCGGCGATGGCGCGGTAGGCCTTGGCCAGCCCCGGGTTCTTGACCAGCGTGCCGACCGGCAGCGCTTTGCCATTTTTTAAGTACAGCGCTGACGTGGTGGAAAACGCGCGGAAGCGCTTTTCATTCCTGGCGGTCAAGGTGCGGAAAATATCGGTGGTGGTGTAGCCCTTGTCGGCCACGGCGATGGCGGGCGCCAGCACCTGGCGGAACGGCATGGTGCCGTAGCGGGTGAGGGCGTCGTGCCAGCCGCGCACCGTGCCGGGCACACCGACCGACAGGCCGCTGCTGACGGTGGCGTCGAAGTCGGCCGGCTTGCCATTCTGCTGGAATACGGACGGGCTGAAGCTGGCCGGGGCCGTTTCGCGGTGGTCGATGGTGACCACGCGCTGCTCCTTGGCCAGGTACACCATCATGAAGCCGCCGCCGCCGATGCCGCAGCTGAACGGATCGGTCACGCCCAAGGTGGCGGCGGCGGCCACGGCGGCGTCGATGGCGTTGCCGCCCTGATTCAGGATGGCCATGGCCGCCTTGCTGGCCTGCTCGTTGATGGTGGCGACGGCGCCGCCGTTGCCGGTGGCCACCGGGGTCTTGGCGCCGGCGAACGGAACCGCGAACACCAGCGATAGCGCCAAGGACAGCGCCAAGGACAGCGCCAGACGGCGGGGGAGGTGGTGGCTCATACAGGGCGCCGGGTGACGGTCACGGTAACGCTGTGGGCCGTGGGCGCCTGGCCCAGATTGTTCACGGGCGGCGCTGGCGTGGTGGCCGGCGCCAGCGCGACGGTGACGCCGGTCAGGGCCGCCGAGACATGGTCGGGCGCGTTGTCGTCGAGCAGGAACGACTCCGGCGCCGCCCCGCCCGTGAGCGTGAAGCGGTAGGAAATCTTGCCGGCCCAGATGCATTTGACGTTGGCCGGACAGCGGCTGTCGACGATGGCGTCGAAGCGCAGCGCGGCGCGGCTGCCCAGCGGGCCGTCGGTGCCGGGCAGGAGCGCCAGCGTGGTGTGCGGCGGGATTTCCCGCACGACATCGCGCACATCGACGGCGGCGCAGCCCGACAGCAGAGCGGCGCAAAGCACAAGCAGAAGGTTTCGCATGGCAGCTTTATGTTTAACAATAGTTAATCATAGCAAAGCTGTCACGCCGGTGGCGCAGTTTATGTTGCGCGATGCCGCGCGCGCGCAAATCGCCTTCGCGCGCCCGGGCCTCGGGCTACTCGCAGTTGCTGGCGGTCGTATTGCCGCCCACCTTCACCTCGGGAACGACGTTGGTGGCCGAGGCTTGCTGATAGACCAGATAGCAATGGATCGCCTTGGGCGTACCGGCGATGCTGTTGTGAACGATCGACATCGAGCCGGAGTAGACATTGGGGGTGGTGGCGGTGGGGCCGGAGACCTGGGTGTAGACGGTATAGCTGTCGCTCAGGCCGGCGGCATTGAAGGTGGCCACGGTGGCGCCCGGATACCCCAGATGCATGGTCACCGTGTTGTTTTCCAAGGTCTGGGTAGCCCTGCCATTGATCAGAAACTGGCCACGCGTCATGGCCGACACGGCCATCAGCGAGCCGCCCGCCGCCTTCAGTGCGGCGTAGCGGGCATCGCCGCCGAGTCCCATGAACCGGGGCAGGGCGGTCGCCGATAAAATTCCCAGGATGACGATCACCACGATCAGTTCGATCATGGTGAATCCGGCCTGGCTGAGCGTGCGTTGAGAACTCATCGTCGAATAGAATTGCCTACATGCATCTATTCTAATACGATCTTATTGCGCATGCATAAGTCAGCCAAAATTCCTGCTTATGCAGCTACATCGTCATACGACAGCACCAACAAACAACCCGGCACACGGCCGGGTTGTTGTCGATGCAAACAGTGTCGATGCAACGGGCGTCACACAAACGCCGCCAGCGCACCCTTCATCTTCTTCAGCGCCGCCGCCTCGATCTGGCGAATACGCTCAGCCGACACGCCGAACTCTTCGGCCAGGGTGTGCAGCGTGGCGCCCGAACCGTCGTCGTTGGCCAGCCAGCGCGCTTCCACGATACGGCGCGAACGCGGGTCGAGCTTGCCCAGCGCCGTTTCCAGCCCTTCGGACTGCAAGCGCGTAACCTGCTCGGCTTCCAGCACCTTGGTCGGCTCCGACAGGTCGGACGACAGGTAAGCGATGGGCGAAAACTTGTCGTCTTCGTCATCGGTCGGCGCTTCCAGCGCGATGTCGCGGCCCGACAGACGGGTTTCCATCTCGATCACTTCTTCGCGCTTGACGTCGAGCAGCTTGGCCAGCGCGTCGATCTGCGTCGGGCTCATCGCATCCAGACCCTGCTTATTGCTGCGCAGGTTGAAAAACAGCTTGCGCTGCGCCTTGGTGGTGGCCACCTTGACCAGCCGCCAGTTTTTCAGGATGTACTCATGCATCTCAGCCTTGATCCAGTGCATGGCGTACGACACCAGCCGCACACCCTGGTTCGGATCGAAACGCTTGACCGCTTTCATCAGGCCGATGTTGCCTTCCTGGATCAGATCGGCATGCGGCAGGCCGTAGCCCAGATAGCCGCGCGCGATCGACACCACCAGGCGCAAGTGCGACAGCACCAGCTCTTGGGCGGCGGCCAGGTCGTTCTGTTCCTGCAGGCGCTTGGCCAGCGATTGTTCTTCGTCGAGGGTCAGCATCGGCAGACGGTTGACCGCCGAAATATAGGCGTCGATGTTGCCCAGATTGCCAGTGAAACCGAGTCCGAGAGCACGATTGCTGGTTGGAACCAGTGCGGATTGTGCGGACAACGTAGTCATGTAGTTCCTCGTCAATGTCAGTGCGGCGTGTGCTTCGGTAAGGCCGGCGGTGGGCTGTTGGGTTCCCCGCCAGGCACGTTCGTATATTAGCACTCTCTTACGGAGAGTGCCAATCGCCATGACGAATGGCCGCGATAGCTAAAATGTATTGCGTTTGAGAATCTTGTTGCACCGCTTTACTGTAGGGTAAAGAGCACAATAGCTGTTGAGATAGATCAAACGTGCTCATGCTCATGAGCAGTTGGGCGCGTCCAAAACAGATGATTCTCAGTCTAGCCGGGGCCAAGGCCGTGTTCCGTTCGCTCACGCACGCAGCGCAGCGCGGATCGATTGTGCCAGCGCAAGCTGACCGGCTTCGACTGCCCTTCCTGCAGCAGTCGGAAACCAGCATAGCTTGCACGGCTTAGCTTGAGCTTAAGTCAAGTTTTTGAACGTGCTTGACTTGGAGGAAGGTGTGACCGGGCTAGTTCAGCCGCGCCAGATGGCGCTGCACCGACAGCACCGCGCCGATCAGCCCGAGGGCCGCGCTGATGGCCAGCAACACGCCGCTGCCGACCGGGTCGAGCGGCGCCAGCTGGAATTCCGACGCGTACAAGGTGGCGAAGCGGGCAATGGCGGTATTGAGCGGCTGCAAGCCGAGCGCCACGGCGCCCAGCGCCACGCCGCCGGCCAGCAGGCCCAGCAAGGCGCCCGTGTAATAAAACGGGCGGTGGATGAAATTGTCGGTCGCGCCGATCAGCTTGCTGACGGCGATCTCGTCGCGCTGGGTCAGCACCTGCAGGCGGATGGTGTTGAACACCACGGCGATCACCACCGTGCCCAGGGTCACGGCCAGCAGCAGCAGCACCAGGCGCAGCACGCCCAGCAGCGCGGCCAGGCGCTTGACCCAGGCCGAATCGACCTGCACCGCGTCCGCGCCGGGCAGGGCGCGCAGCTGGGCCGCGATCGCATCGACGTTGGCCGCTTCCCCTGCTGTCTTGAAGCTGTCCAGCGTCATCACGTAGCTGTCCGGCAGCGGATTGTCGCCCAGGGTGGCCAGCACGTCGGCCACGCCGCTCTTCGCCTTGAGGTTGTCCAGCGCCGTTTCGCGCGGCACGAACACCACGCGCGCTTTCGGGTCCTGCAGCGCGGCGCGCAGCTGCGGCTGCATGGCCTGGGCCTGCTCGCGCGTGACCGTGGGGCTGAGGAACAGGCTGATTTCCGGGTCGACCGACAATTGCTGCGACATGGGGCGCACATTGTCGAGCAGGGTCAGGCCGGCGAACGGCAGCGTCAGCGCGATCGCCACGACGATCACGTTGAACAGAAAGCTGCCCGGCGCCTTGGCCATGTGGCCCAGGGCCGAGGCGAAGGCGTAGCGGTGATGGCGGAACCAGCCGGTCATGCTGCGGCTCCGTCGGTCAGGTCGGCGCCGATGCTGGCGCCCGGGTTGGCGTGTTGTTGAGGCATATTTACTGGGGCGGCAACGGCGGCGTTGATGTGGTCGCCCGTCACCTGGCCATGGTCGAGATGGATCACGCGGGCGGCGCCGTCGAGCACTTGTTCGTCGTGGGTGGAAATCAAACAGGTCACGCCCACGGCGTGGAATGCGCGCAGCGCGTCGAGCACGCGGTCGGCGCTGGCGCGGTCCAGGTTGGCGGTCGGTTCGTCGGCCAGGATGATCTGCGGGCGGTTGACGATGGCGCGGGCAATCGCCACGCGCTGCTGCTCGCCGCCGGACAGTTCCAGCGGGCGCGCGCTGGCGCGCTCGAGCAGGCCGACCTTGTCGAGCGCGGCGCGGGCGCGCTGCTCGGCCTTGCCCTTGGAGGCGCCGATCACCAGCAGCGGCAGCATGATGTTGGCCAGGATGGAGCGGTCGTTGAGCAGTTTCTGTTGCTGGAAGATCAGGCCCAGATTGCGGCGCAGATACGGCACGCTGGCGCGGCGCAGCTTGCCGATGTCCTGGCCGTTGACCAGCACCTGGCCCGCCGTGGGGCGTTCCATGGCGGCGATCATCTTGAGCAGGGTCGACTTGCCGGCGCCGGACGGGCCGGCCAGGTACACCAGTTCGCCCTTGGCGACCGTCAGCGTCACTTCGCGCAGGGCCATGGCGTCGGCGGTGTATTGTTTACTGACAGACTGAAATTCGATCATGGTGTCCTGGAGGGTGTGTCAGTTCCTTGGTGCAGCGTTGCCATCAGCCCAGCAGCGCTTCGACGAATTCGTCGGCGCTAAACGGCTGCAAGTCTTCGATCTTTTCGCCCACGCCGATAAAGTACACGGGAATCGGCCGGGTGCGGGCGATGGCCGCCAGCACGCCGCCCTTGGCGGTGCCGTCCAGCTTGGTGATCACCAGCCCGGTCAGGTTCAGCGCGTCGTCGAACGCCTTGACCTGGGCCAGCGCGTTCTGGCCGGTGTTGCCGTCGATGACGAGCACGATCTCGTGGGGCGCGCCATCCATGCCCTTGCCGATCACGCGCTTGATCTTGCGCAGCTCTTCCATCAGGTGCAGCTGGGTCGGCAGGCGCCCGGCCGTGTCGACCATCACCACGTCCATTTTCTTGGCACGGCCCGACGAGACGGCGTCGAACGCCACCGCGGCCGGGTCGCCCGACTCCTGGGCGATCACGGTCACGTTGTTGCGCTGGCCCCAGACCATCAGCTGCTCGCGGGCGGCGGCGCGGAAGGTGTCGCCGGCGGCCAGCAGCACCGACTGGTCGTACTTCTGCATGTGCTTGGCCAGTTTGCCGATGGTGGTGGTCTTGCCGGCGCCGTTGACGCCGGCGATCATCATCACCAGCGGCTCGTGGCGGCCCAGTTCCAGCGGCTTTTCGAGGGGACGCAGCATGTCGCGCATGAGCACCTTTAGCGCCGCCTTGACGGCCGCCGCGTCGAGCAGCTTGTCGTCCTTGACCTTGCGGCGCAGCGCGGTGAGCAGGAACTCGGTGGCATCCATGCCGGCGTCGGCCATCAGCAGCGCCGATTCGAGTTCCTCGTACAGGTCTTCGTCGATCTTGGCGCCCACGAACAGCAGCGATAGATTGCTCGAGGTCTTGGACAGTCCCGCCTTCAGGCGCGCCATCCAGGATTGCTTCTTCTCGCTCTCGGTCTCGGTGGACGGGCGCTCGGCGGTTTCCGCGATCAGCTCGGTGGCCGGGGCCGGCGGCGCGATGACGGGCGCTGCCGGGGCCACCGGCAGCGACGGGGCGATGAAGGTCGACGTGGTGCCGTAGCGGCGCAGCGGCGGCGGGGTGGCGGAGGTCGGGCTGGCGGCGGGCGCGGGAGCTGGCACGAAAGCCTGGGTCGGCGCAGGCGCCACCGGCGCGACCGGCTCGGGCGCGGCAATCTCGGTAGCGGGTGGTTTTTTCTTGAAAAAACTAAACATTGTGGTGTGGTGGGAGGGGGCGCAGCATGCACATGCCCGGCGGCGCCGGACACGATGAATCGGGTGGCGCGTATTTTACCAGAGCAGGGGAGGGTTTCCCCCGTGGCGCCGTCGGCCCGGCCGCCCGGGCCACCCTCAGGACGTGCTCAAGCGGTCCTCACACCCGTTGCGCGCCGTGCGCGGCGCGCCAGCGCTGCACCGCGCCGCCGATGTCGTTCAGGTCCAGCACGCTGTTGGGCCCCAGCTGGCGCCGGGCCAGCGCGGCGCAGCTGCCGCCGGCCCACACCTGCACGCCGGGACCGAGCCGGTGTTGTAATTCCGTTACGTTATCCACGGCCGCGCGGGGCGACATGGCGCTGGAGAACGACAGCGCGACCACGTCGGCGTGCTGGACCCGGGCCGCCTCGACGATATCGTTGAGCGGAGTCTGCACGCCCAGCGACACGCAATGGGCGCCTTCCAGCGAAAACAGCGCTTCGGCCATCAGCAGCCCAAGACCGTGGCGTTCCTGCGGCACGGTGGTAAGCAGGATGCGCGGGGTCGCTTCGGCCTGACCCAGCTGCTGATTGGCGGCAAAGATGGCATTGCGCATCAGGCTTTGTAGCATTTCCGCGAACAAGTGTTCCTCAAACACGGCCAGCGCACCGCTGGCCCACACCTCGCCCACCAGGGTGGTCAGCGGCGCGACCAGTTCGATCACAAAACGGCGCAGACCCATTTGCAGCTGGGCCTGCGCCAGTCTCTGTCGCAAGGGCAGCATTTTGTGTTCTTTCAACAACGTCATGCACAGCTTGAGCTCGGGATCGTTGGCGTCCGGCATGGGCGCGCGGGTGGTCGCCTTGGCCGTCAGCTCGGCCAGCTCGGCCGTGGTGTGGTGCATGATTTTCCCGGGCCGGTAGCCCGTGTCGAGCAGGCGCTTGACCAGCCGCAGGCGGGCGATCTGCTCTGCCGAATAGACCCGTTCGCCATTGTCGTCGCGCTGCGGCTGGGGAAACGCGTAGCGGCGTTCCCACACGCGCAAGGTTTCCTTGGGCACGCCGGTGTCACGTTCGACATCGCTGATGGAAAACACGCTGGATTCAGTTGCGGAGGTCATGGCGTTCTCTTGGTTTGTTCAGGACATCTACACATTATGGCCATTGCCGATCGAATGGCAACTCTTGGTTGTAATAGCTTGCAGGCAACTGGTAACTGGCACCGCCGGTTGCCCACGTTTCTGCCTGGAAAAAATAAATTGCTGGGAAGCGAATCCAATCGTAGTGCATATCCGTATAAATAAGCAAGAGTGTGTTTGCCATGGACAAACAATTGACAATAGGAACTTATTGAGTGATTATGCGCCATGATTATAGTTTGTCCAGGACAAATGCAACCAAGAGGATGGTGAAAAAGATGAAGATCGCAGTGGTGGGCGCCGGCATTTCCGGGCTGGCATGCGCGTACCGCCTGGTGCAGGGCGGCGCCGACGTGACCTTGTACGAGGCGGGTGCGTATTACGGCGGCCACAGCAACACGGTCGACATTTCGCTCGACGGCATGCGCTTTGGGGTGGACACCGGCTTCCTGGTGTTTAACGAGCGCACTTATCCCAACCTGATCGCCCTGTTCGCCGAACTGAAGGTGGACACGGCGGCCAGCGACATGTCGTTTTCGGTCAAGCTGCCGTTGCCGCGCACCGAAGGCATGGCGTCCAACGCCCCGCGCACGCTGGAGTGGGCCGGCAGCAGCCTGAACACGGTATTCGCCCAGCGCGGCAATCTGCTGCGCCCCGCGTTCTGGCGCATGCTGCGCGACATCCTGCGCTTCAACCGCCAGGCCACCGCGCTGGCCGCGCACGGCCCCATGCCGGAGCAGTCGCTGGGCAGTTTTCTGGACCAGCACGGCTACAGCCAGCAGTTCCGCACCTGGTATCTGCTGCCCATGGCCGCCTGCATCTGGTCGTGCCCGGCCAGCCAGATGCTGGACTTTCCGGCGGCCAGCTTTATCCGCTTCTGCCATAACCACGGCCTGCTGCAGATCGCCGACCGGCCCCAGTGGCGCACCGTGGCGGGCGGCTCGCGCCGCTATGTCGACAAGCTGCTGGCCGCCATACCCACCCGCCGCCTGGCCCAGCCCGTCACCGTCATCGAGCGCGCCGGCGTGGGCCAGCGTTCGGTGCGGGTCATCACCGCCAGCGGCGCGGAACAGTTCGACCATGTGGTGCTGGCCTGCCACAGCGACCAGGCGCTGGCGCTGCTGGGCGAGCCCACGGCCAGCGAGCGCGCGGTGCTGGGCGCGGTGCGCTACCAGCCCAACCGCGCCGTGCTGCATACCGATGCCAGCTGCCTGCCCGAAAACCGCAAGGCCTGGTCGGCCTGGAACTACCAGAGCACGGCCAGCGCCACGCCCGATGTGTGCGTGCATTACCTGATCAATATGCTGCAGCCGCTGCCGTGCAGTACGCCGGTGATCGTCTCGCTCAATCCGATCGACGAACCCGATGCCGCCAAGGTGCTGGCCAGTTTCGACTACGCGCACCCCGTGTTCGATGCGGCCGCGGTGGCTGCGCAGGCGCGCCTGCCCGAACTGCAGGGCCAGCAAAACACCTGGTTCGCCGGCGCCTGGACCGGCTACGGCTTCCATGAAGATGGCCTCAAGTCGGGCCTGGCGGTGGCCGCCGCGCTGAACGCGCGCATGCTGGCGCAGCGCTCGGTCGAGCAAAAGCTGGCGAGCCTGACTGCGCATGCCCATGCAGCCTGAGAACCTGCCACTGCGCGCTCAACTGTGCTTCGGCACCGTGCGCCACACGCGCTTGCGGCCCGTGCTGCACGCGTTCGCCTACGCGACCTATTACGTACGCCTGCCGCTGCGCGCCATGGGTAGCGCCGGCTTCGGCTGCTCGCTGTTCTCGCGTAACCGCTTCAATCTGCTGTCGTTCAACGATGCCGATCATGGCGACGGCGTGCAGCCGCTGGTGAGCTGGATCGACGGCTTTCTGAAAGCCGAAGGCGTGCACGACGCCGACGGCGAGATCTGGCTGCAAGCCATGCCGCGCGTGCTCGGCTACGTGTTCAATCCCGTCTCGTTCTGGTTCTGCCACCGCGCCGACGGCGCGCTGCGCGCCGTGCTGTGCGACGTGCGCAATACCTTCGGCGAGCGCCACTTCTACCTGCTGGACCAGGACGCCCCCATCGTCAACGGCACCGAGCTACGCGCCCGCAAGGTGTTCCACGTGTCGCCGTTCTGTCCGGTGGAGGGCGGCTACCGCTTCCGCTTCGCGCGCGGCCGCGGCGAGCGCACGCTGGCCTGCGTCGACTACGACGACAATGCCGGCCCGCTGCTGGCTACCAGCCTGTCCGGCCATGCCGGCCCCATTTCCGCGGCCACCGTGCTGCGCGCCTTCTGCTTCTATCCCCTGATGACTTTCGGCGTCATCGCCCGCATCCACGTCCAGGCGCTGCGCCTGTGGCTGCGCCGGGTTCCCTTCTTCCGCAAACCTGTTCCACCACTCCATAAGGTATCTCGATGAGCTCCGATTTCCTGTCATCGCCGGCCCCGCTGGCCCCGCTGGCGCCAACTTCCGCCAGCGAGGCGATCCCCGCGTCGTCCAAGCTGATACTCAAGCTGCTCTCCAAGCTGCGTCACGGCGCACTGACCTTGACGACGCCGAGCGGACGCGTGCTCCATTACGGCGAAGCGGTGGCGTCCGAGGCCCCCGTGACGCTGGAGCTGAAAACCTGGAACGTGTTTTCGCAGGCGCTCCGGTCCGGCGACATCGGCTTTGCCGAAACCTATATCGAGGGCCAGTGGAGCACCAACAACCTGACCGGGCTGATCGCGCTGCTGGCGCGTAACCGCGCCGCCATCGAAGAGCTGGTGTACGGCAGCTGGTGGGGCCGGCTGGTGTACCGGGTGCGCCACCTGATGAACCGCAACAGCCGCGCGGGCAGCCGCCGCAACATCTCCGACCACTACGATATCGGCAACGAGTTCTACAAACTGTGGCTGGATGGCTCGATGACCTATTCGAGCGCCTTGTATACGGAAGCGGCCAACGGCGACCTGGCGCTGGCGCAGACGGAAAAATACCGCGCCATCCTGGGTGAACTGAACGTCAAGGCGGGCGACACGGTGCTGGAAATCGGCTGCGGCTGGGGCGGTTTCGCCGAAATCGCCGCGCGCGACGCCGCGGTCCACGTGACGGGGCTGACGCTGTCGCACGAGCAGCTGGCGTATGCGCGCCAGCGCCTGGCCGATGCCGGGCTGGAATCGCGCACCGACCTGCGCCTGTGCGACTACCGCGACAGCGCTGGCCAGTACGATGCGATCGCCTCGATCGAGATGTTCGAAGCGGTGGGCGAGTCGTACTGGCCCAGCTACTTCGCGTGCGTGGCGCGCAACCTCAAGCCCGGCGGGCGCGCCTGCGTGCAGACCATCGTGATCGCCGACGAGCTGTTCGCCCGCTATCGCGAAGGCACCGACTTCATTCAGCAGTACATCTTCCCGGGCGGGATGCTGCCCTCGCCATCGAAGTTCCGCGCGCTGGCGGCGCAGCATGGCTTGTCCGTCACGGCCGAGCGCCGCTTCGGCATCGACTACGCCGACACGCTGCAAGCGTGGCGCCGCGCGTTCCACGCGCGCCTGGCCGAAGTACGCGCGCAGGGCTTCGACGAGCGCTTCATCCGCACCTGGGAATTCTATCTGTGCTACTGCGAGGCAGCGTTCAGGGAGCACAACACCGACGTGATGCACTTCACGCTGGCGAAGGCCTGATATGCGCCGCCTGTCTGCAAGCTTGGCCGCCTTCGTGGCGCTGGCGCTCACGCTGACGCTGGCTGTGGCCGCCGCGCCACCCCAGGTCGCCGAGCACGTCGCCAGCGCGCGCCTGGCGGGCAAGGGCACCTTCACCTATTACACGCTGAGGATCTACGACGCCGAACTGTGGGTCGGTGAGCGCGGCTACCAGACCGGCGCGCCGTTCGCGCTGGACCTGCGCTACGCGCGCAAGCTCGATGGCGTCAAGATCGCCGACGCCAGCGCCGATCAGATGGAGAAAATCGGCGCCGGCACCGCCGCCCAGCGCAAGGCCTGGCTGGGCACCATGCGCGAGCTGTTCCCCGATGTGCGCGACGGCTCGCGCATCACCGGCGTGAACGTGCCGAATGTGGGCGCGGTGTTCTACCTCGACGGCAAGCTGCTGGGCAGCGTGCCCGACCCGGTGTTCGCGCGCGCCTTCTTCGGCATCTGGCTCGACGCCAATACCACCGCGCCGGCATTGCGCCGCGCCTTGCTGGCCGACGCGGCGGCCAGGTGAGGCAGGCGCGCACATGACTGAGGCGACACAGGCGCAGACAGACCAAGCGCTGCCGCTGACCGCGCTGCTCAGCTACGGCGCGTTCGCGCTGCCGCTGGCCATGGTGGCGCTGCCGATCTACGTCTATCTGCCGCAGTTCTATGCCGAACGGGCCGGCCTGCCACTGGCGGCCATCGGCGCCTTGCTGCTGGCCGCGCGCATCGCGGCCGCCTTCATCGACCCGCTGCTGGGCTGGTGGATCGAGCGCGGCAACAGCGCCTACGCGCGCTTCATCCTGATTGGCGCTGCGCCCCTGCTGGCCGGCTTTGTGGCCCTGTTCCATCCGCCCGCGATGGGCGGCAACGCCACCCTGGCATGGTTTTTCGGTACCCTGATGGTGGCCTACGTCGGCTTCGGCATTGCCACCATCGCCCACCAGAGCTGGGGCGCCGCGCTCACGCAGGCGGTGGCCGAACGCGCGCGCGTGACCGGCGTGCGCGAAGCTTGCGCCCTGGGTGGCGTGGTGCTGGCTGCGGCCATCAGCGCGGTGGCCGGCTACGACGGCCTCAGTATCGCGTTCGGCGTGGCCCTGCTGGCCACCGGTGCGCTGCTGCTCGCCAGGGGCGTACGGCCACGCGCGGATCTGAGCGCGGCGGCGCCGTTGGCCAGCTGGCGCGAACTGGGCATGCCGTTTCGCCAGCGCGCCTTTCGCTCGCTGTTCGCGGTGCTGATGGTCAATGGCGTGGCCGCGGCCATTCCGGCCACGCTGTTCCTGTTCTTTGTCGCCGACCGGCTGCGCCTTGCCAGCTTGTCGGGACTGTTCCTGATCCTGTATTTCAGCGCGGCGGCCGCGTCGATTCCCGGCTGGGTCGCCGCCGCGCGGCGCTTTGGCGAAGTGCGCGCCTGGGCCGGCGCCATGCTGCTCGCGTCGCTGGTGTTCGTGTGGACCTTCTGGCTGGGGCAGGGCGCCGCCGTCGCCTTCGGGGTGGTGTGCGTGATTTCCGGCGCGGCGCTGGGCGCCGACCTGGCCTTGCCGCCGGCGCTGCTGGCCGGGGTCATCGGCGGCGCCGGCCACGCGGGCAGCCGCGAGGCCGCCTACTTCGGCGTCTGGAACTGGGGCGTGCAGATGACGCTGGCGCTGGCGGCCGGTATCTCGCTGCCGCTGCTGGGCGCCTTCGGCTACGTGCCCGGCAGCGCCGGGCCGACCACCAGCCTGGCCGCCGCTTACGCGCTGCTGCCGTGCGCACTCAAGCTGCTTGCCGCGGCCATGTTGTGGCGCGCGCCGCTGCGTCATTACTAGTCGCTCTCCCGCTCTCCATAAACAAACAAACAAACCAACAACCCATTCAACTTCGTCAAGGACACCGATATGAAACTGGCTCGCTTTCTGGCTCACCGCGCAACCGCCATCGCCGCGGCACTGGCGCTGTCCGTCACCATTGCCGGCTGCTCGTCGCCGTCACCCACGCAGTACGCGAGCGAATCGCCCAAGCTGGACATCCAAACCTACTTCAATGGCACGCTGGACGCGCACGGCATGTTCCAGGACCGCTCGGGCGACGTGATCAAGCGCTTCGTGGTGGTGATGCGCTGCACCTGGAACGGCAATACGGGCGTGCTCGACGAGCAGTTCGTCTATTCCGACGGCACCCGCCAGACGCGCGTGTGGACGCTGACCAAAACCGGCGAGGGCAAGTTCACGGCCACCGCGCCGGACGTCGTCGGCACGGCGCAAGGGACGGTCAGCGGCAACGCGCTGCGCTGGACCTACGTGCTGGCGCTGCCGGTGGACGGCAAGGTGATCAACGTCGACATGGACGACTGGATGTTCATGATCGACGACAAGGTGATCCTCAACCGCACCCAGATGAGCAAGTTCGGCGTCAACCTGGGTAACGTGACGCTGGCCATCACCAAGCGGCCATGAACCCGCGCATCTCCGACTGGCGCGGCAAGCGCGTCTGGCTGATCGGCGCCTCCAGCGGCATCGGCGAAGCGGCCGGCGTGCTGCTGCTGGAGCTGGGCGCACGCGTGGCGTTTTCGGCCCGCAGCGCCGACAAGCTTGCAGCCATCGTGCTCGGTTCCGGCGCCGCTGCCGCTGCCAACACGGCCGCGCGCGCGCTGGCCCTGCCGCTGGATGTCACGGACCGCGCCAGCGTGGGCGCGGCTTTCCAGCAGATCCTGGCGAGCTGGGATGGCGTCGATCTGGTGCTGGTGATCGCCGGCGGCTACAACGAGATGCGCGCCGACGCCATCGACCTGGCGGCGGTAAACGGCATGATCGACCTGAACCTGCGCGGCGCCTTCAACTGCCTCGACGCCGTGCTGCCCCATCTGCTCTCGCGCGGCGCGGGCGGCGTGGGCATCGTGGCGTCGGTGGCCGGTTACGGCGGCCTGCCCAAGGCGCTGGTGTACGGCTCCACCAAGGCGGCGCTGATCAACCTGACCGAGTCGCTGTACCTGGACCTGCACCGGCGCGGGCTGGCGGTGTATCAGATCAATCCGGGCTTCGTCGATACGCCGCTCACGGCCAACAACGACTTCGCCATGCCGGCGCTGATGACGGCTGCCGACGCCGTACGCGCCATGGTCGACGGCATCGAGCGCGGGCAGTTCCATATTCACTTCCCCAAACGCTTTACCAACAGCCTGCGGCTGGCGCGGCTGCTGCCGTACCGCCTGTACTTCTGGCTGATTCACAAAGTGACCGGCTTATGAGCATCGAACCACTGTATCCGGCTGCAGGCGCAGAGGCGCAGCCGCAGTCGCAGCCGCAGTCGCAGTCGCAACATTCGGCAGCGCTGGAGCGGCTGGTGCACTTTTACGAAACCATCAGTTTGACCAGCGTGCGCACGGGCCTGGGCGAAATCTACGCCGACGATGCGCGCTTCAAGGATCCGTTCAACGAGGTGGCGGGCCTGGATGCGATCGGCGAAATCTTCGAGCACATGTTCGATCAGGTCGGCGATCCGCGCTTTGCGGTCAAGGTGCGCGTGCTGCAGGACGGGCATGCCTTCATCACCTGGGACTTCCTGTTCTTTATCAAGCGCATGCCGGCGCGGCAGCAGTGCGTGCGCGGCGCCACCCATCTGGAATTCGACGCCGCCGGCAAAGTGACGCTGCACCGCGACTACTGGGACGTGGCCGAGGAACTCTACGAAAAGCTGCCGCTGCTGGGCGGCTTGATGAGGTTGCTCAAAAGAATGTCAAATCGGTGAAACGTTTGTTGCGTGCTGTTTATTTTTGTTAGCTCATGAGTATGCTTTTGGCGAGAAAGGGTATAAATTGTTGAGTAACCGAACAATGCAATTATTCCCTGGAGATAGCGTGAATAACCCTGACTATTTCAATCTGCCGGTATCGCCCCAAAAACTGCGGGTGCGCGGTGCGTTCTGGCTGCGCACGGTGATTGTGGTGGCATTCATCGGCGTGATCGCGCTGTTTTTCACCACGCCCGTGCAGGAGCGGCCACTGCCGATGCCGGCCGGCGTCGACAGCAGCGCCACCGTCCAGAAATAAGCCGCAGCGGCGGCGACACTGCGCTGAACTGCGCGGCAGCGCTGCATCGTTGGCTCGGTCCGCGGTTTGCTACGGCTGCTTGCTGTTCGCCTGTGCCGCTGTGCGGATCGCCTCCAGCGACGCGTTCGGCGTAATCAGATTGCCGTCGTAGCGCAGTTCGATCAGCGCCGGCAGGCGCTGCTCGCGGGTGTGCTGCAGCGCGCGCGCAAAGGCCGGCCCGAACTGCTCCGTGCTCTCCACCACCTCTCCCGTCGCACCGTAGGCGCGCGCCAGCGCCGCAAAATCCGGATTATGCAAGCCCGTGCCCGATACCCGGCCCGGATAGCCGCGCTCCTGATGCATGCGGATGGTGCCGAACATGCCGTTGTTGAAGACGATGATGATCACGCCGGCCTGGTACTGCACGGCGGTGGCCAGCTCCTGGCCGTTCATCATGAATTCGCCGTCGCCGGCAAAGGTGACGATGGTGCGCGCCGGATCGGCGATCTTGGCGGCGATCCCCGACGGCACGCTGTAGCCCATGGCCCCGCTGGTGGGCGCGAGCTGGGTGCGCATGGCGCCATAGCGGTAGAAGCGGTGCGCCCAGGTGGCGTAGTTGCCGGCGCCGTTGGTGATGATGGTGTCGCGCGGCGCTTGCGCCATCAGCTCCTGCACCACCTGCCACAGGTCCAGCGGCGCGGCCACATCGCGGAAGATCGGCGGGCGCTGCTGGTACGCCGCCAGCTCGGCGCGCGCTTCCGGTACCGTATGGCGCCAGGCGCCGGCGTCCACCGGTTCGAGCGCGGCCAGCATGGCGCAGGCTTGCGCCGCGCCACTGTTGATCATCAGTTCGGCCTGATACACGCTGCCCAGTTCTTCGGCGTCGGCATGGATGTGCACCAGGCGCTGGCGCGGCACGGGTGCGGCCAGCAGGGTGTAGCCGCCGGTGGTCATCTCGCCCAGGCGCGGGCCGATGGCGATCACCAGGTCGGCGTTGCCGATGCGCGCGGCCAGCTTGGGGTTGATGCCGATGCCGACGTCGCCGATGTAGTTGGGATGCGCGTTGTCGAGCAGGTCCTGGAAGCGGAAGGTGCAGCCCACCGGCAGCGCGTTGGCTTCGGCGAAGCGCTGCAGGTCGGCGCACGCCTGTGCGTTCCACGACGCGCCGCCCAGCAGCACGACGGGACGCTGAGCCTCGGCCAGCATGGCGCGCAGCTGCGCCATTTGCGCGGCCGACGGCGACGCCTGCACGCTCTGGTAGCGGCCCGTGTCGGCCACTTGCGCCAGTGTGGTGAGCATGTCTTCGGGCAGGGCCAGCACCACCGGGCCGGGGCGCCCGCTGGTGGCGACCTGGAACGCGCGCGCCAGGTACTCGGGAATGCGGTCGGCGCGGTCGATCTGGGCGACCCACTTGGCCATCTGGCCGAACATGCGGCGGTAGTCGATTTCCTGGAACGCTTCGCGGTCCATGAAGTCCTGGCCGACCTGGCCGATGAACAGGATCATCGGCGTCGAATCCTGGAACGCCGTGTGCACGCCGATCGAAGCGTTGGTGGCGCCCGGCCCGCGTGTGACGAAACAGATGCCGGGGCGGCCCGTCAGCTTGCCGTAGGCTTCGGCCATGAAGGCGGCGCCGCCTTCCTGGCGATTGACGATGAAACGGATGCTGGAGTCGTGCAGCGCGTCGAGCACGTCGAGGTAGCTTTCGCCGGGAACGCCGAAGGCCAGGTCGACGCCGTGGATGGACAGGGCATCGACCAGGATCTGGCCGCCGCTGCGGGGAGAATGGCTCATGTCGCCTCTTTCTCTTGGTAAAAGTGAGGGTCCGTGGATGCGTGCAGGGTCTGCAGGCGTGAGCGTCGATTGTAGGGGAGGCAAATGCTCGTCGCTTTTAGAATAACGACGCGAAATATCAGAATTGCACGGCAGTTTTATCTTTACCCAGTTTTATCCTTACCCATTACTGGCGCGGCGGCGCATGGCCAGGCGGTACAGCCTCCGGAAGACCAGGTGTGCCAGAGAGGAGTACGCCGCGAACACCGACGCGATGATGGTCGGCAGCACGGCGCCAAAGGTGAACGTCATGCCCAGCACGAAGCCGAGCACGAACTGGGCGCGGTAGATGGGCACAACCAGACCGATGGCGAAGAGCGCAAAAAACACCATGTCGATCGATCCGAACTTGCTCGCGAGCGCCAGCGCCAGCGACGCGCCGTAGACCAGCGCGGCGGCAAAGCCGGCGACGATGGCGGCGCGCGAGGACCCCGGGGCGCCGGAGGCGATGCGCCGCTCGATGCGGCCGACCAGGAACCACGTCAGCGCCGGAATGAGCAGCAGCCCGAACCAGTTGGAAATGGCCGGCAGGTCCGGATTGGCCAGCAGATGGTGGCTGACCACGCCGCCATGCAAGTGCTCCCATGCCAGATGAGCGACTTCCAGCAGGAACGCGGCGGCGGTGAGGGCGGGGCGAGCGGTGGACATGCAAACTCCTGGGTGGGGGCGAGTTTCAATGTTACCAACGTTGCGCACGGCCGCCAGCCTTTTTTTGATGCATATACCCCCGGCGCGGTACAATGCGCCCGTGAAGCAGGCCAGACAGTCGCTGGCTGGCGCGTAATGCGTCGGCGGGAGGAAGGTCCGGACTCCATAGAGCAGGGTGACGGTTAACGGCCGTCCGCTGAAAGCCGAGGGCGCAAGCCCGGAGTATAAGGCGAGGAATAGGGCCACAGAGACGAGCGTATTAAGTTACGGTGAAACGCGGTAACCTCCACCTGGAGCAATTCCAAATAGGCACGCGTTGAGGCGGCTCGCGGAGCGTGCGGGTAGGAAGCTTGAGCGCCGGGGTAACTCGGCGCCTAGAGGAATGGCTGTCATAGCGAACGTTCGCAAGGGCGTTTGCCGTAACAAAATCCGGCCTATCGGCCTGCTTCACACTGAATTCATATCAATCCGGTTGCTCTCCTTGCAGGCAGGCCGATGACGACATATATCCTCGCCCTGGACCAGGGCACCACCAGCTCGCGCGCCATCCTGTTCGACCGCCAGGGCCGCCTGTGCGCCAGCGCCCAGCAGGAATTCCCCCAGCATTTTCCCGTACCCGGATGGGTCGAGCACGACCCCGCCGACATCTGGGAAAGCCAGCTGGCCGTGGCGCGCCAGGTGCTGCGCGAGCACGGCGTGCATGCGCGCGAGGTGCAGGCCATCGGCATCGCCAACCAGCGCGAGACCACCGTGGTGTGGGACCGCGCCACGGGCGAGGCGATCTGCCCGGCCATCGTCTGGCAGGACC
Source organism: Janthinobacterium lividum (assembly GCA_943372275.1). Lineage (GTDB taxonomy): Bacteria > Pseudomonadota > Gammaproteobacteria > Burkholderiales > Burkholderiaceae_D > Telluria_A > Telluria_A lividum_A. Next base: position 24,118 of record CALRYE020000084.1, read on the forward strand.
GGCGCACCGCCGACGCCTGCGCCGCGCTGCGGGCCGACGGCCACGCCGAGCGCATCCGCGCGCTGACCGGGCTGGAACTGGACGCCTATTTTTCCGCCACCAAGCTGGCCTGGATACTCGATCACGTGGCCGGCGCGCGCGAACGGGCCGGGCGCGGCGAGCTGGCCTTCGGCACGGTCGACAGCTTTTTGATCTTCAAACTGTGCGGCGCCCACGTGACGGACGTGAGCAACGCCTCGCGCACCATGCTGTTCAATCTGCACACGCTGGCGTGGGATGAGGAACTGCTGGATCTGTTCAATATTCCAGCGTCCCTGCTGCCGCGCGTGGTCGACAGCGCGGGGGAGGTAGGCCGGACGGCGCCCGAGTGGTTCGGCGCGCCGATCGCCATCGCCGGCATCGCCGGAGACCAGCAGGCGGCCACCTTCGGGCAAGCCTGCCATCGCCGCGGCATGGTCAAGAATACCTATGGCACCGGGTGCTTCATGCTGATGCACGCCGGGCAGAGCGTGCCGCTGTCGGCCAACCGCTTGCTGGCAACGGCCGGCTGGCGGCTCGGCGGACACACCGCAGCCGCCGGCGGGCTAGTCGACTACCTGCTCGAAGGCAGCGTGTTCATGGGCGGCGCCACGGTGCAGTGGCTGCGCGATGGGCTGGGCATCATCGAGCGTTCCAGCGACGTCGAGGCGCTGGCCACCAGCGTGCCCGATAACGGCGGGGTGTACCTGGTGCCGGCGTTTGTCGGGCTGGGCGCGCCGCACTGGGACCCGTATGCGCGCGGCACGCTGGTGGGCATGACGCGCGGGACCAATCGCGGGCACATCGCGCGCGCCGCGCTGGAAGCGATCGCGTTCCAGAGCGCCGAGCTGCTGCTGGCCATGCAGAAGGATGCGGCCTGCCCGGTGGCCGAAGTGCGCGCCGATGGCGGAGCGGCGCGCAACGATCTGCTGATGCAGTTCCAGGCCGATTTGCTGGGCGTGGCGGTGGTGCGGCCCGTGGTAACCGAAACCACGGCGCTGGGCGCGGCCTATCTGGCCGGGCTGGCCACGGGATTCTGGTCGTCGCAGGAAGAGATCGCGGCGCAGTGGCAGGTGGCGCGGCGGTTCGAGCCGGCCATGGGCGAGGATCGGCGCGAAACACTGATGGCCACGTGGGACCGGGCGGTGGCGCGCTCGCGGCGCTGGGCCGAGTAGGCCGCGCCGGCAGGCGTGCG
>CALRYE020000085.1:0-25261 GCA_943372275.1 Janthinobacterium lividum
ACCTGGATACCGCGCTCACGCGCCTGATGGTGGCGCGCATCCGCATGGGCCTGATCGACGGCAGCCGCTACGACGCTGTGCCGGCGAGCGAGATCGGCTCCAAGGCCAATCGCGCACTGGCGCAAAAAGCCGCCGAAGAGGCCATCGTCCTGCTTAAGAACAAAGCGGGCCTGTTGCCACTGGCCGGCAAGCGCATCGCCGTGGTCGGCCCCAACGCCGCCCTGCTGCAAAGCCTGGACGGCAATTACAACGGCACCGCCGTCGATGCGGTCCTGCCGCTCGACGGCCTGCGCGCGCGCTTCGGCGCGGCCCAGGTCAGCTACGCCGCCGGCGCGCCGCTGGCCGACGGCATGCGCACGCCAATACCCGAGACCTACCTGAAGCCCTCGGCCGACAGCAGCGCGCAAGGCCTCAAGGGCGAGTACTTCGACAACCTGACATTTACCGGCGCGCCGCGCCTGACGCGGGTGGACCCGCACATCAACTTCAACTTCGAGCACAGCGCGCCGGTCGGTTTCAAGCCCGGCCAATTCTCGGTGCGCTGGAGCGGCGTCATCACGCCGCCCAAGCCCGGCACCTACGAGTTCGGCTTTCGCATGACGGTCCGCAAGGACCGCCCTATTCCCGACATCAAGGTCTGGATCGACGACAAGCTGGTGGTGACCCCGGCGCTGGCCGGCATCAACGCCGCCAACACGGCCGTCTGCTCGGCCGGCAACTGCGACCAGATGACCAGGAAAATCGAGTTCGCGTTCGCCGACACCAAGCCGCATGACGTGCGCATCGAGTACGTGCGCAGCATCAATGACCGCTACAGCGCGCTGGAGTGGGTCACGCCGAAGGACGCGCTGGTCGACGCCGCCGTCGCCGCTGCCGCCGGCAGCGACGTGGTGGTGGCGCTGGTGGGCCTGTCGCCCGATCTGGAAGGCGAATCGATGAAGGTCGATTATCCGGGCTTTCGCGGCGGCGACCGCATCGCACTGACGCTGCCGGACGCGCAGCGCCGATTGCTGCAGGCGCTCAAGGCCACCGGCAAACCGCTGGTGGTGGTGTACCTGACCGGCGGCGCCATTTCCGATCCGTGGGTCGAAGAAAACGCCGATGCACTGCTGCAGGCGTGGTATCCGGGCCAGGCCGGCGGCACGGCCATTGCGCGCGTGCTGGCCGGCGACGTCAGCCCCGCCGGGCGCCTGCCCTACACGATCTATCGCTCGGAAGCCGATCTGCCGCCGTTCGACGACTACGTGATGAAGAACCGCACCTACCGCTACTTCAAGGGTCCGGTGCTGCATCCGTTCGGCCATGGCTTGAGCTATACGCGCTTCGCGTATGGCCCGGTCAAGCTGTCCACCGCCAAGGTGCGCGCCGGCCAGCCGGTCAAGGCCACCGTCACGGTCAGAAACAGCGGCACGGTCGACAGCGACGAAGTGGTGCAGCTCTATGTGTCCAAACCTGGCGACAGCGCCAACCCGGTACTGGCGGCGTTCAAGCGGGTGCATCTGAAAGCGGGCGCGCAGCAGGCGGTCACCTTCCAGATCGATGGCCGGGCGCAGTCGCAAGTCGATGCGCAAGGCATTCGCGGGGTGCGGCCCGGCGCGTACACGGCGCACGCGGGCGGCGGGCAGCCGCGCTACGTCAAGGCGTCGGACGCCCGCTGGACGGTGCTTGGCAATCAGGTTCTGCCAAAATAGTCGATGGAATGCGCAGCCGGCCGGGGCACCGAACCCGGCCGGCTGATATTGAGGACTGTTTCGTACAAGTGTCGTTTTGTTCCTTAAGAAAGCATTCCTAACCAAAGAATTCAAGGTTGATGCCGTTGGATCGACTCGTACATCCGTCATATTGTCGTCACATACCTTCAGTACGATGCGAGGCTCCTAACCACCAGCGGAGTCTCCAGCATGGCATTCAAGAATCACCGTCTCCTTTCCGGCATCGCGCTCGCCCTGTGCGCGACGCCGGCCTTCGCACTCAACATTGTGCTGTCCAACGATGACGGCCTGACCAGCAACCTGAAGGCCTTGTACGACGAACTCAAGGCTGCCGGGCATTCCGTGATCGTCGCGGTGCCGTGTTCCGGCCAGAGCGGACGCAGCTCCGCCATCGTCATGTACAGCACGGTGACCATCGTGCCCGACAACGACAAAACCCAGATCGAGGCCGAACGCGGCTGCCACAATGGCGCCGCAGCGCTGGGCGCCCCGGCGGTGGGGCCGTTCACCAAAGCCGGCTACACGGGCGGCGACTTCCATTATGTGCACGGCACGCCCGTCATGGCCACCATGTACGGCCTCGATGTGCTGGCGCCTGCCCGCTGGGGCAAGGCGCCCGACCTGCTGCTGTCCGGGCCCAACGAAGGCCAGAACGTGGGCAAAGTGAGCATCAACTCCGGCACCATCGGCAACGCCCAGTTCGCGGCGGGCCGCGGGATTGCCGCCATCGCCTTAAGCGCCGGCGCCAACACGGTCGACAACACGGGGCTGGCCAACCCCCTGTCGCGCGTGGTCGCTCAGTTGAGCACCAAACTGATCGCCACCCTGCAAGCCAAGGCGGGAACCGGTCCACTGCTGCCGCCCGGCGTGGCGCTGAACGTGAATTTTCCCGACGCCGCCACGGCCAGCTCGGCCTGGTCGTTTTCGCGCCAGGGCAGCTACGACACGTACAACCTCAAGTTCAACAGCGGCGCGCCGTGGGGCTTGACCGGATCGCTGCCGGGTGCCGTGACCGCTTCGCAGGCCGAAGACGAAGCGGTGGTGTACAAGACCAAGATCGCCGTCACCGCCATGCAAGTGGGCTACGAGCAGCGCCCGGCCGCCCAGCAGTGGCTGCGCCTGCGCCTGCGTGAACTGTTTGCCCAATGAGGCGCGCCATGAACACGAACCCAATGCGTCTGCTCGCTGCCGTATTGCCGATGGCGCTGCTGCTGGCGGCTTGCGGCGGAAAGAACGATGACGCCCCCACGGTCAGGGTGACCGATCTGGCGGCCGGCGTGTACGCCGTCGGCGCCGGCGACGCCGCCAATCCCAACGCCGGCAAGTACTATGCAGGCGCCGACGGCAGCCGCCTGCTGGTGCTCAACGACAGCGAGCAGCAGGCAACGGCCGTGTACCGGCGCGACGGCAACGGCAGCTGGAACAAGTCGCCCGCGGCGAACGCAGATGCATCGCTCGATCTGCTGGGCAGCACGGCGATCCCATCGAATCCGCTCGCGCTCGATACGCTGGCCGGACGCTACACCGTCCGGCTGGCAAGCGGCGCGGCGGCGGCGTTTTCAGTCAGTGCCAGCGGCGATATCGTTGCCGGCGCCACCGACTGCAAGCTGAGCGGCAGGCTTGCTCCCGCCGCGCTGCCGGAGGCGCTCAAGCTCACGCTGTCCAGCGCCGGTTGCGGCGCCCTGCCCGCCAGTGCCGAGGGATTTCTGGTGGTCGACCGCGACTACGCGCCGGCAGCTTTCCGCCTGATCACCTCCGGCAGCACCGCGCCGGCCGACCTGTGGGCTTATAAGGACTGAAGCAGGTCCGCGAGAACCATGCGGGTGTGGCGTTGCGCGCAATTGCACTGCATTGCTAGCTGCCGCGCCCCAGCCACGCGGCCGCCGCTGCGAAGGCGGCCGCCACGGTGCGCTCGGACGATTCGCCCGCGGGCTCGGTGTTGGTCAGCCCGGTCAGCCCCATGGAAATCACCTGGGCGCACAAACCATCGATGCCGGTGGCGTCCGGCAGGTACTGTCTGAAGACTTTGACCAGGTTGTTGCCACGCCGGCTGCGCATATCGGCCGTGTACGCAGTCAGCCCGGGCATCCGCGCAGCGGCCAGCGCCACGGCGAAGTTGGCCCGCGCCAGATCGAGCTTGCGGCCATCGCCCGCAAGGCGCAAGCGTTCCAGCTCCACCATGCTGCCGGCATCGACCGCAGCCAGGATGTGCGCCGCGATGTGCTCCAGTCCCGCGATGACCAGGTCGTGCTGTGTCGGATAACGGTAGCTCAGCGTGGTATGCGGCACGCCGATGTCGGCGGCAATGGTGCGATGGGTCAGACCATGGACTCCCTCGGCCGCCAGCCGGATGCCGCAGGCGCGCGCCGCCAGCGCCGACCATGGCGATGCGCTGCCGGTGCAAGCATCGGTGTCAGGCGGCAGGCGCAGCTGGTCGAGCAGCAGCGAGAACAGCGCACCATCCGCTGCGTCCGGCGCCGTTGCCACAGCGCCGCCGAACATCCGGTGCAGGCACACCCGGCGCAGCATCCGATATGGCGCAACGCCGTTCAGAACCATGCTGTAAGCCAGTTCGGCGATCACGTAGCCATGCCACCATCCACACGCGCGCAGGCGCGCATCCAGCCCGGCTTTACCGGCCAGTTCGTCCCAGAACGTCTGCCGCTGTTCCGACCACGCAGCAAACACGGGCCGCAGCGAAGGATCCCAGGTGCAGGCGTGCAGCAGTTCCAGGTAAAGCAGCGCGATGGGCCGATGCACGGTTGCCATCTCTTCGAGAATAGTGTCGGCCAGGAGCGCGGCCATGGCCGGCTGCAGCGGGGGTAAGGTTGCCAGCGTCTGGCGCCAGCCGCTGCACAGGCGCGCATCGCGCGCGCAGGCGGCCTGGCAGACCGCGCCGATGATGTCGGCACGCGCGCCATAATGTTTCGTCAGCACCGTGACCGACACGTCCAGCAGCTGCGCCAGGGGGCGCAGAGTCAGGCCTGCCAGGCCATCGGTGGAGACGATACGACAGGCGGCATCCAGCAACGCGTCCGGGAGCGGGGTTTTCTTGGACCTTTTGGCGGACACGTGCGCGGTCAAACGGAGCCTTTTGCATCAGGGGAACCGGGCGATTGTAGAACATCCGTCGTGAAACGCCTATTACGCCGGATGATGGCAGCGTTTGAATAGGGGCTGTCATCGGCGGCGACTATCGGCCGCGATGATCGGCCGCGATGATCGGCCGCGCCGGTCTTGCCCGTCAGGCGCGGCTCGGCACCAGCGGCTTGAAGTGCGTCGGTTTCTCGCGTACCCGCAATGCGGGATTGACAAGATACCACCAGCGGTTAGCCTGATACACATACGGGCCGGGGCGGTCGACGAACCCGGACTGGTCGCGGAAACGCAATGCGCACAGCATGCCATCCTGTATTGCCCGCGTAACGGGAAGCCACTCGTCCATTGCGTTATCCTTCACGACCCTGCACCACCTCACCACCATACTCCGATCCTAGTGCATCTGTGTGACAGCACCGTGTCAGGCGCATAAAGCAGATTTGGCAAGACACAAAGGAGACACCTTGCGCCCCGGCGCGCATCGCTTAGTTGATTTCTCTCAACTTCGCGGCACAAGCGCCGGACTGGCCGGCGGAACGATCTAAACTATTTATTGCGGTGACTGAAGCACACCCGCCTCATCCGATTTGAATCAACGAGGATTGCAATGAACATGTTAATCACCCGGCTGCGCCAGCTGATCGCGCGGCATATCGACAATGCCAACTACAAATCCGCGCTCGAGCAGCAACAGGGACAACGCGGCTACATCGGGCCGTACTCCCTGCTGATCAACCCCGGCGCCAGCCAGCGGGACTGAGCGTTATCTGCCGGGTCTGCGTTGCGCGCCGCGTCAATGCTGTGGCCCCGCTGTGGCAATGCTAGTAGCCGACCCTGTCGGAATAAGCGAACAGGCGCGTGCCGTACTGCCCGCCCCACTGATAGCTATAGCGGCTTTCGGCGCCGATCTTCATGATGTCGTACTGCTTTCCCACGCCGGGCGGCTTGTCGGTCGGCAGGCGCCCGCTGAAGAAGCCGGTATCGGTGGCCACGTCATAAAACCGGTACCAGGTGGTCACCCCGGGCCGCGCGACGAACGGCGAGGCGCCGCTTGCGCGCGTGGCTTTCGGATCGAATGCGGTGTTTTTCATCTGCACCGCGTCACGCTTGTACCACGCCACCGCGGCCTTGGCCGCCTGCGCCACCTGCGCGGTTTGCGGACGACTCATCAGGAACGCGGTGATGAGCACTGATTCCTGCCCGCTCTTGGACGGCAGCTCGTACGAGCGGCCCGTCACCGGCCGATAGCTGACCGGGTCATGCTGCGCGCACCAGACCGTGCGCACGCCGTCCTGCACGATCTGCGCCTTGAGAATAAAGTCCACGGCGCGCTCGACCGCCGCTTGCAGGCGTGCACGCTGGTCGCCGGTGAACAGGTCGCCGCCCAATGGCGCCCTGCCCTTGTGGGCCTGATCGAGCAGCACCAGCACGCGCACCATGGCGTCGTCGTTGAAGGTGACGTGGTTCGAATAGCTCAAGCCCGTGCGCGCCGGGTACACCTGCGGAAAGCCGCCCGACGGGTACTGCATCGTCAGCAGGAATTCCAGCGCGCGGCGCGCACTGTCGCGGTAGGCCGCGTGCCCGGTGCGCGCGTACACGTCGCCCAGCAGCAGGATTTCCGTCACGGTGGCCTGGTTGTCGATGGTGCCCAGCTCCACCCCGTTGCCGAACCAGCCCGAGCGCGGCGCGGTGCCGTTCCATGGGGCGGCGTACCACGCCGGCAGCTTGTAGAAGCCGCCATGCGGCATCTGCCACGACACGATATTGTCGGCCAGCGTACGGTCGGCGGCCAGCGCGGCGGCGCGGTCCGGGTTGTTGCTCAACTGGCGCTTGTAAGAATCGAGTTCCACGTTGACCGGGTTGCCGTCTTGCGCCAGCATGGGCGCGTCTGCCGTCGCCGCCACCGACTTCGTCTCGGTCACGCTGGCGCAACCGGCCAGCAGCAGCGCCATCGCCAGCGCGCTGATAGCGGTCGTTCTACGCATCGTCAATAGCATCATGGCTTGGTCCCTCCATGCGGGTTCCAGCCATCGCTGCCGCCCAGAATGGCGGCCACCGTCATGCGCTCGGCTTGTTTCTTGGTCAGCTGGCGCGCCCACGGTACGCGCTTGCCGGGCGCAGCGCCCGCACCGCTGCTGTTGTACTCGACGTAGCGCGCGGTCTGTTCCTGCGCCGGCTTGCCCCAGTTGTGCCAGCCTTCGGGCTTGATATGCGCGCCCATTTCGCTATCGATGAAAGCGACCGCGCCATACGGCCGCCATGGCCGGCCAAGGTACGCCTGCGCCGGCCCGTTCTGCACCTTCTTCGGCGTCGCACCACTCGGGTCCACCCACGGCGCGGGATCGCCGGTGAGTCGCGAGTTGATGAACACGAAGCCGAACGGCCGGTCCTGCGGCGTGCTGGCCGCGGTCACATAGCCGCCGTTCTTGCTCTTGATTTCGCAGCGCTCGAACACCGAGGTGCCGCTGCCGTAGATGAAATCGACGCGCCCTTCGACGTAGCAATCGCGGAAGTAATGACGGCCGTTGTTGAGCATGAGCGTGTCTTGCCAGCCCAGCAGGCGGCTGTTGGTGACCACCGCGCGGTCGCCGTCGATGCGCAGCGCGAGCGCCTGGCCGCGGTCGCCCGCGGTGTTCTGGAAGGTCAGCTGATCGGCATGAAAGTCGTCGGCCAGCACCATCACGCCGATGCCCTTGTAGCGCGGATCGGCGCGCTCGGCCTCGTACACATTGGTGTTGATGGTGAGGATGGTGGTGCTGGCGTCGTCGCCTTGCAAGGTGACCTTGTTCTTGCCGCGTTCGAGCAGATGCTGACCCTGGTAGGTACCCGGCTTGATGCGGATGATGGTGCGCTCGGCGCTGTTGTCCGGCACGGCCGCGATGGCTTCCTGCAGGGTCTTGAACTGGCCGCTGCCATCGGCGGCAACGGTGATGACGTTGGCGGCGCGCTGGGTCGTGGCGCAGGCGGCCAGCGCGCACGCTGTCAGCAATAATAGCGTGGCGTGACGGGTGTTTCTGCTCATGGTTTTGATCAATTGATACTCCGCAGTGAAGGACATTTCGCAGCTCATTCTCCACACATGCCAAGCGCTGCGCAATTACGAAATGCGCCAATGCGCGCTTGTATTTTGAGTGCCTGCGTCGGCTCGCGCGGCGCCGGCGGCAAGGGCCGAATTGCAGCGCGCGCATGCCTGCCGGACGGATTGACAAATCGGCACCACCTTATTAGTCTCGGTGGATGGGCCAAGGTCCTGCAGTGTGACCTTCAGGAACTTGCTGGACCGATGGCCCCGACCTTTCACCATCAGGAGATACGTCATGACCAGCAAGAACACCGTTTGTCTGTGGTACGACGGCAATGCCGAAGAAGCAGCACGATTCTATGCCGAGACCTTTCCCGACAGTTCGCTCGGCGCGATCCACCGGGCACCGGGCGACTATCCCGATGGCAAGCAAGGCGATCCGCTGGTGGTCGAATTCACCGTCGCCGGCATCCCTTGCATCGGCCTGAATGGCGGGCCCCACTTCAAGCACAGCGAGGCGTTCTCGTTCCAGATCGCAACCGACGATCAGGCCGAGACCGACCGGCTGTGGAACGCCATCGTCGGCAACGGCGGGCAGGAAAGCGAATGCGGCTGGTGCAAGGATCGCTGGGGGCTATCCTGGCAGATCACGCCGCGCGTGCTCGCGGACGCCATCGCCAATCCCGACCGGGCCGCCGCCAAGCGCGCCTTCGACGCCATGATGACAATGAAAAAAATCGACGTTGCCAAGATCGAGCAGGCGCTGCGCGGCTAAGCAAGCGGCATCGGCCAGTACGGCGACGGACAACGCGACAGGCCGGGTCGTCAAGCACCCGGCCTGTTCGGATGTTGCGACCCCTTCAGTTCGCTCAACCGACTTACGCTAATCCAGCGGCCGGTAGTTTCAAAAGTGGGGAGCGGGCCGGACCGCGCAGGTCGGTGCGCCAGGACGCCAGCGGCGCGCCAGCGCCCTTGAAATCAACAAACTTCCACAATTTGTTGTACGACCTCCCATAATTTGTGTGTTAAGGTGCCATTAATTCGTAGCTAAATACACATGCCATGCATGGTGCATATCCCCTATGCGGCGTGGGTAATACCCGAATGGTCGTTAATCTTTCTTTGAACGTGTCGCGCATCTGGTTGTCTGACATCATATGAGTAATCAAATTTGCACTTCCCACCCCGCCCTGACGGGCCAACAAGGAGAAAGACATGAACCTGCCTGTGAACCGCTTCAAAATTGCGTTGCAAAGCGAGGCCTTGCAAATTGGGCTGTGGTCTGGCCTGTCGAGCCATGTGACGGTCGAGGTGCTGGCCAACGCCAGCTTTGACTGGCTGTTGATCGACACCGAGCACTCCCCCAACGAGCTGCCCATGGTGCACTCCCAGCTGCAAGCCATCGCGCGCGGGCCCACGCATCCGATCGTGCGCCCAACCTGGAACGATACGGTGACCATCAAGCGCCTGCTCGACATTGGCGTGCAGACGCTGCTGATTCCGTTCGTGGAAAACGCCGACGAAGCGCGCGCCGCAGTCGCCGCCACGCGCTACCCGCCGCTGGGCGTGCGCGGCTACGCCGCCGCGGCGCGTGCCTCGGACTTCGGCCGCATCAAGGATTACCCGCATCTCTGCGAAGAGCAGCTGTGCGTGCTGGTGCAGGTGGAAACGCCCACGGCGCTGGCCAACATCGACGCCATTGCCGCGGTCGACGGTGTCGATGGCATCTTCATCGGTCCGGGCGACCTGGCCGCGTCCATGGGCCATATCGGCCAGATCGGCCATCCCGACGTGGTGGCCGCCATCGACAGCGCATTGCTGCGCATCCGCGCCGCCGGCAAGCCGGCCGGCATTCTGGCGGGCGACGAAAAACTGGCGCGCCGCTGGATCGACCTCGGCGCCACCTTCGTGGCCGTCGGCAGCGATACCGGCATTCTGGCGCGGGGCGCCGAACAGCTGGCCGCCAAGTTCAAGAACGCCGCCTGAAGCAGGCTGGCTAATCGTTTCAAGCCACGCACGCGCATCACCTTATTCTGCGGATCGTCACGGTCTGCAGCTTCAACTTTTCGCATCGAAGGAATCGCAACATGAGCAATATCGGATTTATCGGCCTTGGCATCATGGGTACGCCCATGGCTGGCAACCTGCTGCGCGCAGGGCATCAACTGTATCTGCATGACGTCAATCCCCTGCCCGCCGAACTGACGGCGGCCGGCGCAATCGGCTGCACCTCCGGGCGCGAGGTGGCGCAGCAGGCCGACATCGTCATCGTCATGGTGCCGGACACGCCCCACGTGGCGGCGGTGCTGTTCGATCAGGGCGGCGTGGCCGAAGGCCTGTCGAGCGGCAAAGTGGTGGTGGACATGAGCTCGATCTCGCCCATCGACACCAAGCAGTTCGCCGCGCGCATCAACGCGCTGGGCTGCGAGTATCTGGACGCGCCGGTGTCGGGCGGCGAAGTGGGCGCGCGCGCGGCCAGCCTGACTATCATGGTCGGCGGGTCGGAAGAAGCGTTCGCACGCGTCAAGCCGCTGTTCGAGCTGATGGGCAAGAACATCACGCTGGTCGGCGGCAACGGCGACGGCCAGACCACCAAGGTGGCCAACCAGATCATCGTGGCGCTGAACATCGAGGCGGTGGCCGAAGCGCTGCTGTTCGCTTCGCGCATGGGCGCCGATGCCGGCAAGGTGCGCCAGGCGCTGATGGGCGGCTTTGCCGCCTCGCGCGTGCTGGAAGTACACGGCGAGCGCATGGTCAAGCGCACCTTCGACCCGGGGTTCCGCATCGAGCTGCACCAGAAAGACCTGAACCTGGCGCTGGCCAGCGCGCGCCAGCTGGGCTTGAGTCTGCCAAACACCGCCAGCGCGCAGCAACTGTTCAGCGTCTGCGCGGCCCATGGTGGCAAGGGATGGGATCACTCGGCGCTGGTGCGGGCGCTGGAGATCATGGGCGGGTTTGCCATTGGCGAGACAGTCGCGCAGTAAGCGATAGCCCGCCGGGCTGGCAGCCACCGGACACCCGCGCTAGCCGCATGCTACCGATGCGGATTGTGCGTGCTATCGCGCACCAGGGCCCGGTACGTTGACGAACAACCCTTTCGCCGCCCCGCTCGCGGGCGGCATTCGCCTTACCCCGATCCAGCGCTCTGGATAAGAAAGCTGGTCAAGCAATTGATCACGATCCCGATTGAAATGTTGATTTGTCATCAACTCGTCATTGTCGTTGCCTAAGCTCATGCCTCGCAGGACCTGAGTTTTTGTGTTTCCTCGACAACCGACCTGGATCATTCACATGCTTATTTTCTCTTTCGCGTTCGCACGCACGAAGTGGCACGCATGAGCCGCCGCGACTTTCTCCGCAAACTGGGCAAAACCGGTGGCGCCAGCGCCCTGCTCGCCACCTTCCCACCGTCGATCCAGAAGGCGCTGGCGCTTCCCGCCAACCAGCGCACCCGCAGCCTGCAGGATGTCGAGCACATCGTCGTGTTGACGCAGGAAAACCGCAGCTTCGACCATTACTTTGGCACCATGGAAGGGGTGCGGGGATTTGGCGACCCGTTCCCGATCCCGGTGATCGACCGGCAGAATCTGTTCAATCGCAAGTCCGTGTTTGTGCAGCCATCGGTCGGGGGCGCACCGGTGCCGGGCCGGCCCGCCTGGCCGCAGAGCCGCGCCATCGCGCCGTTTCGGCTGAACACGGTGCAGGACTTTCCTGTCATGCGCGTGGCCGGCACGCCGCACGCCTGGCTCGACGCCCAGCTGGCCTGGGACCACGGACGCATGAATGACTGGTGCACGGTCAAGCAGAACCACTCGATGGGCTACTATGCCGAGGCGGACATTCCGTTCCAGTTCGCCCTGGCGCGCGCCTTCACCGTTTGCGACAACTACCACTGCGCCACCCAGAGCGGCACCAACACCAACCGTCTGTTCCTGTTCTCCGGTAACAACGATCCGCAGGGCACGGCGGGCGGCCCGTCCACCGACAATAGCCGCGACAACTTCAGTCCCGACATGTCCACCGATTACGTGTGGACCACCTACGCCGAACGCCTCGAAGCGGCTGGGGTCAGCTGGCAGGTCTACCAGAATATGGCGGACAACTTTACCGACAATTCCTTGTCCGGATTCCGCACGTTCCGCAACGCGTGGTACCGCCGCCCAGGCTATTCCCAAGCGCTGCTTGATCGCGGCATCAGCACGCGCGACCTCGACCTGCTCAAGGCCGACGTGCTGGCCAACCGCCTGCCGAAGGTGAGCTGGGTCGTCGCCACCGCCGAGGGTTCCGAGCACCCGGGTCCGTCGAGCCCCGCTTCCGGGGCCGACTACATCGCCCGCGTGCTGGACGCGTTGACCGCCAATCCTGACAGCTGGAGCAAAACCGTCCTGTTGATCAACTTCGACGAGAACGACGGCTTTTTCGACCATGTGCCGCCACCATCGGTGCCCGCGTACACCAGCTACAGCAGCAATCCGGCGCAGGCCCAGCTTGCCGGCGCGTCGACCGTCGACACCACCGGCGAGTACCACCACGTGCTCAACGGCGCCGATGTCCGCACCCACCATCGCCCGTACGGACTAGGGCCGCGCGTGCCGATGTACATCATCTCGCCCTGGACCAAGGGCGGCTGGGTCAATTCGCAGGTGTTCGATCACACCTCGATGGTGCGCTTTATCGAAGCGCGCTTCGGCGTGCGCGAGCCGCTCATCAGCCCATGGCGCCGTGCGGTCAGCGGCAACCTGCTGTCGTGTTTCGATTTCGTCAACCCGAATGACAACGGCTTCAAGCAGCTGCTGCCGGAAACGGCGGCGCGGCGCGCAATGGCGCTGAGCTTGCCAGGCACCAAGGCGCCGCCGATCCCGAACACGCTGGCGGCGCCCGTGCAGACGGCCGGCGTGCGTCCGGCCCGCGCCCTGCCGTATGAATTGCAGGTGCAGGCCCAGGTGCTGGCCGGCAGCGGGCAGGTGGAGCTGACGTTCGAAAATCTTGGCGAAGTCGGGGCGGTGTTCCATGTGTACAACCGCCTCGCGTTGGACCAGATTCCCCGTCGCTATACCGTCGAGGCCGGCAAGCAGCTGAAAGGCCGCTGGAACACGGTGGCATCCTACGATCTGTGGGTGCTGGGTCCCAACGGCTTCCATCGCCATATCGTGGGCGACGTGCGCGCAGCGAGCAACGCTGCGTTGCCTGAGATGATCATCCGCGCCGACCGCAGGGCTGGCGAGCTGGTGATCGATCTGGTCAACAACGGCGCGCAGCCATGCGCTTTTCAGCTCAGTTCCAACCGGTACTACCCGAACCGGCCCATGGAAGTGCGGGTCGTGGCGCGCTCCCGGAGCACGGTGCGCCTGCCGCTGGCGACCAGTTCCAACTGGTACGACTACAGCCTGCGCGTGACGGGCTTGCCAGGATGGCAGCGCCGCTTCGCGGGTCATCTGGAAAACGGCTTGCCGTCCATCAGCGACCCGGCGATGCATGGGGCTGCCCAGCTCGACCAGTACCGCGTCGTTTGATGTATATAAGGAGCCAATTATGAAGAGTCGATTTCTCGTTGCCTTGGCCTTGTTCGCGCTAGCGTGCAGCAGCCAGGCAGCGCCCATCTATGGCAACAACCTGATCGTCAACGGCGATGCCGAAGCAGGCGTGAGCGGCTGGAGCGGCTACGCCGGCTACTCCATGTTCCAGTCGGTAGACTATGGCAGCAACTGGGTGCTGCCGACCCAGCCTGGACCGGTGGATCGCGGCGCCGGCATGTTCGCCGGTTTCGGCCAGTACGCGGCCGGCTATCAAAGCCTGGACATGGGCATCGCGGCGACGCGGAAAACTGCGTATTCGCTCAGCGGATGGCTCGGCGGCTGGAGCGCCCAGGGCGATAATGCGCTGTTCTATGTGCAGTTTTTGGACGAGTCCGACAACGAGATCGGAAGCTCGGCGATTGGACCGGTAACGCCGCAAGACCGCGGCAACCAGACGGGCCTGTACTACCGCGAGGCCGCGGGATACCTGCCGACTGGCACGCGCAAGTTGTCGTTCTGGCTGTCGATGGAGCGCCTGGTGTCAGGCGACAACGATGGCTATGCGGACAACCTGTCGTTCATTCTGCAAGAGCCGCTTAACGACGTGCCGGAACCGGGAATGGCGGCAATGTTCTTGCTGGGCGTCGGGATGCTGGGTTGGGCGCGCCGCCGCAGCAAGGTTTAGCGTGTGCGGTAACTGCTAAATGCAAAAAAGGCCTGCAACGACGTTGCAGGCCTTTTTTGTACAACAAATTCTTGGTGGGAAGTGCAAGTTTCGAACTTGCGACCCCTGCAGTGTGAATGCAGTGCTCTACCCCTGAGCTAACCTCCCGAAGCGGGTCGTATTATGACAGATAATTTCTACGCCGTCACGCTGACTTCGTAATTTCTCCAGATGCAGCTGCCCTTGATGGCCTTGTCCAGCCCGCCCAGCACGCTCTCATGCTCGGCCACCTCGTCGGCGGAGGCGGCCAGCACCACGATGTCGGCCAGCGCCACGGCCACCAGCAGGTCGCCGCCCGAGGCCACTTCGACCTCCTCGTACATCGACAGGCTGTTCTGCCCGCGCGTCATGGACAGGTACACATCAGCCAGCAATTCCGCGTCGAGCAGCGCGCCGTGCAGCTTGCGGTGCGCGTTCGACACGCCATAGCGGTCGCACAGCGCGTCGAGCGAGTTGCGTTTGCCCGGATGCATTTCCTTGGCGTTGACCAGGGTATCGATCACGCTGCTGCAGTGCTCGGTGAAGCTGGGCAGACCCAGCAGCTTGAACTCGTTGTTCAGAAAGCCCAGATCGAACGGCGCGTTATGGATGATGACTTCGGCGCCCTGGATGTATTCGCGCAATTCCTGGGCGATCTCGGCGAAGCGCGGCTTGTCGCGCAAGAATTCGGTGGTCAAGCCGTGCACGGCCAGCGCGCCCTCTTCCGAATCACGGTCCGGGTTGATGTAACGGTGGAAGTTATTCCCCGTCAGCATACGGTTTTTTAGTTCCACGCAACCCACCTCAATGACGCGGTCGCCCGTGCGTGGATTTAAGCCGGTGGTTTCGGTATCGAGAACAATTTGACGCATGAAAAGTCCAGAGGTGAAGCTATAAGGAATGCAACAACGAAGATGCAAGAGCAGGGTGAAACCCGTGCCGCAGTATATCAAACCGCGCAGCACCGCCGCAAAATGCGGCCCCCGCAAGGGCCTGCAATCCTAGCGTGCACGAAACAAGATGGCAGCACGGCAGGCCGCCGGCTTCGCTCAGCGGCGCACCGTCTCCACGCCCTTGTTGGCCAGCACATCGGCCCGCTCATTGCCCGGATGCCCGTTGTGGCCGCGCACCCATTTCCACACCACCGTGTGCTGGGTCTGCGCCACATCGAGCGCCTTCCACAGGTCTTCATTCTTGACCGGCTCCTTGGCCGCAGTCTTCCAGCCGCGTGCCTTCCAGCCGTGAATCCACTCCGAGATGCCCTTCTGCACGTATTGGCTATCGGTATGCAGCACCACTTCGCACGGCCGCGTCAGCGCGCTGAGCGCCTCGATCACGGCGCGCAACTCCATGCGGTTATTGGTGGTGTTCAGTTCCCCGCCACAAATTTCCTTCTCGTACCCATCGGTGACCAGCAGCGCGCCCCAGCCGCCCGTGCCTGGATTGCCTTTGCAAGCGCCATCCGTGAAAATCTCTACTTTGGTCATGCGTATCCATTACTTTCGTTGATGATTCGGTTGTGGACGCCGGCTAAACCTTGCCGGCGCCGGTGGGCTCGCTGTGCCGGCGGTGCCGATTGGTCGCCGGCACCGCCTGCGTCGACGCCGCGCTCTTGCGGTTCCACGCGGGTCCGATGATATTCATGCCCTTGACGCGCTTGATCGCGTGCACCATGTACACGGCGCCCAGGTACGGCCACCAGCGCGCTCCGGCCGGCTCCATGAAGGCGAAGCGCTCGATCCAGTGGGCCGTGCGGCAAGCCGGTGCATAGCAGCCGAAATGGCTGCGACTCACGCCCAGATTCAACAATTTTAACCAGTCTTTCATGCGCGGCATAGAAATGAATTCGCCGGCCGAGGGCAAATAGGCCGACCGCGTCAGCCGTCCCACGCCCTGGCGCACGCCCCACAAACTGTGCGGATTGAAGCCGCAGATGATCAGTTGGCCTTCGGGGATCAGCACCCGCTCCACCTCGCGCAGCACCTGGTGCGGCTCGGCGGCGAACTCCAGCACGTGTGGCATGACCACCAGATCCAGGCTTTGCGAAGCGAACGGCAACTCGGCAAAATCAAGCGCCACGGCAATCTGCTTGGCGCCTGTCCCCAGGGTCAATTGCTCCCGCGTGGAGGTGCGCGTGGCCGCCTGCCATTTGTTGGGCATGCGGTTGGCCGCCAGCGCATCGATCTGCGGCAGGCCGATCTGCAGGGCGTTGTAGCCGAAAATGTCGGCCGTGAGCTCGTCCAGACAGGCCTGTTCCCAGGCGCGCACGTAGGCGCCGGCCGGCGTTTGCAGCCAGCCGTCGAGCGCTATAATGGACTTTTCGGATGCCGCGCTATCCATGCTTACCCTTTTGTCCGTTGTATTCCATCGGTTCGCGTCAGCGAGGCGTCCGCGCCGTCACTTCCCAGATCAGCCACCATGACCACTTCCCCCCTGACCGTACTGGCCGTGCCGGCTTTTAACGATAATTACCTCTGGCTCATCCATGACGGGGTGCACGCGGCCGTGGTCGATCCGGGCGATGCCGCTCCCATCCTTGCCGCACTGGCCGCGCATCATCTCACGCTCACTGCCATTTTACTCACGCATCGCCATGCTGACCATATTGGCGGTGTGCCGGCGCTGCTGCGCCATGCCGATGTGCCGGTGTTCGGCCCGCGCCACGAGCCGATCCCCGTGATCACCGTGCCGCTCACCGAAGGCGACGTGGTCGACGTGCCCGGCCTGGACCTGCGTCTGGCCGTGCTCGACGTGCCCGGGCACACGTCCGGCCACATCGCGTATTTATATGAAGGTGGCGAAGCTGAACGGGACCAGGCGCGCTGGCTGTTTTCAGGCGATACCCTGTTCGCTGCCGGCTGCGGCCGGCTGTTCGATGGCACCGCCGCCCAGCTGCACGCGTCCATCAGCCGCCTGGCCACGCTGCCGGACGACACGCTGGTGTATTGCGCCCATGAATACACCCTGGCCAATCTGCGCTTTGCCGCCGCCGCCGAGCCGGGCAACGCCGACCTGATGCGGCGCATCGAAATCGAGACCGCCAAGCGCGCAGCGGGGCTGGCGACCGTGCCCACCACCATCGGACTGGAAAAAGCCACCAATCCGTTCGTGCGCACCAGCGAGCCAGCCATCGTGGCCACGCTCCAGCAGGCTGGCAAGCTGGGCCCCGACACCAGCGCCGAGGCGACCTTTACCGCCCTGCGCCTGTGGAAGAACACGTTCGCATGAGCGGCGCCGCCGGGCCGCGCACGGTGCTGTTTTACTTCGACCTGATCAGTCCATACGCGTGGCTGGCGGCCCAGTCGATCGGGCGCCTCGAAGCGGCCGGCGCCGCCGTGCGCTGCCAGCCGGTCCTCTTCGCTGGCCTGCTCAACGCCCATGGCAACACCGGACCGGCGGAAGTCGCCGTCAAGCGGCGCTACACGTTCCGCGACGTGATGCGCCAGGCGGCGCTGCTGAAGCTGCCATTCAGGGGCCCGCCCGGCCATCCGTTCAACCCCCTGCTGGGCTTGCGCATGTGCACCGCCCTGCCTGACGAAGCGCAACGGCGCCAGCTGATGCGCGCGCTGATGGCAGCTTGCTGGGAACAGGGGCGCGACATCAGCGACCTTGCCGTGGCCCAGGACGTGGCCAGCGGCTGTGGCCTGGACGGCGCCGAGCTGGTCCGTAACGCCGGCCATCCGGCCATCAAGCAGCAGCTGGCCGACGCCACTGCGCAAGCCATCGCCGCCGACGTGTTCGGCGTGCCGACCTTTTCGGTTGACGACGAACTGTTCTGGGGCGGCGACCGCATTGATGCGCTGCTGGCCTACCTCGGCGGGGCGCGCCTGGACGAGGCGTCACTGGCGGCGTTCCTGGCCCTACCCGGCAGCGCCCATCGCGCGCTGCGCAAGTAGATCGAGCATTCAAGGTTAACTGCCAACACCGCCGTTACATTCGGTCGTTATTTTGTACGATTTCAACCATATCTTTACCAAACGAAACACGCTAGACTCGCGTCAAGCAACTTTTCGAGACTGACTTCCATGATGCGCCTACGTGGCATCGCACCGATTCATGCCGCACCGCGCCGCTAGGCGATGCAGCCGTTTGCGGCGGACCTGGGCCCGCCTGACGGGAGCCGCCCGGGCGCCCGATATGCGTCTGCGCGCCTTTTTCCCCCGGCTGGCGGCATTGCTGCTGGGCGCCTTCGGCGCGGCCACGACCCAGGCCCAGGCCCAGGCAAACCAGCCCGCCCAGCCTGCCGGCCCGCGCCCGGCCGGCGATGAACCGGTCGGGGTGCTGTACCCGGATATCGGCGAGCCGTTCCGGAAAGTATTTACCGAAATCATTTCCGGCGTCACCGAGCAGTCGCCCCTGCGCGTACGCGGCTATCCCATCGGCGCCACCCAGGACATGGCGGAGCTATCGGCCACCCTCAAGCGCAACGGCACCCGCGTGGTCATCGCACTGGGGCGCCAGGGCCTGAAGGCGGCCAGCGCGGTAGACGCGCCTGCCGGCCTGGTGCTCAGCGGCGTGTCGTCCGTGCCCGATGGCGAGCGCCAGCTGGGCATTTGCCTCACGCCCGACCCGGCCCTGCTGTTCGCCAACCTCAAGTCGCTGCTGCCGGCCACCCGGCGCGTGATCGTCGTCTACAATCCCGTGCACAGCGACTGGGTCGTCAAGCTGGCCCGCGACGCGGCCCGCGCGGCGGGCCTGGAGCTGGCCGCGTTCGAAGCGCGCGACCTGGCCAGCGCCGCGCGCCTCTATGAAACGGCGTTCGGCGCGGCCGACGCGCGCCGCGACGCCGTCTGGCTGCCGATCGACCCCACCACGGTCGATGAAGCGACCATCCTGCCCATCGTGCTGCGCGAAGCGTGGAACCGCAACGTCGCGGTGTTTTCCAGCAGTTTTTTGCATGTCAAGCGGGGCGCCCTGTTCGCGCTCTACCCCAACAACGTGGAACTGGGGCGCAGCCTGGGCACGCTGTCCACCGCCCTGCTGGCCGGCGACGCCCCACCGCGCGGCGTGCGTCCGCTGCGCGAAGTGCATTCCGCCCTCAACCTGCGCACCGCCAGCCACATCGGACTGGCCATCGCGCCGCGCCTGCAGCGCAGCTACACCTACCTGTATCCCGAACCTTGAATTGTTACAGGTCGGAAAATACCACAACATAAAATACTTTCTTTACGGCTACTTGCCTGACGTATACTGTTGCATTGGTTTTGGTTGCGTACGTGCACCAAATTAACAGGATGGCACTTCTCCCTGCTGTAGAGTAATGATGACTTTTTTACCCCATTTTGGTCCTGCGCTTGGCCGCTGGCTGTCGGCCGGCCCCCGTCTGGCGCGCGCCGTGCTGCCGGCCGCCGGTCGGGCGACGCTCGCCCTTGCAGCAGCGCTGAGCTGCCTGTGCGTCGCGGCCCCGGCCGCGCACGCCGACGCCATCGACAAGGCTCCCGTGCACACCGAGTCGGCGCCCTCGCCGGCCGCCGCCGACCTGTTCGAGCGGCTCGACAGCGCGGCGCCCGCCGGCAAGTCCAGCTACAACCTCAAACCCATCACGGTCACCCAGCTCGAAGACCAGCTGCGCCGCCCCGACCTGCAAGCGTCGGTCGGCAAGGGCAGCATCGCCGTGCTGTACCCGAATGTGTCGGAGCCGTTCCGCAGCGCCTTCATCAGCATGATTCACGGGATCGAGGAGCGTACCCGCCTGCGCGTGCGCTCCTACGCGGTGGACGCAAAAATCGACACGGCCGACCTGAACCTGCAGCTCAAGCGCTCCGGCACCAAGGTGGTCATCGCGCTCGGCCGCCAGGGCCTGGCGGTGGCGTCGTCGCTGGAGCGCGACATCGTGGTGCTGGTCGGCGGCGCGCTGCTGCTGTCGGACGCGGAAATCGTCAACGTCAACGGCATCAGCCTCACGCCCGATCCGGCCCTGCTGTTCACGCGCCTGCGCGCACTGCTGCCGGAAGTGCGCCGCGTGCTGGTGGTGTACGACCCGCGCAAGACCGAGTGGCTGCTGCGCCTGGCGCGCGAGGCCGCCAAAGCCCAGGGGCTGGAACTGGTGGCGTACGAAGCGCGCGACCTGAGTCAGGCGGCCCACCTGTACACCGGCATTTTCAACGGCGCCGAGAGCCGCCGCGATGCGGTCTGGCTGCCGCACGACACCACCACGGTTGAAGAGAGCACCCTGCTGCCGCTGATCCTGAAGGAAGCCTGGAACAGCGGCGTGCCTATCTTCTCGAGCAATGTGCTGCATGTGAAAAAAGGCGCGCTGTTCGCCATGAGCCCCAACAACGTCGAACTGGGACGCTCGCTGGCCACCTCGGCGCTGGGCCTGATGTCGGGCGAGCTGCGCAAGAAAGGCGTGCAGCCCCTGAGGGAACTGCACACGGCGATCAATCTGCGCACGGCCAGCCACATGGGCTTAAACATCGGCTACCAGCAACAACGCACATTTGACTTCATCTATCCGGAGCCATGACCCGATGTTTCGTCACTTCCTAAGCCGCACCGGATTCAAACGCCAGCTGACGATCATCGTTTCCGCCGCCATTCTTGGCCTGGCCGTGTTTTCTTCGCTGATCAACTCTTGGGAAGCGCGCTCGCGCATGCGCGAGTATTTCGTCGAACAGGGCCAGCGCATCGCCGAGAATCTGGCCCGCCAGAGCACCCTGGCGCTGCTGTATCACTCGGCCGAAAACGCCCAGGACGTGGTGGCCACCACCCTCACCTTCCCCGATGTGCTGTCGGTGCAGATCACCGATACCCAGCACGTCGAGCTGCTCTCCAAGGGCCAGGGCACGGCCGTGCCCGGCCCCGCACCCACACTGGCCGTGCCGCTGGCCCATGCCACTCTGGCCGATGAATCGGGCGACGCCTGGCGCTTCGCCGCACCCGTGTTCGGCGGCCAGGGCGACGCCTCGCCGTTCGACCTGCAGGAAGCCAAGCCGCAGCTGCTCGGCTACGTCCATGTGGCCATCGGCAAGGACACCCTGCAGCGCCTGACCTTGTCGCTCCTGGTCGGCAATCTGGTCATCACGCTGTCGTTCGCCGTGATCCTGCTGGTGATCGTGCGTCTGCTCACCCGTAACATGATCAACCCGCTCAACGCGCTGTCGCACCTGATGCGGCGCGCCGAAAAGGGCGAATCGGGCATGCGCGCGGCCCCCGCCGGCCCGCGCGACCTGATCGATATGGCCGGCGCCTTCAACAAGATGATGAATGTGCTGGAGCAGCGCGAAGCGGAACTGAAGGAGTCGCGCGACGCCGCCGTCAGCATGGCGCTGATGAAAGCGCAGTTCGCCGCCACCGTCAGCCATGAAGTGCGCACGCCGCTGAACGGCGTGGTCGGCATGCTCGACATGCTCAAGGAAATGAGCCTGAACAAGCGCCAGGCCGAGTGCGTGGACGTGGCGTGGAATTCGTCGCGCACGCTGATTGAATTGATCAACAATATCCTCGACTTCTCCAAGATGGAAGCGGGCAAGCTCTCGCTGGAGGAAGTCGACTTCGACCTGCGCCGCCTGCTCGAAGAAGTCATCGAACTGGTCGCCAAACAGGCCCAGGTGCGCGACGTCGAGCTGGGTTACCTGTTCGACGGCGACGTGCCCGCGCGCGTGAACGGCGACTCGCTGCGCCTGCGCCAGGTGCTGATCAACCTGCTGGGCAACGCCGTCAAGTTCACCGAACACGGCGAAGTGGCCGTGACGATCGCGCGCGCGCCGGGCGAGCAATTCGGCCTGCGCTTCGAGGTGCGCGACAGCGGCATCGGCATGAGCGCCGACCAGCAGGAACACCTGTTCCAGTCGTTCGCCCAGGCCGACCCGTCGACCACCCGCAAATACGGCGGCACGGGTCTGGGCCTGGCCATCTGCAAGCAGCTGGTCGGCCTGATGGGCGGCGAAATCGGCGTGGTCAGCGCACTGGGTGAAGGCACCACCTTCAGCTTCACCGTGCTGTGCAATCCGGCCCAGCACATCGTGGCCGACGCCGAACGGGTCGAACTTGCCGGCATGCGCGCCGTGGTGGTGGACGAAAGCCACATCGTGCGCAGCTTCGTGTGCCAGGTGCTCAAGCGCCGCGGCCTGGAATGCCATGCCACGCGCTGGGGCGGCGAAGCGCTGCTGCAGCTGAAGGTGGGCGCCGACGAAGGCCGGCCCTACCAGGTCGTCATCATGGATATCGGCGCCCTCGACGACGACGGCAACGACCTGGCGCACCAGATCGAACTGCGCGCGCCCGGCACCCACGTGCTGATACTCGACCGTTTCGGCTCGCCCACCGGCGGCACTCTGGTCGACGGCTATGCATCGCTGGGCAAACCGCTGCGCGAGGACCGCCTGCTGCAGTCGCTGGTGGACCTGATGGCGGGCGCGCCCGCCCTGCCCGCCGCGGCGCAGGCCAAGCCCGGCACGGCCGTGGCCCTGGCCGCTCCCGACCGCAAGGGCTTCCGTATCCTGGTGGCCGAAGACAACCGCACCAACCAGATGGTGGCCGCCGGTATGCTGGCCATGAACGGCTGCTCGTGCGAGTTCGCCGCCAACGGCCGCGAAGCGCTGGAAGCGGCGCGCTCGCGCGACTTCGACCTGATCCTGATGGATTGCAGCATGCCGGAAATGGACGGCTACGAAGCCACCGCCCACATCCGCGTGCATGAAGAGAGCACCGGCCGGCGCACGCCGCTGGTGGCCATGACGGCCAACACCCAGCGCGGCGACGCCGAAAAATGTCTGGCCGCCGGCATGGACGATTACCTGGCCAAGCCGATCACGCTGGTCGAATTGCGCCAGAAGCTGGAACGCTGGCTGCCGCGGGGCGACGAGTTGCGCAGCGCCGCCGCGCTGGCTGAACGGGCCGCCGACGACAATACCGACAGCCCGATCGACCAGACCATCTTCGTCAAGCTGCGCGAAATCATGGGGACGTCGCTGGCGCAAGCCGTCACGCCCTTCCTGGAAGACACGCCGCAATACCTGCTCGACCTGGAAACGGCCGTCATCGCCCGCGACAGCGAACACGCCCGCGAAAAAGCCCATGCCATCAAGGGCTCGTCGGGCAACCTGGGCGCCACCCTGCTGGCCCAGCTGGCCAAGGAAGCCGAAGAATTCGCCCTGTCGGGCCAGCCCGAACTGGCCACGCCCCTGCTGCCGCGCCTGCGCATCGCCTACAACGCCGTGGCGCACGCGCTGGCCCACGAGCTGGGCGCCGACGACACCCTCTCCGGCGCCAGCGGCGACGACGTGCCGCAGGTGCTGATCGTCGACGACGACCGCAGCACCCGCAGCACCTTGCGCTACACGCTGCAGCGCGACGGCTTCAAGGTCGAGGAAGCGGCCGACGGCGCCCAGGCGCTGATGATGCTCAAGCGCTTCCACCCCGACGTGATCCTGATGGATGCCGTCATGCCCGTCATGGACGGCTTTACCGCTTGCGCGCGCATGCAGGAAATGCCGGGCGGCGCGGCCACTCCGGTGCTGATGATCACCGCGCTGGAAGACAATTCGTCGGTCGAACGGGCTTTTGCGGCCGGCGCCAGCGACTATATCCCCAAGCCGATCCACTACGCCGTGCTGTCGCAGCGGGTGCGCCGCATCATCGAGGCCAACCGCGCCGAGAAGCGCATCCGCCATCTGGCCTACAACGACCTGCTCACCGGCCTGCCCAACCGCACTCTGTTCTTCGACCTGCTGGGCCAGTCGGTGGCGCAGGCCCAGAGCGCCCAGTCGCAGCTGGCCGTGCTGTTCATGGACCTGGACCGCTTCAAATACGTCAACGACAACCTTGGCCACGATGTGGGCGACCGCCTGCTGGTGGCGGTGGCCCAGCGCGTGCGCCGCACGGTGCGCAGCGTCGACGTGGTGGCGCGCCTGGGCGGTGACGAGTTCACGGTGGTGTTGACCGATATCGACGGCCCGGCCCCGGCGGCCACCGCCGCGCAGAGCATCTGCCGTGTGCTGGCCGCGCCCTTCCAGATCGACGGCCACGATATCTTCGTCACCAGCAGCGTGGGCATCGCCATCTACCCCAACGACGGCGAAGACGTGGCCAGCCTGGTCAAGCACGCCGACAGCGCCATGTATCGCGCCAAGAAGACCAATACCGGCTTCCAGTTTTACGAAGCGTCGATGGAGCAGACCATTTCCGAGCATGTGCGCCTGGAGACCGACCTGCGCCGCGCGCTGGAGCACAACGAGCTGGAAGTGTATTACCAGCCGCAGGCGCGCCTGGACACGGAGCAGATCATCGGCATGGAAGCGCTGGTGCGCTGGAAGCATGCCACGCGCGGCATGGTCTCGCCGGTGGAATTCATTCCGCTGGCCGAAGAGACCGGGTTGATCAATCCATTGGGCGAGTTCGTGCTGCGCACCGCCTGCGCGCAACTGCGCGTGTGGCTCGACGAAGGCATGCCGCAGCTGCGCGTGGCCGTCAATCTGTCGGTACGGCAGCTGCTGCAAAAGAATTTCGCCGACACGGTCGAAGCGGTGCTGCGCGACACCCGCCTGCCGCCCGAACTGCTGGAGCTGGAAATCACCGAGAGCACGCTGATGGAGCACGCGCAGGACACGCTGCAGGCGCTGCACCGCCTGCGCCAGCTGGGCGTGCGGCTGTCGATCGACGACTTCGGCACGGGGTATTCGTCGCTGTCGTACCTGAAGCGCTTCCCGGTCGATATCATCAAGATCGACCGCTCGTTCGTGCGCGATGTGCCGCAGGATGCGGACGACGCGGCCATCATCGCCGGCATCATCGCGCTGGCGCATAGTCTGCGGCTGGAAGTGGTGGCGGAAGGGGTGGAAACGGAAGCGCAGCTGAACTACCTGCGCGCGCAGCGCTGCGATCTGCTGCAAGGGTATTACCTCAGTCCCGCGGTTCCGGCCAAGCAGTTCGGCGAACTGGTGATGGCGCGCGAGGCCAAGAAGCTGCTGCGGGCTTGACCGGACCCTTTCGCACGAAAAAAGGTGCGATGCCAGGTTGCTGCTGTTGCAGCAGAGGGATCACTCGTTAGCTTTAAAACCGTCATCCTCGCGAACGCGGGATCCATAGAGCGCTGACCAAGGTGCGGCCCTATGGATCCTCGCCTGTGAGGGTGTCGCGAAAGGTACCGTAACTCTAGGCCACCAACTTCAAAACCGTCATTCCCGCGCATGCGGGAACCCATGCTGAGCCGGCTTCCATAGTGCTGCATGCTCAGCATGGGTCCCCGCTTTCGCGGGGATGACGGAGC
>CALRYE020000086.1:0-25029 GCA_943372275.1 Janthinobacterium lividum
GGGTCGACCAGACCGTGGTGGCCAAGGATGGCAAGGGCAGGGCGTACCAGGCGTCCGGCTTCGACATCAACCCGCAGCGCGGCGACAACAGCGTGGTGGGCGACGGCGTGGTGCAGTCCGACCGCAGCGTCGAGCCCGAGTACCACGAACTGGCCAAGGTGTATTCGCCGGTGGTGTTCGAAGGCGATCCCGCCAGCGGTTCGGTCAGTGTGGTCAACCGCTACGATTTCCGCAACCTGGCGCATTTGTCGTTCGACTGGGAGCTGCTGCGCGATGGCGTGGTGAGCGCACGCGGTGTTCTGCCGGCGGTGAAGACTGGCGCCGGCACGCGCGCCAGCATGCCGCTCGCGCTGCCGACGATGGCCGGTGGCGGCGAGTGGGTGCTGACCATGCGCGCCCGGGTGCGCGACGCCGAACCTGGCCTGGAGGCCGGCGCCACGGCCGGCTGGACCCAGTTCGTGCTGGGCGGCGCAGCGAGCGCGCCCGAAGCGACCGGCGAAATTCATCAGCAGAGTGTCCCCCAACCCAATGGCGCGGGCTTCGACGTGCGCGGCGGGTCAGCACTGCTGCAGGTGGCAGCCGACGGGACGGTCCGCTACAGCGCGGGCGGCCAGCTGCTGCTCACCGGCGGCACGCCGAACTTCTGGCGCGGCCTGACCGACAACGACGAGGGCGCGGGCGTGCATCAGAGCCACAAGATATGGGAGACCTTCACCCGCGAGCGCAAGGTGCGCGCACTGAGCGTGCAGGGCGATGCGGTACGTGTGCTGTACAGCTTCGGCGCCGGGGCGGCGCAATGGGAAAACCTGTTGCGCCTGCGCGCCGATGGCACGCTGGATGTCGCGGCGCGCTTCATCCCGCTGCGCGACGACCTGCCCGATCCGCTGCGGCTGGGCTTGCGCTTCGACAGTCCCGCCAAGCTCGATACCGTGCGCTGGTATGGCCGTGGCCCGCACGAGTCCTACGCCGACCGCAAGAGCGGGGCGGCACTGGGTCTGTACGAAGGCAGCCTGGCCAGCCAGTATCACGCCTATCCCCGTCCTCAGGAGAGCGGCAACAAGACCGATGTGCGCTGGTTCGCCCTCGGCGGGGCTGGCAAACCGGGCTTCACGGTCCGGGGCGCGCAGCCGCTGGCGTTCAATGCCCTGGCGTTTCCTTACGAAGACC
This sequence comes from Janthinobacterium lividum, assembly GCA_943372275.1. GTDB lineage: Bacteria > Pseudomonadota > Gammaproteobacteria > Burkholderiales > Burkholderiaceae_D > Telluria_A > Telluria_A lividum_A. The sequence continues at coordinate 1,168 of CALRYE020000086.1, forward strand.
TGTACCTGCGCAAGCGCGGAACGTGGAGCAGTGCCGATATCGTGCCGCGGGGAGACAGCAGCGTGCTGATCGACCTGGCCCAGGCCGGCGTGGGCGGCGACACCGGCTGGGACCAGCACGCCCGCGCCCATGTGGGCTACCGGGTGCCGCTGGCGCCGGCCAGCTATCGCTTTACGGTGACGCCGGAGCTTAACGGTTCTAAATAAACCAGCAGCGCCCCGCACAGCTGTGTGCGGGGCGCTGCTGGCGTGCGCGCAGTCTTGCGCTCGCATCCCTGCGTCCTTATCCATATCCAAATTTCATCGCAGACCTGTCCGGCGAGCGTGCTAGCATCAGTTTGCTATCGATAACACAAGCCAATGGAGGAGACCGGCTGGTGTTCACGGCATGCACACAATCTGCTGGCAATGCTGGCAACTTATAAAAAGGACAACCATGCACACGCATTTAGCTCTATCTGAAGCACAAAGCAGGGCCGCACCGCGCAGGGCCGCACCGCGCATCCATGCGCGCGTGCGCACGCTGGCGCTGGCCGTCGCATCGGCGCTGTTTGCGCTCAGCGGCACCACAGCCCACGCGCTGCCGTTCGTCGCCACTCCGCAGGCGCAGCCGCTGGCCAGCGCCACCGGCTTCAAGCACCCGGCGCTGGGCTTCACCCGCGAACAGCTCGACTACACGCGCGAGCAGATCCGTGCCGATGTCGAGCCCTACAAGAGCTACTACCAGACCCTGCGCGGCACCGGCTACGCCAACATCAACCTGCTGCCGCAGAACCGCGACGCGAGCAAGGTGGACACGCCGAACACGCCTAACTACAACAGCGGTACCGCCCAGACGCGCATGATCCAGGACAGCCAGGGCGCGCTGACCCAGGCCATCCTGTACTACATCACCGGCCAGAACGAGTACCGCCGCAACGCCATGCGCATCATCCGCACGTGGAGCAACATGAATGCCGACGGCTACAAGTATTTCGCCGACGCGCATATCCACAACGGCGTGCCCTTGTGGCGGCTGCTGACGGCCGCGGAAATCCTGCGCTACACCCCCGCGGACGCGGGCTATGCAGCCTATCCGCTGGCCTGGACCGAGGCCGACACCGCCAAACTTACCAGTAATCTGATCGAGCCGATGGAGCGCACTTTTTTCGCCAGTAACGAGCGCTTCATGAATCAGCATAACTACTCGCTGATAGGGCGCCTGGCCGGCGCGATCTTTACCGACAACCGCGCCCGCTACGACGAGACGGTCGAATGGATCACCGTGAACGCAAGCTCGACGCGGCAGGATATCAACGGCGCGATCCTGCCGCTGATCCCACGCATCGAGGCAGGCGATCCACGTAACCAGTACGGCGTGGAGTTCTACCAGATCCAGGAGATGTGGCGCGACCAGGCGCACGGCGGCGACAACATCGATCTGATCGCAGGCCTCTTGCGCATGCTCGCCGCGCAGGGCACGCGGGTCGATCCGCACAGCGGCAAACCATCGGCCGGCGCGGACGCGGTCAGCCCGTACCGGTTCGCGGGCAACCGCCTGCTGATGGGGGCCGATGCGTTCTCGCGCTACATGCTGGGCTACCAGACGCCGTGGGCCGACACCACCGGTGGCAGCTCGACCATCTCTCCGGCCTACCGCGGACGTCTGTTCGAGGTCGACGCGATCCCCGAACTGTACAACGTCTACAAGTACGACCTGGGGCTCGATGTCGACACGCTGGCGCCATACCTCACCACCGCGGCGGCGCACGCCAACGGCCCGGCGGTCGCTTGGGGCAATGCTTCGCCGGCCAACAAGGACCCCGGTCCGCTGGCCTTGTTCACCTTGCCCAGGGCCTTGAGCGGCGTGCCGCTGCCGGCCAACAGCGGCATGCTGGAGACCGAGCGCAAGTCGATTTTCCTGAACGGCGACTGGAGCCTGCGCAGCGAAGGCGGGCGCACCTACGGCCAGGCGCAACTGGCGGCGGGCGGCGCCACCGTCGTGTTCCACGACGTGCAGTACGCCGACCGTGCCAAGTACGCGCCGGTCGGCCTGATGGTGCGCACCAGCGCGTCGCTGACGCTCAAGGCCAGCGCCGAGGCAGGCGCTGCGCCGTGGTCCGATTACAAGGTGCCTGACACGGGCGGCCAGTGGCGCTACATCGTGCCCGACAGCGCCAACGCCGCCATCGCCGGGCGCGCTGTGGGCGACAACATCATCTACTTCAAATTCGAAGGCGCGCCGGGCGCCACCATCGACGTCGATTTCGTGAACATGGCCGCGCCTACCCAACTGACGCCGCCGCGCTTTGCCATGCCGGCGTTCCCGCTCACCGAGATCGTCGTGCGGGGCGTGCCGTACAAGGCGGCCTACACGGCCGTCGACGCCAATGCCGCCGATACGCTGGTGTACCAGGCGGTCAGCCTGCCTGCCGGCGCCGTGCTGGACTCCTCCAGCGGCACCATGACCTGGACCCCGAATGGGCAGCAGGCAGGCATGCACGACATCGTCATCAGCGCCACCGACGGCGTGGTCGTCAACACCATGACGGCACGGCTGGACGTGCAGCCCGACCGCGCCAGCGCGTTTCAGGCCGCGCAGGCCAAGTGGGACCGCAACGCGGTCTACACCAGCGCCTCCATGGCGGCATTCCTGACCGAGATGGCGCCGTTGCAGCAGAGCGCATTGAGTGTGCCCGACGCCGATTATCCGGCGCTGCTCAAGGCCGTGCAGGCCGCCGTGGCCAAGCTGCAGCTGCTCAACCCCCGGGTCGCTTCGGACGGGAGCCTGGACTGGAGCCGCAGCATGGTGACGCTGACCACCATGGGTGCGGACCGCCCGGCGCTGCTGGTGGACGACAACTACAACAGCTATTCGGGCGACCTGCGCGCCCCGGTGACCATCGACTTCGGCGAGAACTACCGGGTCGCGGCCAACGCCTTCGGCATCCAGGCCCGCTTTAACTTCGCCAACCGCTCGCAAGGCATCAATGTGTACGGATCGCACGACAAGACCCAGTGGACGCTGCTCACCAGCCGCGAGACCACCGACACCAGCAGCCGCAACTACGAGATGGAAGTGATCCCTGTCGTCGCGGAGCTTGCGAACGAGCGGTATCGCTACTTCATGGTCCGGGTCGACCATCCGGGTGCGCCCACCGATCCGGCCTATCCGGGCATTTCGTCGTATGGCGAACTGCGCTTTCACGGCACGCGCCACGACTTGCTGGTACCGGTCGACGCCAGCGGCGCGGTCAGTATTGCCCGCTCGGGCCTGACGCTGAACCGCTTCACGCTCAAGTACAGTGGCAGCGTCACCATCACCAACGGCAGCGGCGCCACGGTCAGCGGGCCGCTGCAGCTACGCCTGGACGGCCTGCCGGCCGGCGTGGTGCTGGATAACCGCAGCGGAGAACGCGACGGCTCGCCCTACATCACGTTGCCGAGCCTTGATCTGGCGCCCGGCCAGAGCGTGACCGTGGCGACGACCTTCAGCAATCCCTCCAAGAGCAGCATCAGCTACACGTCCAAGCTGATCAGCGCTAAATACTAAACGAGACTCAGCAAGACCAACCGAAAAGGAATCAAGCATGTCCATATTCAGAAAACTCTTCGTCCAGCTGGTGCTGGCCTGTTCAATGCTCGCTGCGGCGGGGCAGGCGGCGGCAGGGCCGCTGTACCAGGTACGCATCGACACCGCGTCGCTTGGGACGGGGCCGGCCTACCTGGGGCTGTACTTCCTCGGGCTGGCCGGGGCCAGCGAAGCGAGCGCCCGCGTATTCGGCCTTGTGGGCGCCTTCGACGGCGCCGCCATGCTCAGTGGCTCGGTGGCCTCCGCGGGCGCCGGCTACCGGTTCACCAACGCCAACGGCGGCGGCGAGCTGGTACAAGCCGTGGAGCTGGGCGGCGTCTTCCGCTTCAATGTCGAATTCGAGATGGATCCGGGTCTGACCGGCGCCACCTTCGGTTACGCGCTGTTCGACGAGACCCGGTATCTGGGCGCGGACGGCGACCTCGGTCTGTTCCAGCTGACGGCTGACGGCCAGGGCGGGCAGAGCGGGCAGAGCGGGCTGCAGGTGGAGACCGTGATCGAAGCAGGGGAGTTGGTGCGGGTGGTGCCGGAGCCTTCCGGCATCGCGCTGCTGCTGGCCGGCGCCATCGGCATGCTGGCAGGCTCGCGCCGCCGTCGCTGAACGCCGGGGCGGGCAAGCCCGCTCTGGTCAGGCCTGCGCCGCCGCGGTGGCGCAGGACCAGGCGGCGATTCTGTAGCTGGTGCGCCAGGGGTGATCCGGCACCAGCTGGACGCCCAGCCGGTCCGCCAGCGGATGGCCAGGCGGCGCGCTGGCAATGCGGCCAAGGTCGAACAGACTGTTGACCGGCTCCGCCCCAAGAGCGATATGGCGGCCGTCCCAGGGCGAATGGGTACGCCCGCCATTGCTCACCCAGAGCATCAGGTCGGGTAGCTCGGTGGTATCCCACCACAGGCCGACGCAGGCCTGCTGGTCCAGATAGTGCAGCGCAAACGGCGCCGCCGTGCCGGCCGGCGCGGGGGCACGCACCTGGATCAGTTCTTCCTGCAAGCCCGCCAGCGGGAGTCGCGACAGGTCGACCGGACCACCGCTTGCGGCCATCTGCGCCAGGCTGTCCGAGCGCACGTCGGGCAGCAGGCGCGAATGCTCCGCACCGGGGTTGATCGGATAGCTGAAGATGCCTTCGTGTGCGCCCAGCAGCAACTCAACCCGGCGCGGGCCGGGCGGCAGGCGGAAGGTGGGATGCAGGCCGGCGGGAATGCGCGCCGGGCGCCGCGCGGTGACGGCCAGTTCGATGTCGACGGCTGCCGCGGCGGGGTCGCAGCGGATGGTGCGCTCCATGCTGGCGATGGGCGACTCGGGCGGATAGTCGATGCGCAGGTGCAGATAGCCGGGCCCCTGATCCTGACAGCGCCATGGGTGGTTGGCGGCATAGCCATGGTCCCAGCGGTCGTCGGCCCGGCGCTCGCCCCAGCCGTGCGGCAGCGGCGGCTGGTCGGTGCGGCCGAACGGGAAGCATGGCCATTCTCCGCGCAGCCCGCCCATCAGGCCGGGCAGGGGGGCGGCGCGGCCGTCGCACCACGGGGCGACATGCATCACATCCAGCATTGTGTGCGCGCCGGTGCGCAGGCGCAGCGGCGCCAGCATGGCCCCCAGCGCATGTACCTCGGCGCTGCCATGGGCCCACTCCAGATGCCACACCTGATTGTCGGCCACGTGCGCGTGTCCGGGCTTAGCGGCGTGCATCGTGCAGATTCATTAAGTTCATCGGGCCAGCCAGCCGCCATCGACCGGCAGCACCACACCGTGCACGTAATCGCTGGCCCGGCTGGCCAGGAAGACCGCCGCGCCGGCCAGGTCGGCCGGATCGCCCCAGCGGCCGGCCGGGATGCGTGCCAGGATGGCCGGTTCGCGTACCGGGTCGGCGCGCAGCGCGGCCGTGTTGTTGGTGTCGAAGTAGCCGGGCGCGATGGCGTTGACGCAGATCCCGTACTGGGCCCATTCATTGGCCAGCGCCCGCGTCAGACCCGCGACGGCGCTCTTGCTGGCGGTGTATGCGGGCACGCGGATGCCGCCCTGGAACGACAGCAGCGAGGCGACGTTGATAATCTTGCCGCCGCTGCCGCTGTCTCCACTATTAGCCCGCATGTGGCGCGCCGCCGCCTGCGACAGGAAGAACAGCGACTTGAGATTGGTGTCCATGACGCGGTCCCAGTCCTGTTCCGTCACGTCCAGGCTGTCGGCGCGGGCGATGATGCCGGCGTTGTTGACCAGGATGTCGAGGCGTCCGTTGACGGCGACGGCGCTGTCGACGATCTGCTGCACCGGGGCGGTCGACTCCAGGTCCGCCTGCACGGCGGTAAAGCTGCGGCCCAGCGCGCGCACGGCGGCGGCCGTGTCGGCGGGATCGGTGCGCCCGGCGACGACGATATCGGCCCCGGCCTCTGCCAGGGCGATGGCGATCGCCTGTCCCAGGCCCGTATTGGCGCCGGTGATCAGGGCGGTCTTGCCCTCGAGGGAAAACAGAGCGGACATGGGGGGCCTCACTTGAGCTGGCAGATGTCGAGCACCTTCATGTCGGTGTAGTCGAGGTTTTCGCCTCCCATGGCCCAGATAAAGGCGTAGTTGGCCGTGCCGCTGCCCATGTGGATCGACCACGGCGGCGAAATCACCGCCTGCTCGTTGGCGACGATGATGTGGCGTGCGCTGTCGGGTTCACCCATGAAGTGGAATACCCGCTCGCTCGCTGCCAGGTTGAAGTAGAAGTACACCTCGGAGCGGCGCTCGTGCAGGTGCGGCGGCATGGTGTTCCATACGCTGCCCGGTTTCAGGATTGTCAGGCCGAGCAGCAGCTGGGCCGACTGGCAGACGCCGGGAATGATGTACTGGTAAATGGTGCGCAGATTGCAGGTGTCGACACTGCCGCGCTCCAGCGGAATGGCCTCTGCGTGGGTGATCTTGCGCACTTCGAAGCGGGCATGCGCCGGGGTCGAAGTCAGGTAGAAGCGCGCCGGATTGGCCGCATCGCTCGACTCGAACACCACTTCGCCCGTGCCCATGGGCAGATACAGGCCGTCCATTGGCGCCAGCTCGAATGCATGGCCATCGACGGTGACGCGGCCGGGACCGGCCACATTGATGACGCCCATCTCGCGCCGGCTCAGCAAGCTCTGGCCTTCCGCCAGGGCGGGTTCGGCATGGCGCGGTAGGGCCAGCGGCTGGCCGACCGGGCTGGCCCCGCCGATGATGAAGCGTTCGTCGTGGCAGTAGTTCAGCACCACCTGTCCGGGCACGAACATGCCCTCCATCAGGTAGCGCTCGCGCAGCTGGTCGTTGCTGACGCCCGCCATCATGTCGGGGTGGGTGGCGTGCAGGGTTTTGCAAAACATCGTGAATCCTCCGGTTTAACCGATGCAGGTGGGTGGCAGTGTGTTATCGATCCCCGCCAGGTAGCACCGCGCGTGCGTCACTGTACAGGAAATGCTGGCGGGAGCGAAAGGGAGGCCGCACGAAAAAGATCGTGGGCTGAACGGGCCAGCCCACGATAACGAAAGCGCGCAGGGATGTGACCGCGCAATGAGAGACCCCTTCCGACAACCGGCACTGCAGATTCGCAGGAGACTGCCTGTTATCGATATCACCGAATGCATCTTAGCATCGGTTCCGGGCGCTTGACCAGCACTTTTTGGTGTTGCCAATAGAGCGCAACGTAAATTTTGTTATCGATACCTTAATTGGGCTATCCGTCGTTATAATTTGTTGTCGGCATGTGGACGGCCGATTCCCCGCAATCTCCCTGACGCCACCCGAACAATCTTCAGGAACCTCGTTTAATGAAATTGAAATCAACCGTAGTCAGCGTCATGCTGGCCTGTTGCGCGCTAAGCGCGCTGCCAGCCGGCGCAGCCGATCTGGGGTCTGGCGCCGAGGCTAGCGCTGCTGCGCTGCGCGCCCGCCTGGAAGCGGACCCCGATGCGCGCGGTCGGTTCGACGCCATCAAGGCGCGCGTGCAACCCTATGTCGCGCGCCATCGAAGCGATCCGGCCTGGATCGTCTCGCGCCTGCAAATGTACTGGCAGGGCAAGCATACCCGGATATACGTCAAGAATGGCCTGTACGACCACGCCGATGGCACCGCTCCCGCGCCGACCGTGCGCTTTACCGGAGGGCGCGACAGCGCCACCGTCTACATGAATCCGCGCCTGGAAGACGTCAAGCCCTACATGGGCGAGGGCGACAAGCTGTATCTGCAGAACCGCGAGGCGTCCGGTCAGCCATGGGAATGGGCGCCGCAGGCCAAGACCGGACGCATCGTGGAGAGCATTAACATGCGCATCGTGGCGCTGGCGCGCGACGCCGCCCTAGTGCACTGGGTCAGCGGAGACCAGGCGTACGCGCAGTTCGCCTACGATATCTTCCAGACCTACATGACCGGCCTGTCCTATCGCGACACGCCCATCGATCTGAATCAGGGTCACGACCAGACCCTGGTCGGCCTGCAATCGTTCGAGGTCATCCATGAAGACATCGTCGGGCCGCTGACGGAGACCTATGAGTTCCTGCACCCGTACGTCAAGGCCCGCGCGGCACCGGAACTGCAAGGACGCATCGACGACGCTTTCAGGAAGTGGGCTGAACTGATTATCGATAATGGCGTCCCGTGGAATAACTGGAACCTGATCGAAGCGCGTTTTATCCTGCAGATCGCCGCGGTGCTGCAAGACGACGGGGCCTATGCCGACCAGCGCGGGCGCCAGTACTATCTGAATGCCGCGGTCGAGGGCAGGGGAGTGCGCCAGTGGTCGCTCAAGCGGCTGCTCGATTCGGGCTATGACGCGCGCTCGGCGATGTGGAACGAGTCGCCTATCTATTCGATGAACGTGCTGGGCGACTATGTCGAGATCCTTGAACTGCTTGAGCGCGTGTTCGGCATTGACCTGCTGCCGCAGATGCCGGTGCTGGCGCGAGCGGCTCTGGCCGTGCCCCAGTATTTGCTGCCGAACGCGCGCGTGGTCGGCTTCGGCGACACGCGCTACGAGCACCTGCGCACCGCTGCGATCGAAGGCTTGCACGCATATGCGCTGCGCCGCGGCGACGCCGGCATGGCCGCGCAGTTTGCGCGTCTGCTGACGGCGCTGGGCGGCGGCCGCTCCGGTTCCGCTCCGGGCGGCGGCGATGCGGTGCATGCGCTGCTGCGCCATGCCGCGCCGGCTCCCGCGCAGGCGGACGTGCAAGCCAACGCCGCACAAATCCAGCACTTTCAGACGCCGACCTTTCACGCTCCCGGTCCCAGCTGGCTGGTGCAACGCAGCGGGTATCAAGGTGCGGACGGGCGCGAGCGCGCCCTGGCCATCTCGCAGGCAGGATCGAACGGCAACCACGCGCATGCCAACGGCATCGCCATGGAACTGTTCGCGCACGGCGTGAACATCGGGCCGGAAAGCGGGCGCGGTTCCGGCTATCTGCAGTACGACTACCGGGATTACTATTCGCAGTTCGCCGCGCACAACACGGTGGTGGTGGACGGCCGCTCGACCTATGCGCCGATGAAGAGCCATCATCCCCTGACGGTTGATGCACTCTACCCGGCGTCCGGCAGCCCTGCCGCCGCGGCGTTTCCGTGGGCGACCTTTTCGGACGTGAGCATGCGCGAGCCAGAGACCGATGCCGATCAGCGCCGCCAGATGGGCATCGTGCGCCAGGATGGTACAAGCGGCTATTTTGTCGACATCTTCCGCTCGCGCCGGCGCGACGGACAGGACCGCTATCACGACTACATTTATCACAATCTCGCCCAGTCGCTGCAGTTTGTCGGCGCTGGCGGGACCGTGCTGCCGACCACGGTCTCGACCAAACTGGCGTTCGCCGACAACGATCTGATCGGGTACGACTATTGGAGCGAGCGGCGCGCGCTGGTATCGCCGGGGCCGCTGCAGGCGCGTTTCCACCTGCAACTGCCCGAGCGCAGCGTGGCCATGCATGCGTGGCTGCAGGGCGGGGCGGGGCGCGAATTTTTTTCGGTGTCGGCGCCACCGTCGACTGCCTGGAGTGCAGGCATGCTCCCGGCAGGGCTAGATAAGGCGCGCATGCCGACCATGGTGGTGCGTCACAGCGGGCAGGCCTGGACCCGGCCGTTCGGCGTGGTGTTCGACCCGGTGCGCGACGGTGCTGCCCCGAACGTGCTGCAGGTCGACGAGCTGACCCCGGCCGCTCACGCGTACGGACTACGGGTGAGCACCGCCGGCCAGCGCCGCCAGCTGATCATGTCTACCGATCGCGCCGCCGGTGTGTTCGATCATGCAGAGGGGCGCCTGCGCGGGCGTTACGGCATCGCCGCCGAGCGGGAAGGGCAGCTGGTGTACCTGTTTCTGGGTCATGGAAGCGAGGTGGCGGCGCACGGGTTCGCGATTCGCGCGCGTACCGACGGCACTTCGGCGGCGCTGTGGCAGGATGGGGGAAAGTGGCGCTACACCGCCAGCACGCCGTCGCAGCTGCGCGTGCCTGCGTCCTGGCCGGATACAATGCACGTCGTTGTCGAGGGAAGGGCGATGCGACTCAAGGCGCGTAGGGTAAGCGCGGGCAAGCGGCTTGAAAAAATCTTCGATATGCCGGCGATGGCGGCCAGTCAGATTCGCTAGCGGCAGGGGGCGGCGCCTGTTTTAACCAACACCATTTGAGCCGCCTTCCCCGCGCAGGCGGGGACGACGGGGTCCGTGGTGAGAGGGGGTGCGTTTAGCTATACCCTCCTCGGGTTCGGACTACCAGTACGGATGCCAGCTGCGGGTCAGACGCACCAGCGCTTCCAGGTAGAAGTAATCGCCCCAGATGCACGCTTCGTCGACGCCCACGCGGTTGGGCATGTGGTACACCGCATGGCGCAGCAAGCCGGCACCCGGCGCCGCATCGACGGTCGCATAGCTGCCGGCCAGCTCGGCCACGGTGCCCAGCGCCGCGCGCTCGTACTCGACGCGCAACGGGTCCTGCAGCGGCAGGTTGGCGGCCAGCTCCAGCAGGCCGCACGCGGCAATCGCCGCCGCCGAGCTGTCGCGCTCGTGGTCGCCCGACGTGAAGATCAGGTCCCAATAGCAGATGCCGTCGTCGGGCAGGCGGTTCATGTAATAGTTGGCCAGCACCTTGGACAGCTCGATCAGGCGGGCGTCGCCATTGTGGCGGTACACCAGCGGGAAGCCCGCGATGCCCCAGCCCTGCCCGCGCGCCCAGCACGAATCGTCGGCATGGCCCTGGTGGGTCTTGCCGTGGCGCGGCAGGCCGGTGGCGCTATCGAAGAAAAAGGTGTGGAAGGTCGAGCCGTCGGCGCGCACGATGTGGCGCGCGGCCTGCTCGATGTGGGCGTCGGCCGCCTCGCGGAATGCCGCCTCGCCGCTGTAGTTGCTGGCCCAGTACAACAGCGGCAGGTTCAGGTTGCAGTCGATGATCATGCGCCCGCTCTGGTCCGGGTCCGTCAGGTCGCCCCAGGCCTGGATGATGCCGGTGCGCTCGCCGTGGCGCGTCAGCAGCAGGCGCGCGGCGCCCATCGCCGCTTCGGCCGCGATGTCGCTGCCGGTCAGCTGGTAGCCCGCCACGCAGGACAGGCTGTACAGGAAACCCAGGTCGTGGTGATTGGTGTTGCGCTGTTCCAGCTGGCGCTGGTGAAAACTGCGCACGTGGGTCTCGGCCACCTCGCGGTAGCGCGCCGCGCCGGTCAGCTCGTAGGCCAGCCACAGCATGCCGGTCCAGAAGCCGTTGGTCCATTCGTCGTTGCCCATGGCCGGGTAGATGCCGGCCACGCTGGATGGCGCCGGGTACGCGTCGCCGAAATGAACGAGATTGCGGTCGATCTGCGCCAGCGCGCGCTCGATGGCCAGCGCGATGGTCCGGCTCACGCCTGCCGTGTCGGCGCCGTGGCGCCAGCGCTGGCGCGCCGCGGTATCCTGCAGCGCTTCCGGCGCGGCGGTATTGAGAGGGGCGGTCATGCCGGTGATTCCTTTGCTGTTCATTGGGTAAGGTTCATTGAGTAGCGCTCATTGAATAAGCGTCGTGGCGGGCCGCAACCAGATCGACTGCCCGCCGGAGCCCGGCATGTTCGCTTCGATCACGCTGCTCGACGTGACGATGCGCCGGGCCAGCTTGACGCGGCTCTTGTCGCCGATGCCGCTGCCGTCGTCCTCGAAGATGGTGGCCTCGTAGCGCTTGCCCTTGTCGAGGAAGTCCAGCTTGACGGTCAGCCGGCGCGCATCGTTGTTGGTGATGGTGCCGACGAACCATTGGTCGCCCTTGCGGCGCGCGGTGGTGACGAAGTGGCCCGGCGCGCCTTGCAGCACCCGGCTGTCGTCCCAGGTGGTCGGGATGCGATCCCAAAATTCCAGCTCGGGGCCGTGGTCGGACATTTCCGGCTTGTCGTACCAGTACAGCGTCTGCAGGGGGCTGTAGTAGATCGCCGCCAGCGCCAGCTGATGCGCGCGGGTGGTCTTGATGCGCGGGTTGTAGTAGCAGATGGTGTAGTCGGCCGCGCCGGCGATAAAGCGGGTGAACGGCAGTACCGTGTTGTGGGTCGCATCCGGCATTTCTTCGTTGCCCCGTATGCCTTCGGACGTGACCAGGTTGGGCCAGGTGCGCTGTTCGCCGGTGGCGCGCCAGTCGTCGTGCACGTTGACCATGATGCCGGCCGCCGCAGCCTGCTCGATGGCTTTCTGGATCCAGGTACTCCAGCGGTGCGAGCCGACCTGCACGAAGCCGAACTTGACGCCCTTGACGCCCCACGCGCGGTAAGTCTGGAACAGCGTGTCCGATTGCGTGAGCAGCGCCTGCTGGTTCACGTACAGCCAGACGCCGATGTTGCGCTCGCGGGCGTAGGCGATGATGGCCGGCAGGTCGAAGTCGGGTATCGCCACGCGGGTGGCGTCCGAGTCGAATGAAAACGCCGGCCCGTACCACTTCCAGTCGAACAGGATGTACTGCAGCTGGTGGCGCGCGGCAAAGTCGATGTTGGCCTTGGCGTCGGCGGTGGTCTGGGTCATCACGCGGATGATCTTGCCCGGCTTGATCCAGCTTTCATCCTTGATGCGGGAAGGCGGGTTCAGGTTCAGGATGAAGTGGTTGTTCTCGGCCAGCCGGCCGGGAGTCTCGGCCACCATGATGCCGCGCCAGGGTGTGGCGAACGGCGAAATCAGGTCGGCAGCATCGTGCATCGAGGTCACCAGGGTGTCCGGTTTGGTCTTGCTCAGCTTGAACTTGGTGCGCGCGTAGTCGACCATCTGCGCTTCCACCAGCGCCACGTGCAGGCCGCCCGGCAGCTCCAGGGTCAGGGGGCGCTCCGATTCGTCCGGCCAGCCGGCCAGCGGCAGCAACCGGTAGGGCGCCTGCGCCCAGCCGTGGAACCAGGCGCGGGTACCGGCGGGCAGCGCGAATTCCGTGTGCTCGCCCTTGATGCGGAAGTAGGTGCCTTTCTCGTTCTCGGGGAAGAAGTAGCGCAGGGCCACGCCTTCATCGTAGGCGCGCAGCTCGACCGCCATCTTGTAGCTCGGGTTGTCGTCCTTGACCAGGTGGACCGCCGCGGCGTTGTAGCGCTCCGGGATCGCGGCCCGTTCGCCCGTGACGGGACGCCAGCTGCTGTCGGCCGAACTGGTGGTGATCTTGGCCACCGCCAGGTTGTCGAACCAGCGCGCCTGCCGGTCGAGCGGCAGCGCCATCGCGCTTTCCGACAGGTGGTTGTCCAGTTCCAGGTCGAGCAGCGACTCCCTGATGACCGGCTTGCCCTTGTAGCTGACCGTGTAGTACATGGCGCGGGTGCCGCCGGGCAGGCGCTTCTGGTAAAAATCCAGCTGCAGCTTGCGATCGGGCGAGTGAACGCTGGTGCGGCTTTGGGCCACGATCTCCTGCGCGCTGGTGCACAGTGGCAGCCAGAGCGCCAGGCAGACAATCGTGATTAATCTTTTCATTTCTTCAGGTCTCGGTAATTGGGTTATCGATAACAATGGGGCTTATGTTGAGGCCTTGCTTCTGGCGACACTTACCGCGTCACGCGGAAGTAATCGACGTCGATGGACGCGGGCGCACCGGCGAAGCTTTTGAGGCCGACCGCGAACAGGCCGACCTGCGCGCCGACCCAGCGCCCCCGGCTGGCCGGAAAGGGCGCGCCGACCGGATGGAAGGTCAGGCTGTCGACGCTGTAGTAGAACTGCGCCAGCGCACCGCTCTGCATGGTCATGCGCAGATGGATAGACGGCGGCGCGTCGGGCAGGATCACCGTGCCCGTCTCGCTGCACTTGAGCGACACGGGCCCGCAGGTGGTGTACACCAGTTCGGTGGCGAAGCCGGTCTTGCGCAGGCCCAGCCAGGCGTAGCCAAGGCCATTGAGTATCAGGCCGGCGCGGTCGCCTTCGCTCCACAGGCGCGCCTCGATGCGGGTGTCGACGGTGAACGCCGGCGCGGGCAGCTTCTGGCTCAGGATGGACGGCGCGGCGCGCACGAAGTCGGCAGCCTCTGGCCAGATCTGGCTGAACATGCGTAAGCGCCCGGGCCGCGCGGCGAGCGAATACCAGTCGGGTTGGGCGTTGGCGTTCCACTGCCATTGCAGCCCCAGCGTGGCGCTGTCGAATTCGTCGCTGCCGGGGGGGGCTTTGGCGGCGAAACGGCCCGGCACCGGCTTGGCGTGGGTGAGTACCGGCTGGCCCTTGGTGGCGCCCTGCGCGGCCGCGCCGATGACGGGCCAGCCGTCCTCCCAGCGCATCGGCTGCAGATGCATCACGCGGCCATAGGCCTGCTTGTCCTGGAAGTGGAAGAACCAGTCGCTGCCAGCCTCGGTGCGCACCCACGAGCCCTGATGGGGGCCGTTGACGGGCGTGTCGCCCTGGTCCATGACATTGCGGTGCTCATACGGGCCGTCGATGCTGCGCGCGCGGAACACCGCCTGCCAGCCGGTCTCCACGCCGCCCGCCGGGGCGAAGATGTAGTACCAGCCATCGCGCTTGTACAGCTTGGGGCCTTCCAGCGTGTGGTAGCCGGCGATGCGGTTGGCGTCGATGATGTCCTTGCCCTTGGCGTCGAGCAGGGCGCTGGCATCGGGCGCCATGCTGCGCAGGGTGATGATGTTGTTGATGCCGGAGCGGCTCTTGGCCCAGCCGTGCACCAGCCACGCATGGCCGTCGTCATCCCACAGCGGGGCCGGATCGATGATGCCGCGCCCGCCCAGCAGCAGGCGCGGCGCGCTCCACGGGCCGGCGAAGTTGTCGGCGCTGACCACGTACACGCCGTGATCGGGGTCCGGGTAAAAGATGTGAAACTTGCCGCCCTGGTGGCGCAGCGTCGGCGCCCACACGCCTGCGCCGAAGCGCGGCACGGCGAAGTGCGCCTCGGGCACCTGGCGCGGCAGCGCATGGCCGACCAGCTCCCAGTTGACCATGTCGGACGACTGCAGCAGGGGCAGGCCGGGAATGTTGTTGAAGCTCGACGCGGTCATGTAGTAGGTGGCGCCGACGCGGATCACGTCCGGGTCGGCGTAATCGGCGTGCAGCACCGGATTCTGATAGCGCCCGTCGCCCAGGTCCGCCTGCCACGGCGCCGCAGCGTTGCTGGCACTGCCGACGGGGGCGCCCGCAACGGTGGTGGGAAGCTGCTGGCAACCCGTCATAACGCCGGCGGCGATCAGCAGGGCGCATGCGCGGCGCAGGCAGACTGTGTTCATGAGTGTCCTTGATTGAATGGTCAGGCGGCGGCGCTGGCGTCGGCTGCCGGCGGCGCCGATTTTGCGCCGGTTACTTCGGGCGGAGTCGATTCAAGGCTCCACGCCGACAGCAGCAGGAACACCGCGCCGAGCGCCGCCAGCAGCAGGTACGAATTGGGAAAGCCGATCAGGTCATACGACTTGCCGACGATGGGCGAGAGCACCGCCAATCCGAGCGAGTGACCGAAGCTCCAGCCCACCATGTACACGGTGGAGGACAGGCGATTGTCGAAGTGGTAGGCGATGTAGCGGAACACCGACACCAGCATGATGGGCAGTTCCAGCGAATGCAGCATCTTCATGGCCGAAATCGACAGCGGGCCATCCGCCAGGCCGGAACCGGCAATCCGAATGAGCATGATCGACCCGGCCAGCAGCAGGCCGTTCTTGGCGCCGATGCGCCTGACCAGCAGCGGGGCGACGAACAGGCCGCCGGCCTCGACGAAAATCTGTACCGAATTGAGGTAGCCGAACATGGCGGCGCCCTCGGCCTTGGTGGGAAACAGCGACGCGAAATAGCTGGGGAACTGCTGGTCGTACACCAGGTAGATGTTGGTGACGGTCAGCACGAACAGCATGAACCGCCAGAAGTGGCGGTCGCGCAGCAGGCCGACAGCTTCCCCCAGGCGCACGCTGCTGGCCTGGGTATGCACGGCCGCATGCTCGGGCAGGCGCCACAGCGTCAGCAGGGCCAGCAGCACCAGGCCGGCGCCCGAGGCCAGGAAAAAGTTGATATCCGGGTTGATGTTGAACAGGCGACCCGTCATGAAGGCGGCGGACGCGAAGCCCAGTGAGCCCCACAGGCGTACGCGGCTGTATTCGAAGCCGTAAGCCCGGCCGATCCGGTCGACATACGATTCGACCGCATAGCTGCCGGCGATGAAGGTGATGCCCAGGTAAATGCCACCCAGCGCCGCGCCCAGCAGCACGTGGCTTTTCAGCAGCGGGCCGTAGACGTACACCAGGAACAGGCCCGACGTCAGGCACAGCGCCGCCACCGCCCACAGGATGTGGCGGCGCATGCCTACCTTGTCGGACACAAAACCGTAGATGGGCTGCGAGCACATGGCCGCGATAAAGTTGGCCGAAAACACGATACCGGTCTCGATGCCGCTCAGCTGCAGGGTCGAGCGCAGCCACAAGGCCAGCAGCGACATGCTCATCGCCTGGGCGAAGAAGTACACGTACAGGAAGGTGCAGAGAAAGCGGAAGTGCGACTGCTTGCTGGTCATTGGAATCCTTCTGCCGCTATCGGTGTTCTGATGGCGGCGGGTTGAGACGGAAATGCGGGCTGCGCAGGTCCGGCACGGTGGCACGGCGTGCGAGTCGGCCACGCGTCAGTTCCCACTGCGCATGATATCGATAACGTTACCGTGCCGGAGAGCTTGCTGTCAAGCTTTTGCATGCCCTACGAACAAATATCCAGCCCGACGATAATCTAGTGGCCGCGCCGGCGCAAGTGCTGTAGCATCCCGATTTTGTTCGATAACATTGATAACATGGCCGACCCGGCAGTCCCGGGCACGCCCCTTTGCCGACACATGGACAGTCTACTCAAGCACAGCCCCAGCGCCACCCTGTACGACGTCGCCCGTGAAGCGGGCGTGTCGGCCATGACGGTGTCGCGGGTGATCAACGGCAGTGCTCACGTCAGCGACAAGACGCGCGACAAGGTGGTCCGGGTGATTGGCGAACTGAACTATCAGGTCAACATGGCGGCGCGCGCTGCCCGGGTGGGCACTTTGCGCGTCGGCCTGTTGTACAGCAATCCCAGCGCGGCCTTCCTCAGCGCCTTTCTGGTCGGCGCCATGGGGCAGTGCAGCCAGAACGGCGCGCAGCTGGTGCTGGAAAACTGCGACGATCTGCGCAGCCAGCGCAAGGCCATCGACAAGCTGGTCGCCGAAGGCGCCGACGGCATCCTGGTGCCGCCGCCACTGTGCGACTCGCGCTCGGCGCTCAAGCACCTGCGCGAGATGGGCATTCCCGTGGTGGCGGTGGCCACCGGGCGCCCGGCGCCGGATGTGTCGGCCGTGCGCATCGACGACTACGACGGCGCCTACACCATGACGCAGCACCTGATCGCGCTCGGACACACCGACATCGGCTTCATCAAGGGCGACCCGGAGCACACGCCTGCCCAGCTGCGCTACCAGGCATTTCTGGACGCCATGCGCGAAGCCGGCCTGGCCGTGCCGGCCGAGCGGATCGCCCAGGGCCTGTTCACCTACCGCTCAGGGCTGGTGGCGGCGCGCGAACTGCTGGCGCAGGCCAGCCGGCCGAGCGCCATCTTCGCCAGCAACGACGACATGGCGGCAGCGGTGGTGGCGGTGGCCCACGGCATGCACCTGCACCTGCCCGACGAACTGGCCATTTGCGGGTTCGACGATACGCCGGTTGCCACCACGATCTGGCCGGAGCTGACGACGATTCACCAGCCCATCGGCGACATGGCGCGCAGCGCCGTCGACCTGATACTCGAACACATACGCGCGCGCCGCACGGGCCATGCGCACCAGATCGAACACCGGCTGATGCCCTACACGTTCATCAAGCGCGACAGCACCGAGCCGCACGCCTAGCCGCGCATCTAGCCACACACCTACCCGCACACCTAGCCGCACACCTCGCGCAACAAACGTCTTGACACGGCGCGCAGCCGCGCCGTACCATCCAACAAAGATATCGATAACAAAAAATACAGACAGCCCGCCACCGCGCCATGATCGAGACATCGTCGGACCCTTTTGTGCGCTCGCATCTGAAGATTCGTCATCTGGTGCTGCTGGTGGAGCTGGGGCGCTGCGCGTCGGTGGTCACGGCCGCGGCAGCGGCGCACATGACGCAGTCGGCCGCGTCCAAATTGCTGGCCGAACTGGAGCAGGGACTCGGCGTGCAATTGTTCGAGCGGCTGCCGCGCGGCGTGCGCGCGACCACCTGCGGCCAGGTGCTGATCAGGCGCGCCGGCGCGGCGCTGGCCGAGATGAAAGCAGGCTACGACGAAGTCCGCGAACTGGCGACAGGCGTGCGCGGCAAGGTGGCGCTGGGCAGCATTCAGACGCCATCGGTCGGCCTGCTGCCGCGCGCCATCGCGCTGCTCGAACAACGCGCGCCGGGCGCCCGGGTGACGCTCGATGTCGCTGCCAGCCGCACCCTGGTCGATGGTCTGCGCATGGGCACCTACGACATCGTCGTCGGACGCATGCCCGATGCCGATCAGCAGAGCGACGTGCAGTTCGAGGTGATCAGCGAGGAGCCCCATGTGCTGGTGACGGGCGCGCGCCATGCGCTGGCCGGACGCGAGCGCGTCACGTTGGCCGAGCTGGCGGAGCAGGCGTGGATACTGCCGCCGGCCGGCAGCGTGCTGGGCGAACGGCTGATGTCGATGTTTTTGGCGCAAGGCCTCGCGCCGCCTGCTGCGTCGGTGTCCACGGCGCAGCTGCCGCTGGTGCTAGCACTCCTGCAAGGCGACCGCATGATCGCCGCCTTGCCGCTGGCGCTGCTGCGCTGCGTCGCAGACGGGCACGCGCTCGCAGTTTTACCGTTCGACCTGCATCTTCCCACCGATGTCTACGGCATCATCACCCGCCGCAATCGTCAGCTGTCGCCGGTGGGGGCGGCCATGCTTGCCGCGCTGCGCGAGGCGGCCGGCAGCGCGCGAGCGTCGCCAGACCGGGCTTGACCCGGCTTCATAAAAACAACCAATGGAGAAGTATCAATGAAGAGATTTAAACTGACCCGGTCGGCCGCATGCGTGCTGGGCGCCGTGCTGGCGCTGAACGTCGGGCTGACGATCCAGCCTTTCGGCATGCAGGCGCGGGCCGCCGATACGCTCGACTCCATCGCCACCAGCTACCGTCCCGTCATCACCGAGAGCATCGACGCCAGCGGCTTCAAGCACCCGGGCGTCGGATTGACCAAAGACGTGCTCGACAGCATGCGAACCCAGGTACTGGCCAAGAAAGAACCCTGGAACACGTACTTCCACCAGATGCTACTGTTGCCGGCGGCGGCAAAAACCGTCACCTCGAGCAACCAGAGCAGTACAGATCCGACCATGCCGGCGCAGGATGCGTTCAACAGCCAGAGCTTCCAGTCGCGCTTTATTGCCGACGGATTGAAAGCCTACACGCAGGCGCTGCTGTACGTCGTTTCCGGCGACGAGGTGTACCGGGCCAACGCCATGCGCATCATCCGCATCTGGTCGCGCATGGACCCGACCAGGTACGCCTACTACAACGACGCCCACATCCACAGCGGCATTCCCCTGAATCGCATGGTCACCGCCGCCGAGCTGCTGCGCTACACCAGCACGCAGAACGAGGCGCTGCGCTGGACCGATGACGACACGGAGAGATTCAGCAGCAACCTGGTCATGCCGGTGATTGATACGTTCCAGTATTCGAACGGCCACTTCATGAACCAGCACACCTATCCCTTGCTGGGGGCGATGGCCGGCTACATCTTTACCGGTAACCGCGCGCGCTACGACGAAGCGGTCGAGTGGTTCACCGTCAACCGCAGCGCCACCGACCAGGGCGAGAACGGCGCCATCAAGCAGCTGTTCCGGCTGGTCGAGCGCAACGACGACACCGGCGCGCTGGTGGACAATCCGATCGTCCAGCACGTGGAAATGGGGCGCGACCAGGCTCACGGCGCGGGCGACCTGACCAATGCGCACCTGCTGGCGCGCATGATGCTTGCCCAGAACACCAAGGTCGATCCCGTGCACGGCACCCCATCGCAGGAGGTGGGCGCGGTCGGGCCGTACGAGTTCCTCAACGACCGCATTCTGGCGGCCACCGAATATTTTGCCAAATACATGCTCGGCTACGAAGTGCCGTGGACCCCGACCGCAGCCCACACCGACCCGGCCGGCAACCCGACCATCGTGTACCGCCAGCTGTCGTCGTCGTATCGCGGCCGCAACACCCAGAATCTGTGGGAGCATTGGTATTACTACAAATACGTGCGCGGCATCGATGTCGAGCAGACACTGCCGCATTACACGCGCCTGTTCTCGCAGCGGGTGGCTTACAATTGGGATGGCGTCGATGGTGGTGGCGATTTCTGGCTGTTCATCCCGCCCGCCGCGGCGCAGGGGGAGGGCGCCAACTACCTGGTGCGGCCCGTCGTCGAACCGTACCGCCAGATCGAAGACCGCTTTTCCGCCTTCGACGCCAACGCGGTGGCAGCGCAGGACGCCACCGCCCGCTATGTCGAGGTGACTGCCACGCCCGCCGGCACGCAGATCGCCTTGCTGGGTTCGGCCCATGCGTCCAAGAATCTGGGCATCCGCGTGCGCACCAACGGCGTGGCGACCATGGACGTGTTTGGCACTACGCTGACATTGCCCGATACCCATGGCCAGTGGCGCTACGTGCCCGTTGCACTGGACAGCTACACCGCCCTGGGCGATCTGGTCTATTTCAACATCAAGGGCGCCGGCACGCTGGTCCAGATCGACCACATCAACGTGCAGGCCGGCACCTTGCTGACCGGGCCGGTGTTCGGCGCCGGGCCCGCCCAGCTCAACGTGGTTACCTACGCCGGCTCGGACGCCGCGCTGTCCTATTCGTTCGCGGCCACCGACCCGAATGCCGACAGCGTCACCTACCAGATCGACAGCAAGCCCGCCGGCGCCGTGTTCGATGCCGCCACCGGCGCGTTCAGCTGGAAGCCTGCCCAGGCCGGCACCTATACGTTTGTGGTGACGGCCTCGGACGGCACCACCGTCACCTCACGGCGCGTGCAGGTGGTGGTGGCAGCCGACCGCGCCGGCGCGCTGCAGGCAGCCGGCGCAGGCTACTCCAGCACGCTTGCCTACACCAGCACCAGCCGTCAGGCCTATGCCGCAGCTTCCGCCGCAGCCGCAGGCGCGCTCACGGGCGCCACCGACACCGAATTTACCACCCGGCTCGCCGGCCTGAGCGCCGCCGTGGCCGGTCTGCGGCTGCTCAACCCGTCGCTGGCCGACGGCACGCTCGACTACAGCACGATGCTGCTCAGCTCAACCTTCGGCAACGAGGTGCCGAATGCGCTCGACAACGATCCCGGCACCTTCGTGGTGTACACCCGCGCGGTGAATCTGTCCCACATACTCGACTTCGGGCCCGACTTCCGCGTCTCGGCCAGCCAGTTCAGGCTGCAGGTGCGCATGAGCTTTCCCGAGCGCATAGGCGGCGTGGCCGTGTTTGGCTCGGACGACAAGGAAAACTGGACCCGCCTGACCCCGGGCCAGACCAGCGTGACCGAAGATATGCAGAGCCTGAGTGTCGAGGACGAACTGCAGGGCCGGCGCTGGCGCTTTCTGAAACTCCAGATGGTCGCGCCGAGCAGTTCCATGCTCGAACTGGCCGAGCTGCGCATCGTCGGCGAGCGCCATGAAGCGCTCAATCTGCTGTCCGCGGTGTCGATGAGCTCCGCGCAGCAGCTGAAGAACCGCATCGTGGCCGGCAACACGGTCAAGGTGGCATTCCAGTCGACCCAGCCGATCAACGGCGTCGCCGTGACCGTGCAAGGCCAGGCGGCCACGGTGAGCAGCGCCGACAATCTGAACTGGACCGCAACATGGGTCGCCAACGACAGCGTGGCCGACGGTCCGCTCAAGCTGCAGCTGACCTACAAGAGCGCCGCCGGGATCGATGCCGCGCCGGTGTATTTCACCACCGATGGTTCCACGCTGACCCTGGCCCATCAGAAGACGCTGATCGGCAACCTGCTTGGCGTGGCCGCCGTGACCGACTCGAGCGGGCGCAGCGGCGCCGATGCCGCCACCCACGCCGGCAACCTGCTCGACAGCAATCTGGCCACCTTCACCGATTACCGCGTGAGCGGCAGCGGCAGCGGCGGCTACGTCACCTTCGACTTCAAGCAGGGCGGCACGGCCACGGTGTCGAAAGTGGAGGTATTGGCGCGCCAGGACACCAATTTCGGCCGGGTGCGCGGGGTGGTGGCGCAGGGCTCGAACGACAACGCCAGCTGGACCACCATGTCGGGCGCGGCCGCGTCCAGCGCCGAATGGCAGACCCTGCCGGTCGGCGCGCCCCAGCCTTACCGCTACGTGCGCATTTATAACGGCAATAATTGGTTCGGCAACCTGTCCGAGCTGAGGCTGCACGGCGTGGTCGAGTCGAGCAATAAAATCGCCAGCGTATCGATGAGCTCGCCGCAAGCGCTGCGTAACCGGGTCACCCCGGGCAGCACCGTCACGCTGAACTTTGTGGCCAAGGACGCCATCAATGCGGTCAGTGTCCGCATCAATGGCCAGCCGGCCGTGGTGACGACCAGCAACAACGCGTCCTTTACCGCCAGCACCGTGCTGCCATCGGGCGCCAGCGGGCCGGTCACGCTGGCCATCGCCTACAAACTGGCCAACGGCCGCGACGGCGCGCCCGTGTCGTCCACCACCGACAGCTCGGCGCTTACCGTGGTGGACGAATCGGACGTCATCGCCAACGTGGCGGACGTGGCCACGCTGATCGATTCCACCCTCGACCGGCCGGCCGCCACGACCCTGGCCAATACCCGCAGCCTGTTCGACGCGAACATGGCCACGGTGTCGGACTACCGCATCGGCAGCAGCAATTCCGGCACCGGCAGCTTTATCACGTTCGACTTCAAGGACAGCCGGCGTGCCGTGCTGACCGGGGTCGAACTGGCGCCCCGCCAGGACGGCAATTACGCGCGCATCCGCGGCACCGTGGTCCAGGGTTCCAGCGACAACGCCAACTGGACCACCCTGACGGCGCAGGCCGCCAGCACGCTGGACTGGCAAACCTTGCCGGCCACGACAGTCGCACCGTTCCGCTATATCCGGATTGTCAACAGCAATGCCTGGTTCGGCAATCTGGCCGAGGTGCGCTTTCACGGTGCGCTGGCCAACGTGCTGCCGCCCGACGTCAGCGCCAGCGTGAAGATGAACCAGCAGGGCGCGCTGCTCAACCGCGCCAGCGGCAAGTACGCCGGCGCGGTGACCATCACCAACACCTCCGGCGTCGCGCTGAACGGGCCGTTGCAGTTGAAGCTGGCCGGGCTGGCCGGCGGTATCACCCTCGACAACGCCAGCGGCCTGCATGCCGGCGCGCCGTACCTCACGCTGGCCGGGCCGCTCGCCGCCGGCGCCAGCGTCAACCTTGCGCTGACCTTTACCAATCCCGCCCGGGCCACCGTGTCGTACACGCCGGCTTTGTTCCAGGGCAAATTCTAAGGAACCCGATGATGCACACATTCTTTGTAAAAGCCCTTCAAGACGCGCCGCGCCGGCTCCGACGCGTTGCTGTGGCGCTCGCGCTGGCACTATGGGCCAGCGCGGCCGGTGCCGGCGTCATTCACGTAGCGATCGATACCTCGTCGTTCGGCGCAGCCAGCGGCTATCTCGACCTGCAACTGAGCGCCAGCGCCAGCGTGCCGCTGGCCACCGTCACGCTCAGCAACCTGTCCGGTTTCGATCCGGGCGCGACGATCGATGCGTGGGGCGTGACCCGGGTAGGAGACGGCTACCGCTTCCGCAACGACACCTCCAACGACCTGTTCCATGCGGTGCGGTTCGGCGGCGTGCTGGCGTTCGACCTGCTGTTCGAGGGTGACGCCGATCCGGTGGCGGCCTATGTGTCGCGCTTCATCGTGGCCGCCT
>CALRYE020000087.1:0-24850 GCA_943372275.1 Janthinobacterium lividum
GTTTTGTGCATGGTCTCCAGCGTGGGCAGAGGCTGACGCGGACCGGCAGCGAGGCGCTTAGGCCACTCGCTTAGTGAATGAAATCACCGCCGGCCGTGGCCACCGACAGGGTCGCCGCCGACCTGGGCCCTGCCGCGAAGCGGAACGAGATGCCGATGCCGAACAACACCGTGTGCGGCGACGGCAACTCCAGCGTATTGGTGCCATCGAGGCCGCCGCGATGATCGCCCTCCAGCGAGGTGCCATCGAATTCCTTGAACTTCGACACGCCGTCGTACAGGTGCACATTGGTGATGCTGCCGCCCTCGCTCTTGAACAGCACGAACACGCGCTGCAGCTGGGTGCGTACGCCGCTGGAAATCACCGGCGAGGCCAGCGGGATGTGAAACCAGGAGGCCTGGCCCGGTTTCATGGTGACGTCGGTGCCCCAGCCGAAGCGCGTCGCGCCGGCCAGGCTGTCGGTCGTTTCGATGGTCAGGGCGTTCCCGTGGGTCCAGAAGGCTTGCATAGTCATGATGTTCTCCTTGATCAGGTTGGTGATGGACGCCGCACGTGCCATGACGCCGCGACGCCATTGCGCCCACAGCCCGTGCAGCTTCGCGACCTCGTCTGGCGCGCGGCCAGCGTGGTCGGACCGTCACCATGCGCCGATCCCACAAGCGGCGCATGGAGCACCTTACCCAATTTTGATACCGATCAAAGATCGCTACAGCGGCAGATCATCCCCGGACCACATCAGGGGCAGTTGCCGATCACGTAGTAGCCGGCGGAGGTTTGCGCCAGCGTGTTGGTGTAGAAGATGTTGTACAGCCCCATGTTCTGGTTGGAGCCGGTGGCCAGCGCGTAACCCCCGCTGTTGCGGGCCCGGCCGGCTTGAACGTGGGCATAATTGCTGGCCGTGGTCGCCGTGCAGGCGAAGCCGCTGCTGGTGCTGCCGATGACTGCGTCGGAGCGCACGCTTTCGATGCCGCCACTGCTCAGGGACGACACCTGGTAGCTGTAGCTGGTGGACCCGGTCAGGCCGGCGTCGCTGTACGTGGTGGCGGACACCGGCGCGCCGTTGGCCTTGTTGCCATTGCGATAGACGTTGTAGCCGCTGGCGCCAGCGGCGCCGTTCCAGCTCAGCGTGATGCTGGTGGCGCTGCTGCCCGTCACGGCAAGCCCGGCGGGTGGCTGCAACGCCGGAGCAGTGCCGACCAGCACCTGCGCCAG
This sequence comes from Janthinobacterium lividum, assembly GCA_943372275.1. Lineage (GTDB taxonomy): Bacteria > Pseudomonadota > Gammaproteobacteria > Burkholderiales > Burkholderiaceae_D > Telluria_A > Telluria_A lividum_A. The sequence continues at coordinate 1,213 of CALRYE020000087.1, forward strand.
GTTGCACGCTGCCGAGGTCAGCCCGGTGGCGCTGTCGGTGGCGGTGACAGTCCCGCTGTAGTAGCCGTCGGCGCGTGCCGCGTAGGCCTTGGTGAAGCTGGACCCGCTGCCGGCGGCCGCGTCGCTCACCGGCGTCGGTCCGTTGAGCACGACTTTGTAGCTGGCGATGGCGCCGCTGGCCGCGCCGGTCACGGTCACGGTGGAGCCCGACACGGTGGCGTTGCAGGACGTCATGGCCGGCGGCGCCACCTGGGCCACGCGCAGGTTGTTGCGGAACCAGAAATCCATCACGAAGGCCGGATAGTTGACCTTGGACGCATCGACATAGTTGCCGTTCTGGCCGCCCGGGCCGGCCGGCCACGCGTGGCCCATGCCGGTGACGGTGATCTCGGAGGTGCGCAGCTTGCCGTTGGCGTCGGTGTAGGGGATGTTGGTGCCTCCGGTCGGCACGCTGGCCGCGGCGCCTTTGGTGAAGGTGCCGCCGTAGACGTTGCGCATGGCCGCAGCATCCAGTGGGCCGTAGGCTTGCGCAACGGTGAAGTCGTTGCTGCCCCAGATGACGCCGGCGATCTGGGTGGCGAACTGGGGCAGGTTGGCGCCGGCCAGGTTCTTGCAATTGTTGGCGGCCGTGGTGGCGGTGTAGCCCGACGGGACGGCGCCGATCTGAAAAGTGCTCACGCCCGGGGGCGGGCCGGCGTTGATGCCGATGCCGGCGAAGATATCCGGCGCCAGGCAGCCCATCACCATGGTCTGCGCGCCGCCCGAGGACAGGCCGGTGACATACACCTGCTTGGGATCGATGGCGTACTGCGGGTTGGTGACGAAGCGGTTGATCAGGTCCAGCAGCACGCCGGAGTGGCCGCTGCTGCGGCTGTGGTTGGACTTGGCCCAGTCCCAGCAGTGCGAGCCATAGAGGTTGCCCGTGGCGTTGGGGGCCAGGATCACGGCGCCGTACTGGTCGGCCATGGCTTTCCAGTTGTAGCCTTTGTCGGAGCTGCCGTCGATGACGTCGCCCGTGGCGCTCTGGGAGCAGCCGTGCAGCACCATCACCAGCGCGCGCTTGCCGGCCAGAGTCGGGGCGGTGGCCGGCCAGTAGTAGTAGCCGGTGAGCGCACCGCCGTTGACGCTGTCGCTGGCCCAGGTCTGGTTGGCGCTCCAGGCGCCGGGGCCGGCTTGGACCTGCGCTTGCGCTTGTGCGACGATCCATGGGGCGAGCGCCGCGGTCAGGACAGCGAGGCGCGCGGTACGTTTGATAGACAAGGTCATGGAAGCCTCCGAGGGGGAATCTGCGAAAGGTCCGGGCGCGTCGGGGCGTGTCAACGCGTACAAGCGTCCAGAATGGGTAACATTCGAGGAGAGCAATGGACGCGTGGTCCGGCGCAGGAAGCCCGCGCGGGGAGGGTGGTGTGCATGCTGTCTCAGGCTGTTGGTATCGTTATGGCGATCGAAGTCGCCAACCCATTCTAGCTAGCTGAGAGTTGCAGGCAAGGCGCGTTCGCGCACTTGGTCTGTGCGCGTTTGCACAGGCAAAAGTGATTGACGAGCGTGCGGATCGGGGAGTGGTGTCATACAAAGCAGGGGGTCACGTCTGGCAATCGGACACGGGCTCAGCGCTGGATCCGGACCATCTGAAGATGAGGTCGTGTCTGGTTGCCAGACCTGACCCCGCGTTCCCGTGACCCATACAAAGCAGGGGTCACGTCTGGCAATCGGACACGGGCTCAGCGCTGGATCCGGACCATCTGAAGATGAGGTCGTGTCTGGTTGTCAGACCTGACCCCGCGTTCCCGGATGCGCCTATCAATATCGGCCACCTCTTGAGATCGCCACCGTTAGCGGACCTATCGGCCGGTCAAGCCAGGCCGTTATTTTTAAAAAAGGCGCGCAAGACACTAGACTGGTTGGCGTTGAGGCAGCGGTGTGGGATAGGCATGCCTTGGTCGGCGAACAACAGCAGGTACCCTTTCGTGTAGCGCTTAACTGCCTTGACCTCACACCACGGATGTCGCTGTGTGCCTGCCGCGCTCACTCGTTCTATGCCACTGGCGTCAAACGTAAACGACAGCGTAGGCATGGCACGGCGCTTGAAAAAGAATAATGGCGGGCCCAACACTGCCAAACTTGCATAAACAATCCAACGTGAGACCCGGGTAGGTGGACGCTTTGCAGTCGACGAGATATGCGCGCAGACGTGATTGGCTAGAATGCCGAGGTATTCGCTTAGCGTGTACGACACAGTGAAAGTTACCTTTGGAGCATCGACGGGCTCGCGACCGCCCAATGCTTCGGGCATGCCTGGCGTAGTCGGATCAGCATCCACCACCAGCATGGTCCCGGGGGTTACGGCCGGACGCACCTTTGCTCGCGTCATCATGACGACAACTTCCTTGCGGCTGAATGGACGCGGATGGCAAAAACTGAACAAAAGAAATTCTCCGTAAAGGTTGGGCTCCTGGCCCAATTCAGCGTTGACCGTAACATGCTCCGGCGCTTGAAATATATTAATTTCTGCTGCTGCGCGCAAAGCAGAGGGTCCCATCTGGCATTCGGCCATGTCCTCAGCGCTGGAATCAGAAGCGCTGAAGACGAAGTCGTGCCCCTTGTTGGTCATTGTCAGATCTGGCCCCGCGTCCGATCTTCAAGGGCCGTCTCTGGGAATGTCGGTCAGAACCATGTCGTAGACTGAAGGATCGTTTGGATCGATCTGAACTCCGATCGTGTCTGTCACGTGTGCCGACGGGTCATGCCACAGAGGGTTTAAAAAAGGACCACTGTCAAAATGATGGGTCTTACCTGTTGCTGGGTCTTGCCACTGCGCTACTATTTTATAAGGATTTCGGCCATTGACGATTACGGAGGTATCCAATCCGATGCTGGTGACGTTCGCATTGATAACCCTGCCGTGCGTGGCAAGCCAGGCTGCTCTTTTGGCCTTTCGGTGCATCAGATATAGCCCGACGCCTCCGATCATCGAAAACACGAAACTAAATAATCCTAGAAACAATGATTTTCCCCAGATGCTGAAAAAACCAGGTTCCAGGAATTCAGTCGGTTTTTTTGGATTCACAATCAAATATGTGCTCTCGCCCACATCATAGCGAGCCGGATTGGAACCCGAGGAAGAGCCTTCGATGAATAGCTCGTTGTTCACGTTGTATTTGAAAATGGGAACGTAGGTGCCAGAACCGCTACTTTTGCCACTTGACCTGAAAACCAGATGTACTACTTCTGCTGGAACCCGGATACCCGTATCCAGGAGTGCCATGGATTTCAGGGAAACAAAATACACACCCACACCGAAACAGGCGCCGATGAAAAGTGATCCACGCAATAAAGATTTAAAAGTCATGCTTCCCTAATTCAAAGCCTGTTGCCGCCATCGTTCGATGCGGGCAGTTTCGACTCAGCATAGCATTTTCGGTGACGTGAAAAGTCACCGATTATCACGACTGGTAAGCCCAGCTGGGGAAGTCTGTGTACGCGTTGCGCCACACCTTTTGACGTGGTGCCAGCGCAGCAAAAGGGGGAATCACGAATGCTCATAACTTGCAATCAGAGACGGGATCAGCGCTGGCGATCTGCAAATCCAAAGACCAGGTTGTCATGGGATAAAATGAAAAGCTTCGGCCGTCTCCGGCTCACTAAGTTCAGACCGCGGCCAGCGACTCGAACAAGCGCGGCGTGGCATGCAAAAACCCATGGTCCCGCGCTTTGCCGTGCAGGCTGCGCAGCATGTCGCGCGATTCGTCGCGCGCAACGCTCGCCGGGGCCTGCGCATAGTCCGCATAGGCCCGCACCAGCGCGACATGATGCTCCACCCACGCACACGGCTCGGCCGGCGCATACGCGGCCAGCTGCTCCGCATAAAAGCCCGCCGACACCAGATCGCCATCGAGCAGCGACACCTCGGCCGCGCTGACAAAAAACCGGAACGCATTGTGCGCCAGGCAGTCGCGCGTCAGATACGCCGCGCCTTGCAGCAGCGCGCGTTTGCGCACCGCCGCATCGCTGGTAAACAGCGCCACCGTGCCCAGCACCCAAGGCCCGATGAAGCGCTGCAGCTGCATGCGCTGCACCGCTTCGGCGGCGGCCATCACGCGCCGTTCGGCCAGCGCGCGGTCGCCGCGCAGCCAGGCGATGCGCGCCTCGCTCTCCATCAGGAACGGCTCGAAGCGCGAGTTGCCCATGCTGCGCGCCAGCACCAGCGCGCGCGCCACTTCCGACTCGGCCTGGTCCAGTTCACCGGTGGCCACCAGCACCCAGCCGGCCGTCATGCGCGCCACCACCTCGGCGCGGCGGTTGCCGACCTTGTGCGCCAGCAGGGCCGATTGCAGCGCGTCGGCCGCCGCTTCGCCCGGTTTGCCCAGGTAGATGCTGGTCGAACCGAGCGCCGAGCGATTGGACGCTTCGATGCCGATGTAGCCGTACTGCTCGCACATCTGGATGCACTCGCCGAACAGGCGGTTCGACTGCACCATGTGGCCCTGCGCATAATACGAGTCGCCCACGCCGGACAGCGCGCGCGCCTCCACTTCGGTGGTGGCCGCGGCGCGCGCGTGATGCACCGCGTCCTGATGGTGGCGCCGGCATTCGCTGTAATTCCCGCGCGGGAAATAGATATTCCCCTTCAGGTACAGCAGGCGCGCCAGCGCGGCGTCGGCGTCGATCGAGCGCGCCAGCGGCAGCGTCTCGTCCAGCAGGCGCTCTTCCTCGTCGAGCTGCTCCAGGATGTTCAGGGTGGTGGCCAGGCCGATCACGGCGTCGATCTTTTCCTGCGGGCGGCCGGCCAGCATCAGCGCGTGCTGGTAGGCCTCGCGCGACTCGGCCAGCTGGCCCATGCCGGCAATCGCGTGGGCCTTGAGCAGGGCCAGCGTAAAGCTGGACAGGCGGGTCGAATCGTTGGCGCTGCATTCCGCCGTCAGCTCCAGCGCCGCTTCGTATTCGTGCGCGGCCAGCTTGTCGCGGATGGCGCGCAGCATCATGTCGAACGCGCCGGGGTCGGCCGCGCGGTACAGGTGCAGCGCCGACTGCGCCGGATCGCGTTCGCGGTACAGCGCCGCCACGGCGCGGTGCAGGCGGCGCTGCTGGTCCGGCTCGATCAGTTCGTAAATGCAGTGCATGACCAGGTCGTGCACGAAGCCGCAGGTGCCCGGGCCGATTCGGCGCAGCATGGAGTTGCGGCGCGCCAGATCGGGTTGATACGGCTCGCCCAGCACCTCGCTCAGCCAGGCCAGCTCGAAGCGGCTGCCCAGCACCGAGGCGGCGCGCAGCGCGCGCTGGTCGAGCGCGGGCAGGGTGTCCAGACGCGCCTGGACCAGGTGCTTGAGGCTGTCGGGCAGCTCGCTGTCGGGGCTGGCCAGCAGCTGGGTCAGGAACAGCGGATTGCCCTGGGCCCGCTCGACGCAGCGCTGGCGCTGTTCGGGCGCGACGTCGTCGAACTGTTCGGCCAGCGCCAGCGCGTCGCGCGGCGCCAGCGGCGCCAGATCGAGCACCGTGACGGGAAGTTCGAACAGGTGCTGGCGCAGCGATGCTTCCAGCGGATCGTCTTCGACGCGAGAGCCGAGCACCCAGATCACCTGGGCGTAGCGGGTGGCGGCGAAGAGCGCGCCCAGCGCGTCGAACAGATAGCTTTCGCCCCAGTGCAGATCGTCGATCGACAGCAGCAGCGGCGCGCGCGCGGCGCAGCGCACCACCAGCGCCGCCATGGCGTCGGCCATGCCCCGTTCGCGCACGGCGTGGCTCATGGCCGCGTACAGCGACATCTGGTCGGACGACATGCGCGCACCGGTCAGCGCCAGGTAGAAAATATCGTCGGCGCGCTCGCCGGCATGCGGTTCTTCGTCCAGCAAGCTGCGCGCCAGCTCGCCCAGCGGCGCGCGCCAGCTGTCGGCGCCGGCGTCGGCCACGGCGCTGCGGTGGCAGTCGAAGCCGCGCGCCGCGGCCAGCAAGGCGAACTCGCAGGCCAGGCGGGTCTTGCCCACGCCGGCCATGGCGCGCAGGTACACCACATGGGTGCCGCCCGCTTCCCGGGCAGCGTCGGCCAGCGCGGCGAACTGGCGCGTTTCGGCCACCCGCCCCGACAGCGCCTGCAAGGGGGCGTCGCGGCGCTCGCCCAGGTAGTCGAGATAGTGCCCGCCCGCCTCGGCGCCGGCCGGCGCGCCGGAGAAGTCAGCGGGGCCATCGCTGAACTCGAAGCGGGCCGCCAGCTGGCCGGCCAGCATCTGCGCCACCTGGATCGGCGCGGCCAGCGGATCGTGCCCCGGGCCCGTGCGCGCGGTCGGCAGCGGTACGCTTTCGTCGTCGCGTGCACCGTCGCGCCAGCGCACCAGCCGCAGCGCGAGCGCGCGCAGGCCGTGTACCAGTAGCGCGCCGCGCAGGGCGATGGCGCAGCGCATGGCGCGTTCGGCGTCGCTGCGGTAGGCCTGGGGCAGGCCGAACAGCGCCACCAGTGGCGCGGCGGCGCCGTGCGCCAGCGCGCCGCCGAAGTGCTCGATGTGGGCCAGCATGCCGCGCTGCGCCTCGGCGCTGGGGCTCGCGCCCAGGTCGATGTGCAGTTCGATCACGTAGCGCAGCGTATCGCTGGCGGCGGCGCTGCGGGATGGCGTGGCGGGCGCTGCGGAAGGGGCGGCGGCGATCGCGTCGCCCGGGGCACCATCCGGCGCGGTAGCCGGCGCGGTAGCCGGCGCGGTAGCCGACGCGCTAGCCGACGCGGTAGCCGACGCGCTAGCCGACGCGCTAGCCGGCGCGCTGGCCACTCCCGGCTCCGACGGCGCCGCACCGGCCGGATCGCCCGCGGCCGTCATCACCAGCAGATCGAGATCGATCTCGAAAATCTCGGCCAGGTGCCGGGCCGTGCGGTACAACACCACCTTGCCAGTTTCGGCGCGCTTGATCGAGGCGATCGACACCGAACGCTGGCGCGAGAAGCACAGCTCGGCCAACGCTTCCTGGCTCAGGCCGCGCGTCTTGCGCAGCGTTTTGAGCAGCGCGGCATTGAGCGCAACGCGGCCGTCTGGCGCGTTGGCGTCGGGAGAAGTAACGGGGGGATGTTCCGGGCTCATGTTCCAACAACTATAACATTGCCCTAGTGAACTTGTTGTAAGCTTTTTTCACCGGCAGGCCGCTTCCGACCGTTTATGCCCGGCAAGCCTCCCGGTGTTGGGCGATGTCCACAGTTTGCGGCTATGGCGGGGCCGGCAGGCCCGCCCGGACTACTCCGGAAAGTGCGTGCGGGCGTCGATCGGGTGCGCGGTCGCCGTGCCGGTGATGCTGGGCATCGGGGTGAGCGGGCGGCTGATCGAGTGGCTCGGCGCCGGACCGGCATCGTAGGTGGTCAGCGTCACCGACAGGTCGTGGCAGTTGGTGCCGGAATAGGTGCCGGTGATGCTGCCTTGCACCTGCGCACCCGAGCGCAGCGTGAACGTGCCGCTCAGCGTGTAGGGCACCACGATGGACGAGCGCATCGCCGCGACCAGGCACATCATCGCCGACTCGGGCGGCACCGCGGCCGGCGCATTGAAGCCCCAGGTCTTGGGAGTGGTGGCGGCATTGTTGCGCAGATACTGGTGACCGCTGTCGGGCGACAGCACCACGCGGGTGCCGTTGACCACCGGAACCTGACCCTTGAAGTCGCCCGGCACCGGCCCTTGCAGGTCCAGTGTGTCGGACCAGGCCGCCGTATCGGCGACCGTCACGGAACCGCTGATCAGGCTGGTCTGGGTCTGCAGATTGCTGTTGTTGACGGTTTCGCGGTACAGGTCGGTCGGGCGCGACTGCACGATTTCGGCGCTGTCGAGCGCGTAGACGATGGTTTGCACCTCGTCGATGCGCACCACCGGGTCGGCCATGCCGCTGCTCCAGACCACGCCCTGGAAGTCGCTGGGATCGGCGCCCTTGCAGATCGCGAACACGCCATCGTCCTGCAGGTGGGCGTAGAACTGGTCGCCGTCGGCCGTCATCTGGGTGCCCCAGTGCCAGCCGTCGTTGCGCGACAGATCGTCGCCCTTGTAGATGCAGAAGTTGCCGTCGGTCTGGACCAGCGCGAAAAAGCGCCCGCCCGTGCCGCTGCGGCTGGTTTCCCACACGCGGCCCTGGTGACGCTCCAGTCCCGATCCCCGGTACACGCGCAGCTTGCCGTCTTCTTCGATGATGGCAAAGAACATGCCGTTGGCCGAGACGATGTAATCGCCCACCGACAGGCAGCGGTTCATCGGCAGCACGGCGTGGTAAAGGGCGCCGCCGGCGCCCGGCATGAAGACGGCTGCACGAATCATTTGGAACTCCCGGGCTAGTGCTCTGGTCAATCTGGTCATACGTACTTTCTGATGCGTGGCGGGGCGAGCGGCCCCATATCGATCCCGGATTGTCCGCCGCCCGGCGCGCCGGCGACAGAGCAGGGCGGTATCAGTGCAGGCTCAGTTCGGTATCAGTGCGGCCGCGCTGCGGCCCCGGATGACGCATGGGCTGGACAAGCGTGGCCGGTGTTGCCATTTTTTTATTCGAACTTGCGGGCGAGGGCCAGTGTCAAAAGTGAGCAGCGACTTCCCCAACCTCTACAGGAGAACAACATGCGAACAAAACCACGATCGACGGTGCTGGCCGTCGCCTTGCTGATGGCCGCGCTCGGCGCGCAGGCGCAAAGCCCGGGCCAGAGCGGCAGCCAAGGTACGACCCAGGGCACGACCCAAGGCACCAGTCAGGGCGCGGGCACCACGCAGGGTGCGGGCCAGGCCGGCGGCAGCACGGCCAGCGGCGCCGGCGACAGCGCCAAGGCGCTCAGCAAGGCCGACCAGAAGATCCTGCGCGACATGGCCATGGCCAATATGTCCGAGATCGAGGCAGGCCGCCTGGCCCAGACCAAGGGCCAGAGCGATCAGGTCAAGACCTTCGCCCAGCAGATGATCGACGACCACACCAAGGCGCTGGACGACGTCAAGCAAGTGGCGCAGGCCAAGAATGTGACCTTGCCAACCGAGCTGGACAAGGCGCACAAGGCCAAGGCGGACAAGCTCTCGGCCCTGTCCGGGGAACAGTTCGACCGTACTTACATGGCGCAGGCCGGTGTGCTCGACCATCGCTCCACGCACCGCATGCTGCGCCGGGCCGAGCGGCGCGCCACCGACCCCGATGTCAAGGCGCTGGTGAGCCGTACCGTGCCGGCCGTGGACCAGCATTTGCAGTCGGCCCAGCAACTGCACGGCAGTAAGGGCGCGACCATGGGCGGCGGCGCCGGGGGCACGACCGGCAGCGGTTCCGGCACCGGCACCACGGGCGGCGACATGACCGGCGGCAGCACGTCCGGCAGTGGCAAGTCAGCGGCCGGTGCGTCAGGAACCGGTACGTCGGGAACCGGCACCTCCGGTAGCGGCACCTCGGGCAGCGGCACCACCGACCCACAAGGAAAACAAGACGAGAAAAAATGATCGCGGGCCTGCAAGCGGGGCTGACCAACTGATGAGCGATGGGGGAGTTGGAGCGTTACAATGTGCGCTCCATGCTGACCATCCTCGTCATAACCTTCCCCTTCTTCGCCCTGGTGCTGTGCGGCTATCTGGCGGTGCGCCGGCATCTGCTGCCGCAGCTGGCCATTCCCGGCCTGAACAGCTTCGTGCTGTACTTCGCCTTGCCGTGCATGCTGTACCGGTTCGGCTCGACCACGCCGATCGCGCAGCTGCTCGACGGCGCGGTGGCGGGCGTCTACCTGCTGTGCGCGCTGATCACCGTGGGCCTGACGGTCGCGCTCACGCGCCGCCGCACGGACTGGAACAATGCCGCCTTCGGCGCGCTGGTGGCGGCGTTTCCCAACACGGGGTTCATGGGCGTGCCCTTGCTGCTGGCGCTGCTGGGCCCCAGCTCGTCGGGGCCGGTGATCCAGTCGATGGCGGTGGACCTGGTGATCACTTCGTCGCTCTGTATCGCCCTGTCGCGCCTGGGCGGCGCCAGTGGCCAGAGCAGCATGGCAGCCCTGCGCAATGTACTCGCCGGCATGGTGCGTAACCCCATGCCGTGGTCGATCGCGCTGGGTGCGGTCGCCTCGGGCGCCGGGCTGACGCTGCCGGCGCCGGTCATGAACACCATTTCCCTGCTGTCGGACGCGGCCTCGCCGGTGGCCCTGTTTACCATCGGCGCGGTGCTGGCCCGCTCGCAGATGAACACCACCGAGGCGCCGCTGGCGGCGCAGTACGCGCCGGTGGCGCTGATCAAGCTGCTGATCCATCCGCTGCTGGTGTTGGGCGTGGGCCACGCCGCCATCGCCATGGGCGTGGCGCTCGACCCGGCCGCGCTGACGGCCCTGGTGCTGGTGGCCTGCCTGCCCAGCGCCAGCAACGTTGCCATGCTGACCGAGCGCTTCGGCGCCGACACCGGCCGGGTCGCGCGCATCATCCTGGTATCGACGTCGTTGTCGTTTCTCACTTTTTCCGCAGCGGTAGCGTTGCTGACCGGACATTAAATTTATAATAGGCCACCATGCGGATGGATCTGCGGATTCGTGGAGCCGATCCGTGACGAACTGTGCATGTCGATCTGCCCTATCAAGGATTGCGTTTGAGCGATTACCCGACCCCTGACACCCGCGCCACCGCCCCGGGCCGATCTTCCACGGCGCCGTTCGGCGACATCGATGCGCTCGATGCGGCGGCGCGCGCCTGCGCGCAGGCGGGCGACTACGCGGGGGCCTACGCCCGGGCACTGGAGGCGGGCGCCGCGCGCGACGCCGTGCTGCAGCACACCAGCGCGACCCTGGCGCACCTGAGCGCGATCGGCCACGAGATCACCACCCATCTGGACGCGGCCACGGTCCTGCGCGCGCTCGACCGCCACGTCCACGGGCTGCTCGACGCCACGCATTTTTCCGTGTTCCTGATCGAGCCGGACGGCAGCACCCTGCGCTGCGCGTTCGGCACCGAGGCGGGCAGCGTGCTGCCGGCCACCCGCATCAGTCTCACGGACCCGGACCACTGCATGGCGCGCTGCGTGCGCGAGCGCCACGAGCTGCACGTGGCCACGGGTCCCGACGACGCGCCGGCAGCCATGCCCAGCCAGTTATACGCGCCGCTGATGATCGGCACCCGGGTGCTGGGTGCGCTGTGCGTGCAGTCCAGCGCCATGCACGCCTACGGCGCGCGTGAACGGCATATTTTCCGCACCTTGTCGGCGCACGGCGCCATCGCGCTCGATAACGCCGACGCCTACCGCCAGGTCGCCGCAGCGCTCAACGCCTTGAGCGCCACCCAGGCGCTGCTGGTCGAGAAGAACGTCGAACTGGAGTCAGCCTACAAGGCGCTGGAAGACGTCAGCCTCACCGACCAGCTGACGGGCCTGCGCAATCGCCGCTTCTTCCTGCAGCATGTCGACGCCGATGTGGGCATGAGCCTGCGCCGCTACGACGACCGCCAGAACAACCGCGCCGCCGAGCGCGATCCCATGCCGGGCGAAGACCTGGTGTTCTTCATGGTCGACCTGGACCACTTCAAGGAAGTCAACGACCGCCACGGCCACGCCGCGGGCGACGCGGTGCTGGTGCAGATGCAGGAGCGCCTGCGCGAAGTGTTCCGCGAATCCGATTACCTGATCCGCTGGGGCGGCGAAGAATTTCTGGTGCTGGCGCGCGCCACCCGGCGCGACGACGCCAAGGTGGTGGCCGAACGCATCCGCGCGGCGGTGGCGCGGCGCCCGTTCCTGCTGCCCGACGGGACCGGGCTGACCAAGACCTGCTCGATCGGCTTCGCCTGCTTTCCGTTCGTGCCGGCGGAGCCGCGCCTGCTGGCCTGGGCCGATGTGGTGGAGCTGGCCGACCAGGCGCTGTACGTGGTCAAGCGCTCAGGGCGCAATGCGTGGGCCGGCATCTACAGCACCGACCAGACCCACTACGAAGACCTGGTGCCGCGGCTGATCCACCAGCTCGACGACTCGCTGGCCAGCGGCCAGGCGCGCATGGTGACCAGTCTGGAGCACGTGCAGGCGGCGGCGGGCGGCAAGAGCCGCCGGCTGGTGCCGGAGGCCGGGGTCAGGCTGGCGTCGGCATGACCGGTCGGAGCGCGCTCCGTCACGCCAACACGCAGGCACGCCGGCACGCCGGCACGCCAGCGTGGCCTGATAGCCCGGCTTCTCGTTAGCCCATCATGGCCGCAATCGCCGGCACCTGCGCCTTCACGGTGGCCTGATCGGTCGCGCTGCGGTTCTGGCTCATCTTCCACTTGCCCTGGATGCGGGTGATAGGAATCTCGATACCCACCAGTACCCCCAGCAGCTGATCGATGAAGCCGGCCGGCGCGTCCTGTATCGCCCACGGAAAAGCGCGCTTGCCCTCGTGCTGGCGGCTCAGGCGGTCCAGCAAGGCGAGCATCCACGTAGCGTCGTCGATCGCCCGCAGCGTGCCATGCGCATGCACCACCGCGTAGTTCCAGGTCGGGACCACCTTGCCGCTGACCGCCTTCTCTTCATACAGCGAGGGCGACACGTAGGCCGACGGCCCCTGAAACAGCGCCATGACTTCCTCGCCGTCGCGCCGCCACAGGGGATTGGCGCGGCCCACGTGTGCGCGCAGCAGGCCGAATGGCGCATCCGGGCTGTCCAGCGCGATTTCAAACGGAATGTGGTCGGCGGACAGGCCGCCGGCACTGCTCACCAGCGCGCCCAGCGGATAGGCCTCGATCAGGCCGTGCAGCACCGGCAGGCGTTCTTCATCAAAACTGCTAACTGAGTACATATCAACAAACTCCTTCCACCACGATGTCGGTCTTGAGCGAATTGGCCACGTAGCAGCGGTCATGCGCCGCGTGATGCAGCGCCGCCAGTTCGGCGGGGTCCGGCGCGGTACCGGCGAACACGATGGCGGGGCGCAGCGTGATGCGGGTCATGGCCAGCTTGCCGTCCGCGGCGCGCGCCAGCGTGCCGACGGCGGCATCGCGGTAGTCGTCCACCACGAAGCCCTTCTGCTGCGCCAGCGACAAAAAGAACAGCATGTGGCAGCTCGACGCCGCGGCCACCAGCGCTTCCTCCGGATCGACGCCGTTCGGGTCGGACATCGGCAACGGCACCGATAACGGCGACGCCGACGCCGGCACCGTCAGGCCGCCATCGAAATGCCAGGCATGCGCGCGGCTGTAGCGGTTGTCGCTGAACGGCTGCGCGCCGCGCTGCCACGTGACCAGGGCTTCAAACTGCTGCATGCTGTTCTCCTGTAACGAATCGAAGCCCATTCTACGTGGCGGTTTGGCTTGCTCAAAGATCCAATTAGCGTCAATATGCAAAGGCCAATGTGCTGACCCGTCCACTGGCCAATGTGCTAACCGGCCACTGGCCAATGCGCCCGCCAACCCGACTAGCCTCCACCATGCTGCCTTCCGAAATCCTGTCCGCGCTGCCGCTCGACCGCAGCGCCGCCGAGCCTTTGTTCCGCCAGCTGTACACGCAGGCCAAGCAGGCCATTCTGCGCGGGACGCTGGCGCCCGGCATGCAGCTGCCGCCCACCCGCGAACTGTGCCGCCTGCTGGGGGTATCGCGCCAGACGGTGCTCAACGCCTACGAACAGCTGTCCGCCGAGGGCTATCTAAGCGGCACGGTCGGCCGCGGCACCTTCATCAGCGACCAGCTGCCGCTGGCGGCGCGCACGGTCCAGCCGGCGGCGGCGCCTGGCCTGCTGCGGCCCCTGTCGGCACGGGGCCAGGCCTACGCGGGCGCCATGCGCCAGGTGCGCTATCACGACAGCGCGCTGCGCGCCTTCCGGCCCAGCATGCCGGGCCTGGACCTGTTTCCGTTCGACGTATGGAGCCGGCTGGAGGCGCGGCGCTGGCGCCGGTTGGGTCACAGCGGCGGCCACGGCGGAGGCCAGCACCTGGGCTACAGCGACCCGGCCGGGTTCGCGCCGCTGCGTGAGCTGTTGTGCGTGTACCTGCGCGCTTCGCGCGCCGTCAATTGCACGCCCGACCAGATCGTGATCACCACCGGCTCCCAGCAGGGCCTGTACCTGCTGTCGGCGCTGTTGCTCGCGCCCGGCGACCAGGCCTGGGTCGAGTCGCCCGGCTATCCGGGCGCGGCCGCGCCGCTGGTAGCCACCGGCGCGCGCGTATGCACGGTGCCGGTCAACGCCGGCGGCATGGACGTGGCTTATGGCGCGGCCCACTATCCGCAGGCAAAGATGGTGCTGACCACGCCGTCGCACCAGCTGCCGCTCGGCGTGACCATGAGCCTGCAGCGCCGCCTGGAACTGCTGCGCTGGGCGGCGGCGGCCCGCGCCTGGATCGTCGAAGACGACTACGACAGCGAGTACCGCTACAGCGGCCCGCCGCTGGCATCGCTGCAAAGCCTGGACCGCCACGGCTGCACCGTCTACGTCGGCACGCTGTCGAAGGTGCTGTTCCCGGGACTGCGGCTCGGTTACCTGGTGGCCCCGCCCGCGCTGGTGGAAAGCGTGGTGCGCGCCAAGGCCGTGATCGACCGCCACAGCGCCCTGCCGGCGCAGATGGTGCTGGCCGATTTTCTGGAGGGCGGCCACTTCGGCCGCCACATCAAGCGCACCCGCGAAGCCTACCGCGAGCGGCGCGATACGCTGGTGTCCGGCATCGCCACGCATCTGGACGATGAACTTGTCTGCGGCCCGCTCGATGCGGGACTGGACCTGTGCGTGCAGTTCCGGTGCCGCCGCGACGAGGCAGCGGTGGCCAGCGCCGCGCTGGCGGCCGGCATCGATGTGCGCGCGCTGTCGTACTACGCGCACCCGGGCGCCAGCGCCGATTGTGGCGTGGCGCCTGGCTTGCTGCTCGGGTTTGCCGCTATCAAACCGGCGCAGATCGGCGAAGGGGTGCTTGCTTTGGCGCGCCTGCTGCGCTAGCGTACGGCAGGGCGGCAAAAAAAACGTTGGCCGCATCTTGTCCGCCCGCGACAGTCCGGCACCCGCTGCCTTCCCAATGATGACAAGGACGTTCATGAATATGGCGCTGCGCTTCCCATCAGGCTTCACATCGAGCTTTACATCAGGCTTCACATCAATTCTCGTACTGGCTCTCTCAATGGCTGGCGGCGCGCGCGCCGCGCCAGCCACAGTGCTGGCGCCGCAGATCGCCGGCGACTACGTCAAGGCGCAGCAGCGCGTCGATATCGGCGGCGGGCGCAAGCTCAATCTCCACTGCCGCGGCGACGGGCCGGTCACCGTGCTGTTCGATGCCGGCCACGCGGACTGGTCGAACGCGTGGGCGCTGGTCCAGCCGGCGGTGTCGGCCAAGGGGCGCGCCTGCACCTACGACCGCGCGGGCCTGGGCTACAGCGACGCCGCGCAGCGCCCGGCCACGCCGGACAATGTCATCGAAGACCTGCGGGCGCTGATCAAGAACGCCGGGATCAAAGGACCGCTGGTGCTGGTCGGCCATTCGCTGGGCGGCTACAACATGAAGCATTTCGCCGCCGCGTATCCCGCCGAAGTGGCCGCGCTGGTGCTGGTCGACCCCAGCGAAGAGCGGGTCGCGGCGCGCCTGCGGCCCGCCGTGGCGGCCAGGTTCGGCGACCCCGGCGCCGCCTTCATCGACAGCTACACCGACTGGATGAAAGTGGCCGTGCCGCGCTACCAGGGTTGCGCCGATGCCGCGCGCGCGCAGGATCTCGATCCGGCCGGCGCGCTGTACCCCAAGTGCAGCGACCCGGACCGGCCCCGCCTGGGGGAACTGATTGCAGCGGAACGCAAACGCATCCAGGTGCGCCATGCCTACCAGGCCGCGCGCGCCTCGGAACTGGCCCACTGCGTGTATGCAGCCGACGCGGCGCGCGATGCCCGGCTGGCCGCCTTGTTCCGGCCTGCGGCGCTGGGCGGCATGCCCGTGATCGTGCTCAGCGCCAGCGGCGCCGCGCCCGCCGATGTCAGGGCCGAGGCAGCGCAGTTCACCCGCTTCCAGCTTAATGCCATGTCGGCGGCCTTGTCCAGCCGAGGCCAGCACCGCGTCGTTCCCGACACGGTCAGCAACATGCAGATGGACCGCCCGGACGCGATCGTGGGCGCGATCGCCGACGTCATCGCCAGCCTTCCCGGAAGCGGTGCTGCAGCGGGCGCCACAACAGCAGGCAAATAAAAATGAGGTGTATGTGCCGGCGGCGGCATGCTAGTCTGCGTGGACCATACTGACCCACTAAAGAGGACACGACCATGCGCTTGCCTGCCGCCCCCACCTTGTTGAAAACCCTGCCGCTCATGGTCGCCATGCTGGTTGGCGGCGCCGCCGTTGCGGCACCGAAGAACCAGGCCTTGTACGAGCAGGCCAGCCAGGCCAGGCCGGCGTTCATCGCCATGCTGGGCACGATGGTCAATATCGACTCCGGCACCGGCAGTGAAAAAGGGTTGGACCAGGTGGGCGCCCTGATCGCCGGGGAAGCGAAAAAACTCGGCATGAGTGTGGAGTTCGTCTCGGCCGCACCTGCAGCCGTGGGCAACAATGTGGTGGCCACCTTGCGCGGCAAAGGTAAGGCGAAAATTCTGCTGATGGCGCACATGGACACCGTGTTCAGCGACGGCACCGCGGCGGCGCGCCCGTTCCGCGTCGAAGGTGAGCGTGCCTACGGCCCGGGTGTCATGGACGACAAGGGCGGCATCGTGATGGCGCTGTTTGCCATCAAGCTGCTGCAGCAGGCCAGGTTCACCGACTTCGGTCAGATCACGCTGCTGGTCAACACCAACGAAGAGACTTCCTCGAAGGGCTCGCGCACCCTGATCGAGAAGCTGGCCAAGCAGCACGACGCCACCCTGAGCCTGGAGCCGGGGCGGGCGGCGGACGGCCTGGTCATCTGGCGCAAGGGCACGGCCGACCTGTCCATCGACGTCAAGGGCAAGGCCGCGCACGCCGGCGTGGCGCCCGAATCGGGCCGTAACGCCGCCATGGAAGCGGCGCACCAGATGCTGCAGATGTCGTCGCTGGGCAACAGCAGCAAGCTCACCACGGTCAACTTCACGGTGATCAAGTCGGGCGACCGCCGCAACGTGATACCCGACGCGGCCAGCGTGCAGGGCGACATGCGCGCGGCGCAATCGGATGAATTCGAGCGCGTCGAGAAAGACATGGCGCGCCTGGCCGCCAACAAGCGGATCGCCGATACCGAAGTCAAAACCAGCCTGACGCGCGGCATGCCGCCCATGCCGCTCAATCCCCGCACCGAGGCGCTGGCCGCGCGCGCGCAGGCCATCTACGGCGAACTGGGACTGAAGCTGACCATGGAAGGGTCGGGCGGGGCGGCCGACGCCAATTTCGCCAGCGCGGCGGGGGCTTCCGCGCTGGACGGCTTCGGCATCGTGGGCGGCGACATTCACACGGCGACCGAGTACGCGGAGCTGGGCAGCATCGCACCGCGGCTGTATCTGCTGACCCGCATGATGATGGAGTTGAGCGCGAAAAAATAGCGCCGGCGCGGGTATACTGGTGGCATGACCTCAGCCACCAAAAAAGCTATCAGAGCCGCAACGCCCGCCACCGCAGTCGACACGCCAGTGGCGGCCACGCCGGCCGCCGCCCCGACCCGCTGTTCGTGGGCCAACATGGCCAATCCGCGCTATCTGGCCTACCACGACAACGAGTGGGGCGTGCCCTGCCACGACGAGCGCACGCTGTTCGAGATGCTCAACCTGGAGGGCGCGCAGGCAGGCCTGAGCTGGGAAACCATCCTGAACAAGCGCGAGTCCTACCGCGCCGCCTTCGACGGCTGGGATGCGGAAAAAATCGCCGCCTACGACAGCGCCAAGGTAGCCGAGCTGCTGGCCAATCCCGGCATCGTGCGCAACAAGCTCAAGGTCGCCGCCGCCATCACCAATGCCCAGGCCTACCTGCGCCTGCGTGCGGAAGGCGGTTCGCTCGACGCCTGGCTGTGGGCCTACGTGGACGGCCAGCCCATCGTCAACGACTTCGCCCAGGAAGCCCGTCCCGCGAAGACCGAGCTGTCCGACCGCATCTCCAAGGACCTGCTCAAGCGCGGCTTCAAGTTCGTCGGCTCGACCATCGTCTACGCCTACATGCAGGGCATCGGCATGGTCGACGACCACGACCGCGCCTGTTTCTGCCGCGCGCGCCGGATGGGGGCATGAACTGGCAGCGTGACTGGGCCGGGCGCGACAGCTTCGTCATCTTCGACGCCGACTTTGCCGATGGCGCGGCGTTCGATGCGGTGCTGCGGGCGTGGCGCGGCGACGAGCAGCGCTGCACCCGGCTGCACTATATCGCGCTCGCGCCCAGCGCGGCGCTGCCGGGTTTCCGGCGCGTGCCGGCCTATGGCGACAACGTCACGCTCGACCTGCTGGGCGTGCCGCTGGACGCGGCGCTGGCCCAGCTGCGCGCGCGCATCGATGGCGCCTGGCTGCACAGCATGCAGGAACAGGGCACGAGCTTTGCGCGGGCACTGGGCACGCTGGCCGCACCCGGCATGCGCATCGTCGCCGCGCAGCTGAACCCGGCCCAGATCCGCGCGCTGGAGGCGGCCAGTTTTACGGTGTCCGCTCCCGCTCCCGCTCCCCCTTACGCTGCCGCCGGCGGGCAGGACCACGGCCGCGCCGTCCCTGACGGCGCCATCGAGGCCGTGTACACCAGCCGCCGGCCATTTCGCGCCAGTGCCGCGCACAGCGAGCGGCGCGCCATCGTCATCGGCGCCGGGCTGGCCGGCAGCGCGGCCTGCGAGCGCCTGTGCGCGCGCGGCTGGAACGTCACGCTGGTCGAACGCCACCCCCATCCTGCCACCGAAGCGTCGGGCAACCTGGCCGGCATCAGCATGCCGCTGGTCTCGCGCGACGACAACCACATGACGCGGCTGGCGCGCGCCGCCTTTTTGTTCGCCAATGCCTACTGGGACAAGCTCGGCGGCGTAGGGCCGGGCCGCGCCGTGGCCGGGGCGCGCTGCGGCGTGCTGCAGCTGGCGCGCGACGCGGGCCACGCCGCCGTTCAGCGCGCCATCGCCGGCGAAGCGGGCTATCCGTCGCACTTCGCGCGCTGGCTCGACGCTGCCGAAGCGAGCGCCATGCTGGGCTCCAGCGCGCCCGACGGCGGCTGGCTGTTTCCCGGCGGCGGCTGGCTGCGGCCGGCCAGCGCCTGCGGCGCCATGCTCACCGCGTGCGGCGACGCGCTGGTGCGCCGCTTCGGCAGCGGCAGCGTGAGTCTGGAATCGGTCGATGGCGGCTGGGTCGTGCGCGACCAGGGCGGCGCCGTGATCGCCCAGGCGCCGGTGGTGATCCTTGCGTGCGGCGCCGATGCCGTGGCGCTGCCGCAGGCCGCCGGCCTGCCGCTGGCGGCCGTGCGCGGCCAGGTTACCCATCTGGCCGCGGGCGCCTTGCCCGCGCTGCCGTTCGTGCTGTGCCGCGAAGCCTACCTGACGCCGCCCGTGCGTGGCGTCCACAGTGCCGGCGCCACCTACGACGACGATGGCGAGCGCGCGCTGCGCGACATCAGCCAGCAGGCCAACCTGGCCAAACTGCGCTCGCTGCTGAACGACCCGGGCGCAGCGCCCGATGCGCCGCTGGCCGGGCGGGTGGGCTTTCGCAGCGTGGCGCCGGACCGCCTGCCGCTGGTGGGCGCGCTGCCCGACCCGCAGGCTGGCACGCGCCAGGAGCGCCTGCGCGAAGTGCCGCGCCACCCCGGCCTGTATGGTCTGCTGGGCTACGCCTCGCGCGGGCTGGCCTGGGCGCCGCTGGCGGCCGAGCTGCTGGCTGCCCAGCTGGACGGCGCTCCGCTGCCGCTGGAAGCCGAACTGGTCGACGCGCTCGATCCGGCCCGCTTCATCCTCAAGGAGCGCCGGCGCAACAGTGCTTGATGTATTCTGAACCCAGCGGCCAAGACAGGGGTATAATTGGTTTGAGGCAACATTAGCATTTTTTCTTGAGCCTGAACCCGACCGTATAGCGTAACTTTTCCCCTTGCCGCGCTCTGGAGACTCCGATGGACGACGCGCCCGACCCCAATCCGCTCTTCCTGTTCCTGGCGTCGACGGCGCACGACATGAAAAACTCCATCAGCGTGCTGGCCGGCACGCTGGAAACGCTGATCGCGTCCAGCGCGCCGCTGCCCGGGACCGAGGCGGCCTATCCGCAGATGGCGCACATGCTGTACCAGACCAAGCGCCTCAACGACAACCTGATGCAGCTGCTGGCGCTGTACAAGCAGGTCGGCCAGCCCGAGTACCCGTTCGATATTCAGCCGCTGGAAATCGGCCACCTGATGGAACAGGTGGTCTGCAGCGAGCGTATCCTGCTCAACTCCAAAGGCATCGCGCTGGAGGTCGACTTCGACCCTGAACTGATCTGGCATTTCGACGAAGACCTGATCATCGGCGTGGTGGGCCACGCTATCAACAACGCCATTCACTACACGCGCGACCGCATCCGCGTGGCGGTGGCCAAGGTCGACGACTGCCTGGAAATCCGCGTCGAGGACAACGGCGACGGCTACCCGGCGGCGATGCTGGAAGCAGGCGTGTCGGCCATGCACGGCGCGCGCGCGGGCGTCAACTTCCTGACCAACAGCACCGGTCTCGGACTGTACTTTTCCAGCGAGGTGGCCAAGATGCACAAGCACCGCAACCGCAGCGGCAGCCTGCGCCTGGAAAACGGCGGCAAGTTCGGCGGCGGCTGTTTTGTACTGCGCCTGCCATGAGCGCGCTGACCCTCAACGCCACGTTGGCCACGTCGATCCAGAACATCGACTGGGCCGACAAGAACTACCTGGTGGTGGACGACTTTGTCGGCATCCGCCAGCTGCTGCGCGAAGCCTTGCGCAACATGGGCGCCAAGAACGTCGACCAGGCCTCCAGCGGCGGCGAGGCGATGGCCCTGCTGGGACGCATCCGCTACGACGTGGTGCTGTGCGATTACAACCTCGGCGAAGGCAAGAACGGCCAGCAGGTGCTGGAGGAGGCGCGCATCCGCGGCCTGCTCATGCCGAGCAATATCTGGATGATGGTCTCGGCCGAAAAGAGCGTCGAGTCGGTCATGGGCGCGGCCGAGCACCAGCCGGACGCCTACCTGATCAAGCCGATCACCGAAGGCGTGCTGCTCACGCGTTTGAACCGCGTGTGGCACAAGAAGCAGGTGTTCCGCGAGATCGACCAGGCCTACGCCGAGAAGGACTATCTGCGCGCGGCGCGCATCTGCGACGAGCGCATCGCGCTCAACAAGGTGCACGAGATCGAGCTGCTGCGCATGAAGGCCAGCCTGATGCTCAAAAGCGGTGAGCCCGACAAGGCCCGCGAAGCCTACGAGCGCGTGCTGCACGAGCGCGATTACCAGTGGGCCAAGGCGGGCCTGGCCAAGATCCGCATGGCCAACGGCGAGTACGAACAGGCGCGCCAGATGTTCGCCGGCGTCATCGCCGAGAACCGCTACTACATCGACGCCTACGACCAGATGGCGGTGGCGTATCAGCACATGGGCCAGACCGAGGAGGCCTGCAGCATCCTGGAGCGGGCCGCCAAGCTGTCGCCCAATTCGGTGATGCGCCAGCGCAGCCTGGGCAATATCTCGCTCAAGCTGGGCAACGTGGGCATGGCCGAAAAGGCCTTCCGCAAGTGCATCGCCATCGGCGAATACTCGGTGATGAAAACGCCGGAGGCGTACTTCGGGCTGGCCCGGGTATGCGGCATGAAAAACGACACCAAGGAAGCCTTGCAGCTGCTCAGTGCGGCCCAGCGCGAATTTTCCACCGACCAGATCCAGCTGCGCGCCAAGATCACCGAAGGCCTGGTGTACCACGAAAGCGGCGACTTCCGGCGCGCCCGCCGCGCCGGCGACGAGCTGGAGGAATTGCTGAACATTACCGGCGAGCGGCCGGACACCCAGACATGCCTGGAGATGGCGACCTTGCTGTTCGCCGTCGGCGTCAAGGACTCACCGGTCGAACTGCTGTGTTATGTGATCCGGAACAATCACGACAACAATTTGCTGCTGGACGACGTGCAGAAGATCTTCGACAAGGCGCGCATGAGCGAGGAGGGCAGCGCCCTGATCCGCAGTTCCAAGAAGGAAGCGTCGGACATGATGAACCGCGGCGTGCTGTTGTGGAAGACCGGCAAGCTGGCCGAGGCGGTGGAGTGGATGCGCGGCGCGCGCGCGGCGCTGCCGAACAACCTGCGCATTTTGTTCAATGCCGCGCAGATCTTGATTTCGCACCTGCAGCAGCATGGCTACGATGCGGCGCTGGCGCGCGACGCCAGCGAAGTGTTGCATCACGTTGACAAAGTCTTGCCCGGCCAACAACGGTTTGCCCAGCTCATGGAGCAGCTTGCCACTCTCGCGCCGGGCCCCGTTCCGCCCGAAGAAAGTCCGCAAGCGGCGTGATCAATACGCTTTCTGCTTGAAGCGGAGCTTGCTGGTGATAAACTGTCCCCTTGCGCGGGAATACCCGCATTCTGGGAAAGGGACGTACATGCGCGATTTCGCCAAGGAAGTCTACGAAAAAATGAGAGTTGGCAACAGTGCCTGGATTCGTCCGGTCGCCGCCAAAGGTGACAACCTGCCGGATTTTCAGGCAGTTGAAGTTCAGGTGCGCCAGATGGCCGATGAAGGCCTGATCGCCATTAACAAGATCGAGCGCCAGGAAGACGGCCTGATCGACGCCGTGCGTATTTCAAAACTGGCGTAGCAACGCCACGCCAGCCCGAACGGGCCACATCGGCGCGGCTTACTTTTCCTCTTTGGGTTTGGTGCCGCCGCGCTTGACGGCGCCGGCCGCCGCTTTGGCGTCGCCGGCGGCGTCGCCCGGCTTGGCGCCCGCGCCCGGACTCATGCCGCCCATGGCGCTCATGGCGTCCGGCGACATGGCCGTGCCCACCGCAACCTTGAACTGATCCTGCAGCAGGTTCCACCATGCTGCCGGATTGGTCATGGCCGCGGCGGCGGCGCTGGCGGCGCTGGCGGCGCTATCCTTGTCGGCTGGCGCCGCGCTTTTCGCCGGTTCGGCGGTTTTGGCCGGCTGGGCTGATGCTTGCGGAAAGAATGCCGAAGCGAACGGCGCGGCGGCGAGCACCGATTTTTCGCTTGCGCCGGGCTGCTGCACCGCGTTGGCCAGCGCCGCGCCCATGGATTTGAGCGTGACGATGGTGCCGCGCTGCACTTCCAGGGTCTGGATGGTCCCGCGCAGCATCGACACATTGACGTTGAGCCAGGCTTCGACCGCCTTCAGGTCGGCAATTTTCTTGTCCAGGTCTTCGACCGACATGGTTGGCGCGGCAATGCCGGCCATTCCGATGCCCGGCACACCCATGCTGCCCCACAAGTTCTTGACGAAGTCCAGCGTGTCGGTCATGGCGCCCACACCGGGAAGGTTGGGCATTGGTTGCTTTTGCATGGAAGTCTCCGTGGATTTGAGTCTTTAGCGTAGCAGATAATTAAACATCCCTCAAAGCTTGTTCTGTGCGCTGCGGGCTTTGCCAGGCGAATTCGCTGTGTCAGCGCAAAGCGGGCCTCGCACGTTACACTCTATCTATGACAATCGCATTATTCCTCCACCGACGCCGCCGCCTGCTGGCGCTGTGCGCCGCGTCGGCGCTGATGCACTACCTTGCGATTAACTGGGTCGATACCCACATCGGCGCGAGCCAGGGCAGTGCGGCGGCGGCCCCGCCCATCGTCGCGGCGCTGTTGCCGCCGGCGCCGTTGCGCGCGCCGGCCGAACTGCCGGCGGCCGCG
>CALRYE020000088.1:0-24777 GCA_943372275.1 Janthinobacterium lividum
CAGCCGTGCGGCGATTTTGGGGGGATGGAGTCCTGTTCCTTAAAAGCCGCACGTAAGTGGTACGCGGCACGTAAGCCGCGCGCTCTGCATCGCCACCAGCACAATTAACGTCATCCCCGCGAAAGCGGGGACCCATAGCACGGCTGCTCAATGTCTGCCTCAGAGCTTGAGGGGTTATGGGTCCCGCTTGCGCGGGGATGACGTTAACTTAGCTAACCATTATCACAGCGACAGGACTCCAGCATCAATCCGGCGTCACTCTGAAGTAATCGACATCGGCATACGACCCGACCGATGCCGCGCCCAAACTGAACACCCCCATCTGCGCGCCAACCCAGCGCCCCATGGTAGTAGTGAACGGCGCGCCCGCCGCCACGAACTTGACGTTATCCCGGCTGTACCAGAAGCGCGCAATCGCCCCCTTCTCCATCACCATGCGCAGATACACGGGACCCGACTTCACCTTCGCCAGCACCGCCACCTTCTCCTGGCAACTCTCCTTCTCCCCCTCGCAGCGCCCCATTACCAGCTGCGTGCCGCCATCGGCCTTGCGCAAACCCAGCCACGCATAGTTCATCCCCAGCAGCACCAGTCCGGCCCGGTCGCCATCCTTGCCCGTCAACTCCATCCGCGTCTCGACCTTGAAGGTGGGCGCGGGCAGCTTTTGCGTCAGCACCGACGGCGCCGCGCGCAAGCTCCCGCCTTCAGGCTCGGCCTGCGTCTGCAAACGCAAGAACCCCGGCCGCGCCTCCAGCCCGGCCCAGCCGGCATCGAAGTTGGCGTTGAACTGCCACTGCAATCCCAGCCGCGACGCGCCGAATTCATCCCCGCTGGGCGGCACGCGGATGCCGCCATCGCGCCCCGCCGGCTTGGCATGCCACAGCAGCGGCTCGCCGGTTCCCTTGCCTTCCTTGTCAGCGCCGATCACCGGCCAGCCATCTTTCCACTGCATCGGCTGCAGATGCACCACGCGACCGTACGCGCGCTTGTCCTGGAAGTGGATGAACCAGTCGGCATCCCTCACATCCTTGACCCACGCGCCCTGATGCGGTCCGTTAGTGCTGGAACCACCCTGCGCCATCACGATGCGGTCTTCATACGGCCCGTCGATGCTGCGCGAGCGGAACACCGACTGCCAGCCATGCTCGACGCCTCCGGCGGGCGCGAACACATAGTAGTAGCCGTTGGCCTTGTAGAACTTGGGGCCTTCCAGCGTGGTGTAGTTGGGCAACCTGTTGCCGTCGATGAGCAGCTTACCCGTGTCGTCCAGCAGGCTTTTCGCGT
The DNA here is from genome assembly GCA_943372275.1 of Janthinobacterium lividum. Taxonomy (GTDB): domain Bacteria; phylum Pseudomonadota; class Gammaproteobacteria; order Burkholderiales; family Burkholderiaceae_D; genus Telluria_A; species Telluria_A lividum_A. Next base: position 1,285 of record CALRYE020000088.1, read on the forward strand.
CCGGCGCCATGCGCCGCAGGGTCAACACATTGGCAAAGCCGGCGCGGCTCCTGGCCCACGCATGCAGCAGGTAAGCCTTGCCGTCGTCGTCCCACAGCGGCGTCGGATCGATGATGCCCTTACCCGGCAACAGCAGATGAGGCGCGCTCCACGGGCCGGCGAAGCGCTCGGCCGTCATCACGTACACACCATGATCGGGGTCGGGATAGAAGATCCAGAATTTGCCGTCGTGGTAGCGCAGGCACGGCGCCCACACGCCCTTGCCCGGCTGCGGCCTGGCGAACGCCTCGCCCGGCACCAGCGCCGGCAGCGCGTGGCCGACCAGCGCCCAGTTGACCAGGTCGGACGACTTCAGCAGCGGCAGGCCCGGCGCGTTGGAAAAGCTCGACGACGTCATGTAGTACTTCTCGCCCACGCGGATGGCGTCGGGGTCCGAGTAGTCGGCGTGCAGGATCGGGTTCTGATAGCGTCCGTCGCCCAGATCGGCCACATACGCATGGCGCTTGCGGGCGAAGCGCTCGTCCAGAAAATCGGCCATTGCGCTCACCGTCGGTTCCAGCCACGGATCGAACAGCCAGAACGAATGCGGCGTATCGGGCAGCATGACCACGCGGCTGATCACGCCCAGCGGCGTCATGCGCGCGATCATGTCCTCGCGGCCCACGGCGAAGCGGGCCTGCGCGCTGCCGATGAACAGCACCGGCGGCGTGTTGCGGGTGACGTGGAACAGCGGCGAAGCGTCGCGCCACACGTCGCTGCGCTGCGCATACGGTCCGCCCAAAAAAATCCCGGCGGGCGAGAGCTTGATGTCGGCCTTGTCTTCGTGGCTGCGCGCCAGTTCAGAGGTAAAGTCGGACAAGCCGTCGATATTGATGATGGCCTGCACCTTGGACGACACCTTGCCGCCCTGCGGGTCGAAGCGCGGTTCGTCGTTGGTCACGCCGGTCAGGCTGGCGATCTGACCGCCCGCGGAGTCGCCGGCCACGGCGATATGGGCGCCGTCGATGCCATAGCGCGACGCGTTCGTTCGCACCCAGCGCACGGCCGCCTTGACGTCATGGATGGCAGCCGGATACGGCGCTTCTTCCGACAGCCGGTAGCTGATCGTGGCGGCCGCATAGCCACGCTCGGCCAGCCGGATCGCCATCGGCGCGTCGTTCTCGCGAAACCCCGCGCGCCAGCCGCCGCCATGCACCAGCACCACTGCGGGCGCCGCCACGCCACGCGCCTGCGTGGCCGGCAGATACAAATCCAGCTGCAAGGCGCGCCCGTCGCGCTGGATATACGTCTGGTTGCGCACCACGCGCACGTGCGCCGGGGCGACAGCGCTGGCCACCTTGATGAACGGGTATTTGGGCGAAAGCTTGGCGTAAGTAGTGGCTGGGGTATAGTCATTCTCCGCAGCCAGCGACAGTGCGGCGGGAGAAGCCAGCATCAATGCCAGCATCAGCGGCGGGATGGAAAACGGGCGGAGACGGGTCATGGTCGCATGGCTGAATCGAAGTTGAAAAACCGACTTAACATAGTCGAAATGAGTATGCCATGAAATGGTACAAAGCGGTTAGTCCGCATTGCGCTATTGGCCGGACCACATTAGAATGGTCTGACCAATAATAGGAGGATTCGTGAACACGTCGATCAAACTTTTCGCAGCGGTAGCCATAGCATTGTTGAGTTCCCAGGCGTGTGCCGAGGGTCCTTTCCGCAATCCGGATAACAAGGACCGCGCCGACCACGGCGAAGGCACCTATCCGGTACCGTACAAAAAGCCGCAGATGGTGGAGATTACCGATGCCCTGCATCGCATCCGTAACTACATGGACAGCATCACCGTGACGCGGGTGGTCGACAAGAAAACCGGCAAACCGATCACGCTCGATATCGCCAACCCGTCGGCCGACGCGATTTTTCAGCGCGGCCCGGAAAACAATTCGGCCCTGATGATCTACGAGATGGGCATCGTGCATGCCGGCTTCATCAAGGCGCGCGAAGTGACGGGCGACGCCCGTTTTGCCAACATGACCGAGCGCCACCTGAAGTTTTTCACCGAAGTGCAGCCTTACTTCAAGGCCCAGGAAGACAAGTTCAAGCTGGAGCGCCAGAACAGCTTTGCGCGCTTTCTCGATCCGCGCTCGCTGGACGACACCGGCTCCATGTGCGCCGGCCTGATGCGCGCCCGCTTCGCCAAGATCGGCCCCGACATGAAGGGCATGATCGACACCTGCACCGACTGGGTCGCCAAGAAGCAGTTCCGCCTGAGCGACGGCACCATGGCGCGCAAGCGTCCGCAGGCCGTGTCGCTGTGGGGCGACGACCTGTACATGAGCGTGCCGGCGCTGGCCGAAGCGGGCCGCCTGACGGGCGACAAGGCCTACTTCGACGACGCCGTCAACAACGTGCTGCGCATGTCGGCCTACCTGTTCAACAAGGACAAGGGCCTGTACACCCACGGCTGGCACGAGAACAATCCGGACGCGCCGCGCTTCTACTGGGCGCGCGCCAACGGCTGGGCCGTCATGGCCATGTCCGACCTGCTCGACGTGCTGCCCAAGAGCCACCCCGGCTACAACGCCGTGCTGAACCAGCTGCGCGACAACCTGCGCGGCATCGCCGAGCTGCAGTCGGGCACCGGCCTGTGGCACCAGATGATCGACCGTAACGACTCGTACCTCGAAACCTCGGCCAGCGCCATGTTCACCTACGTGATCGCGCACGCCATCAATCAGGGCTGGATCAGCCCGACCACCTACGGCTCGGTGGCCCAAGCCGGCTGGATCGGCCTGTCGACCAGGATCAACGCCAAGGGCCAGGTCGAAGGCACGTGCGTGGGCACCACGCTGGCCAGCGACATGATCTACTATTACAATCGCCCGACCAGCGTCGACGCCATGCACGGCTACGGCCCGACCATCCTGGCCGCGGCCGAGATGATCAAGCTGCTCAATAATCCCGCCTTCGAAATCCAGCATAAAGTGCGCACCTATCACTACATGCCGAAAGAAGGCGCCAAAACCGACTATCGCGAGCACCACTAATGCGCATTGCACCCCTTACCGCTACCCTGCTGGCGCTGGCCACGCCCTTTGCCGCATCGCTTGTCAGCGCCGCCGAGCCGGCCGCCGCCAACGCGAATGCCGGGTCACCTGCCAACGCCCGCGCCGTTATCACCGTCACCCACGACCTGACGATCGCGCGGCCGTCCGAAACCATCACCATCCCCTGGGCGGAGATCAACCGCACCATGCCCGGCGCGCTGGTTCAGCGCATCGCCATCAAGGATGCCAAGGGCCGGGTGCTGCCGCACCAGGTCACCAACGTGGCGCCCCTGTCCAAGGACCCGGCCAACGCCGGCATCGCCTACGGCGAGCTGATTTTCCAGCATAATTTCGCCGCCGGCGAAAAGAGCGCCCGCTTCACCATCGAGAAAACCGAGACGGTGGCACCGCCCTTCCCGGTGCAGGCGTTCGCCCGCTACGTGCCGGAGCGCCTCGACGACTTCGCCTGGGAGAACGACCGCATCGCCCACCGCACCTACGGCCCCGCTCTGGGCGCCCCGGCGGCGCCCGGCAGCGGCAAGGAAGTGCTGGTCACCAGCGGCCTGGATATCTGGTTCAAGCGGGTCGCCTATCCGATCGTCGACCGCTGGTACAACAAGGGCCACGACCACTACCACTACGACCAGGGCGAAGGCATGGACATGTACAACGTCGGCAAGTCGCGCGGTTGCGGCGGCACCGGCGTGTGGGATGGCAAAGCCCTGCATACGGCGGTCAACTACAAGTCCTGGAAAGTGCTGGCCAACGGTCCCGTGCGCGCCGTGTTCGAGCTGACCTACGACAGCTGGGACGCCGCCGGCACCCAGGTGGCGGAAGTGAAGCGCTTCACCGTCGACGCCGGCCACTACCTCGACCAGATCGACAGCACCTTCACCTTCACCGGTCCTGCGCAGCTGAACGTGGCCGTGGGCCTGAACCGCACGCCGACCGACAAGGGCCAGTCGCCCAAGATCGCCGTGTTGGACCGCAAGGCCGACGGCGCGCTGCTGCAATGGATCGAGCAGGAGAAGAACGGCGCCTTCGGCACCGCCATCGTGCTGCCCGGCGCGCAGGGCATCACGCAGGACGCGCTCAATGAGCTGATCGTGGCGCCCGTCACGTCCGGCAAACCGCTGCGCTACTACGTGGGCGCAGCCTGGAGCCGCGCCGGCGAAGTCACTACCCGCGCCCAATGGGAAGCCTATGTCGCCAACGCAGCAGCGCGGGCGGCGCATCCGGTAACAACCCGCATCGCAGCGCAGTAGCAGTAGCAGCATCCCCCCCCGCAAATTGTCGCAGCGGCCCAGCCAGTCTTACGGCTGGGCTGAATGCGGACTGACCAAATACTCATCCATCACAACAAAAAGGCACATTGGCCTGACCAATTGTTGTTTTTTTGCGCCACTGCTCAATCACTTCCCGGCTCCCTTCATCACGGCTATCTTTAGCCCGTTTATAGTTATTTGAACGCATATAGCAAGACAATGCGCGATGTTGTGCAAATATAAACTTCCTCGCTGTTGCTTTCAGGTGTACAAATTCGCGATCTGACTCGTAATGACGGTGCATAACGTGCCAGAATTGCTCACACGACTGCAATTTGTAGTTTCTAACTGCAACAAGTCGGTCATACAAATAAAACAACGAGGAGATTCACCAATGCGCATCAACGATTGCTCGCTCGCCCTGGGCAAATTCGCCGTCCGTCTGGTCGGCACCACATCCGCTACCGCACTGGCCATGGCCACCGCGTATGCGCAGATTCCGGTCGATACCGAAGCCCCGCAAACCGTCGTGGTGACCGGCCTGCGCGCATCGCTGGAAAGCGCATTGAACAAGAAACGCGAAGACAACAGCATCGTCGACGTGATCAAGTCCGAAGACATGGGCAAGTTCCCCGACACCAACCTGGCCGAATCGCTGCAGCGCGTGCCTGGCGTGGTGATCGACCGCGATGCCGGCGAAGGCCGCAACATCACCGTGCGCGGCCTGGGTCAGGACTTCACCCGCGTGCGCATCAACGGCATCGAAGGCCTGGCCACCACCGGCGGCACCGACAGCTCGGGTGGCGCCAACCGCTCGCGCGGCTTCGACTTCAACGTGTTCGCTTCCGAATTATTCAGCTCCCTGACGGTGCGCAAGAGCTCCTCGGCCGACGTCGACGAAGGCTCGCTGGGCGCCACGGTCGACCTGCAGACCATGCGTCCGCTGGACCTGCCGAAGACCGGCTTCAACGCCACCCTGATGGCCAAGGGCCGCTACAACGACCTGTCCAGCAAGACCGACCCGCGCGTGGCATTCCTGCTGTCGAACACCTCGGCCGACCGCAAGTTCGGCGTGCTGCTGTCGGGCGCCTACTCCAAGCGTAACGTGTTCGAAGAAGGCTTCTCGACCGTGCGCTGGGATAACGGCCCATCGTCGGGCGGCTTTTGCGCCCCGACCGGCGTGACCCCGGCCAATCCGACCAACAGCACCGCCACCACCTGCGGCCCGGCCGCCCAAGGCGTGCCACGCCTGGTCGGCACTCCCGAGAACATCGCCGCCTACAACGCCGCCAGCAGCGCCGGCAACTTCACCCCGCGCCTGCCCCGCTACGGCCGCCTGACCCACGACCAGGACCGTCTGGGCCTGACCGCGTCGATGCAATGGAAGCCGATGCGCGGCACCACCATCGCGCTGGACATGCTGTACTCGAAGCTGGACGCCACGCGCCAGGAAGACTTCCTGCAGGCGATCTCGTTCAGCCGCACCGCCACCCAGGGCGGCAAGCCGCAGACCAGCGTGGTCAGGACGGCCTACGACAGCAACGGCGCCCTGCTGCACGGCACCTACAACGGCGTCGACATCCGCGCCGAATCGCGTTTCGATGAACTGTCGACCGTGTTCACCCAGCCAACGCTGACCCTCGACACCACGCTGTCCGAGACGGTGCGCATGAACGCCCGCGTCGGCCGCGCCACGTCCAAGTTCCGCAATCCGATCCAGACCACCACCACGCTGGACGCGCTGAACGTCAATGGCTACACGATGGACTTCCGCGGCAACGACCGCGCGCCGGCCATCACCTACCCGTTCGACGTCAACCAGGCCGGCGGCGCCTTCACCATCGTGCCAGTGCCCGTTGCCGCCAGCGGCACCCAGGCGGCATCGGTGCCGAACACCACCACCAGCGAAATCCGCCTGCGTCCGCAAGGCGCCAACAACCGCAACGACGTGGTGCATGCCGAGCTGACCTGGGATGCCGTGCCCGACTTCCTGACCATCCGCGGCGGCTTCGACTTCAAGAAGTACTCGTTCGATTCGTACGAATCGCGCCGCGTCAACACCGGCGACACCATCTTCGCGCCACCGGCCGGCACCTCGATCGCCAGCCTGTCCACGCAGGTCACCGGTTTCGGCAAGGGCCAGGGCCTGCCTAGCGGCACCCCGACCAGCTGGGTAATTCCCAACCTGAACGCCATCGCCAAGGCCTACGACATCTACTGCAACTGCATCAAGAGCGGCCCTGCGGGCGGCCCGGGTGACTTCACCCTGTCGTCGATCACCAACGGCAATGCGCGCGGCAACAACCGTTCGGTGACCGAAGAAGACAACGGCGTTTTCCTGATGGGCGACTTCACCACCGAGCTGGCCAGCATCCCGCTGCGCGGCAATCTGGGTGTGCGCTATGTCGAGACCCAGCAGGCCGCCACCGGCTACCAGGCGACCGCCGGCGGCACCCAGGTCACGGTCGACAACGACTACAAGGACGTGCTGCCATCGTTTAACCTGGCCGCCAATCTGAGCAAGGAGTTCATCGTGCGCGTGGCGGCGGCCAAGGTCATGTCGCGTCCCAAGCTGGGCGACCTGAACCCGGGCGGCACCGTGGCATCGACCGGCACGCTGACCATCACCAGCGGCAATCCGCTGCTCAAGCCATTCCGCGCCAAGACCTTCGACGCCAGCTTCGAGTACTACTTCGCCAGCAAGGCGTTCCTGGGTCTGGGCCTGTTCCAGAAGAACATCGACACCTACATCCAGAGCATCCGCAGCAGCGTGGCGTTCAAGGATACCGGTCTGCCACTGACGCTGCTGCCATCGAACTTCACGGGCGACGAAGTGTTCGCCGTGACGGCGCCGATCAACACCGACGGCGGCAAGCTTCGCGGCTTCGAGATCAACTACCAGCAGCCGTTCACGTTCCTGCCGGCCTGGGGCCGCAACTTCGGCACCCTGCTGAACTACACCTACGTCAAGTCGACCATCGAGTACGTGGTTTCGCCGACGAGCAGCGTGACGATCACCGACGACCTGCTGAACCTGTCGCCGAAATCGTGGAACGCCACCTTGTACTACGATGACGGCAAGTTCAGCGCCCGCCTGTCGGCAGCCCAGCGTTCGGGCTTCCTGACCCGCGTGCCAGGCCAGAACAACAACGACGTCGAAGGCAAGAACAAGTCGATGAACATCGATCTGTCGTTCACCTACAAGATCAACGACAAGCTCGAAGCGACTCTGGAAGGCGTGAACCTGACCAATCAGGAAAACGACCAGTTCATCAGCCGCCAGCGCAACAGCGTTGTGGTCAACAACTACACGGGCCGTGAAGTGCTGGCCGGTGTGCGTTACAAGTTCTGATGGTGTAGCACCTACACTTTGGGCAGCGGCGTAGCGATACGCTGCTGGATTGACAACCGCCCCTGTGCAAGCAGGGGCGGTTTTTTTTCGTGTGGGGATGTGGGGTGGGCGGGGGCGCCGGCGCAAAAGTTCACATGGAATGGCAAGCGGCCCCAATGGGCTGATCGAAGCCGCGCACGACTGTGATCGCGAATACCCTGTTAACGCCTCCCTCGCGAAGGCGAGGGCCCATGGCACGGTAGCGCAGAGGTGGCGCAGAGGTGGCGCAGAGGTGGCGCAGAAGCGGCGCAACTTCGGCCACCTGGTATGGCCCCCCGCCTTCGCGGGGGCAGGGTGAATATGGCTGGCAACTGGCCGCTCAAAGCCGCCATCGCCAGACCCGGCAACGTCTTACGACCGCCCGATGATCGCCGCCGCCGCCATCAGATCGTCGATCAGGGCCAGCGAATTTTTGCCCGACATGGCATGCGGATTCAACCCCGGCAAGTCGGAAAAGCGCAGCAGGATCGAGGGATTGACCTTGGCCAGGTTGGCATGGCCCATGGTCCAGCCGGCGTAATGGCGCTCGTTGATTTCCTCGTAGTGCAGCAGGATCACATCGGTGTGGCGCGGATCGCGCAGGATCCTGGCGTACAAGGCGTTGACCTTCTCGCGCCCGCCCTCGAGCACTTGCATGAACACCTGCTCGCTGTGGCACAGGATGCCCGTGATGCCCAGCGGCGGATTGTTGGCATGCGACTGCTGCATGATGGACTGGATCACGTCGCACTTGGCGCCTTTCGGCGCGCGGCTGGCATACAAAAGTCGAACTAGCATGATGGTCCCCGTAGTGGTTCGGTAAGCGGTACGTTCAATGGGCGCCGGCAGCTCAGCGCTTGATCAGCGACAGAAACTCGCGGCGCAGCGACTTGTCCTTCAAGAACGAGCCGTGCATGACACTGTTGATCATCTTGGCATCCATGTCCTTGACGCCGCGCCACTGCATGCAGAAGTGATCCGCCTCCATGACCACGGCCAGCCCGTCCGGCTGCATTTTCTCCTGCAGCAGGTCGGCCAGCTGCACCACCGCCTCTTCCTGAATCTGCGGCCGCCCCATGATCCACTGGGCGATCCGCGCATACTTGGACAGGCCGATCAGATTGGAGTGCTCGTTCGGCATCACCCCGATCCAGACCTTGCCGATCACCGGGCACAGATGGTGCGAGCAGGCGCTGCGCACGGTGATCGGGCCGACGATCATCAGCTCGTTCAGGTGCGACACGTTGGGAAACTCGGTCACCGGCGGCATCGGCACATAGCGCCCGCCGAACACTTCATTGAGGAACATCTTGGCCACCCGGCGCCCCGTGTCGACCGTGTTGTGATCGCTCACGGTATCGATCACCAGCGACTCCAGCACGCCCTGCATCTTGGCGCTGACTTCGTCGAGCAAAGCGTCCAGCTCGCCCGGCTCGATGAAGTCGGCAATGTTGTCATTGGCGTGAAAGCGCGTCTTGCTGGCCGTGATGCGTTCGCGGATGCGCTGCGACACGGGCACGTTCACCGGCTGGTAGCCGGCGGTCAGGTCGGTGGACATGAGTGATCCTGTTGTTGGTTGATCCTGCCGGACGCCTGGTCCCGCAGGGGTTGATGCGCCTGTGGGGCAGGATGCTGTGTGCCAATGGCGAACGCGCAGCCGCCCCCTGTGCATGGAATCTGCAAATTATAGCGCGGCAACGATTAGCGTGAATCGGGCCCCTTGGACAGCAAGGCCCGCAATTACTCAGCGGGCAAGATTGCTGCCCGGGCCGCGCGCCGACAGCACGCAGCGCCCGGCCGTGCAGGTGGCGCCCGGGTCGAGCACGACGGAGCAGGTCGACATGCGCCCGGCCTCGGTATCCTGGCGGCTGCGCTGGGCCGCCAGGTCGGCCGCCATGGCCTGCAGCGCCGCCGTGTCGGTGCCCCTGGTGGAATACGCCACGTAGCGCTCCGGTCCGCCGCACGCCTTGTGGCCGTAGGCCAGCGTGCGGCATTGCCCGGCGTTGTCGCACGCTGCCGCGCCGATGGCCTGGTCGATGCGCTGGGCCAGCGCGGCAATGGGCGCGGACCCGGCAGGCGGCGGGGCACTGGGTGCAGCCGGTGCAGGTGCAGGTGCGGGTGGCGCCGGTGGCGCGGCCGTCACCGGATTGCCGCAGGCACTGGCGGCGAAGGTCAACAGGGCTGCGCACACCATGCGCAAGGCGAAGCGGGAGGATAGGATAGTCATCGCCCGATGATCCCCCAGCCCGGCGCCATTGGCAAGCAGCACACAACAGCCGACCGAACCTTTTGGCGGCCATGCCGGTCATAGCCATGAGAACGCGGTCACGGCGGAGGGTTCCGATGGATGGCAGCCTGCTCGACGTGGGCTGCGGCAGCGCGATCCTGCTGGAACACTGCCACCCGGCCGCAGCGCCGCAGTGGACGGCCCGATTCACCGGGGCCATAGCCAAAAAAAAGCCGCACCGAAGTGCAGCTTTTTTGCCGCCAGGGGCATCGACCGATGCCGTTGGCGGATGGTCCGGGCGCCCGCCTTAGCGCGCGTTGGCCGGTGCCACGCGGCTGGTGTCGAACTGCGGCAACGGATCGTTGGTCTCGACTTCGACGATCGTGCTGCCCTGTGTCACGCCGGCCAACTGGTAGCGCAGCATGCCGAGGTGACGCGTGCCGGCTGCCAGACCCGACCAGCTCAAGCTGACCGAGCCGGTGCCGCCCAGGTACGAGTACGCCGGCAAGGTCGCCTTGAAGTTGCCGTTGATGACGTTCGGCTGCAGCACCCACGACGACAGCGTGTATTGCGCCGAGCCGTTCACCGGCGCGTAGCCGATCACGCAGACGTTGTACGTCCCCGCCACCGGGTTGGTCAGCTGGACCCGTTCGTTGGAGCCGCCATTGCCGCTGGATGCGACCACCGTGCCGGCGCTGTTGGTCATGATCAGATCCAGGTCGGAAGCGCTGCCGCCAGCGGTGTCTTCGTCAAACAGCGAGAAGCGCGCAAACATCGAGCCGGCCGGAATCGTCACGCTGTGAACCACCACGCCCGGGCCGCCACCGGCTTTGCACGCCGCGGTGTAGACGTCGCTGTCGGTGCCCGACTCGCCCACGGTGCGGGTGTCGCGCGCCGCCGGCAGCAAGCCCGATTTCACGGCCGTCATGGCGCCGCTGAAACCGGTGCCGATGGTGATCAGTTTGCTGCCCGTGGCCGCTTCGCTGACGACGGTGGCTGGCGCCACCAGTGCCGAGCCGCGCGCCTGCAGCGGACTGCGCACGGTGGTGCCGGCGCCGTCGCTCCAGACCAGTTGGCCGTAGGTCCAGGTATTGACCGGCGCCGTGGTGCGGCTCAGCTTGATCTGGAAGGTCTGCTTGGCGCCAGGGGCCAGCGTGAACGTCGCCGGGCTCACCTGCACCGCGAAACCGTCCAGACTGGCGCTCGAGGTGTAGGTCGCCGCGGTGGCGCCCACGTTGGTGACGGTGCGCGTCAGCGTCAGCGTGCCGAGCACGTTGGCCGCCGTGATGGAAGCCAGGTTCAGGTTATACGCCGGAATGGTGCCGATAGCGCTGCAAGTGGCCGGCGAATAAACCTGCGCATTCAGGCCGCACAGGAAGCGCGCATAGTCGATCTCGGTGGCGTCGTACACCAGGCCCGGCTTGGCGGCCGCACTTGGCACGGCCTGGCCTGCGCCCTGAGCCCATGGCAAGGTGCCGGTGGTGCGGGCGGTCGCGTCCCATGCCATCGAGCCGTTCAGGCCATCCGGCTTGGTCGGCGTGGCGGTGGTCATCAGGGCCGACTTGATGGCGGCCGGCGTCCAGCTCGGATGCAGCTGCTTGAGCATGGCAGCCATGCCGGCAATGTGCGGGCTGGCCATCGAGGTGCCGGAGTAGAACTCGTAGTTCATCTCGGGGGCGGGAGCCCCGCCGGCCACCAGGTTGCGCTCTTCCTGGGTCAGGTCGGCGGTCACGGCGGCAAGAATGTCGCTACCGGGCGCACTGATGTCCGGTTTCATGATGTTCGCGTTGGCCACGTTCGGGCCGCGGGAAGAGCTGCCGCTCATCACCGGCGCCGACACCGAGGTGTCGCGGATGGCGCGCACGTCCAGCAGGGACGCCGTGGCGGTTGCCGGCGCGCTGTCGATGTACGCCTTGAGCACGGCCGTCTCGGCCGCCTTGATGTGCACCGTCGGCAGCGTGTGCGGCGCGTTCAGGATGGTGGCGGCGCTGGTCGGCGTGTTGGCGATGATCATCCCGGCCGCCCCTGCCGCCTTGGCATTGGCGCTCTTGTTGACCAGTACGTTGGAGCCGCGGTCGCAGACCAGGATCTTGCCGGTGACCTTGGCCGGGTCCAGCAGCGGCGCGACCGTATCGGTGTTGCCGAAGCAGCGCAACAGATTGACGTCGGTCGGACTGACGCCGGGCAGGCCGGCATCCCTGGCCAGGATCAATGGCGTGGAAGGCAGCTTGGCGTTGCTCGACGCACCGGTCAGGGAGACGCCGTTGCCGAGGAGAATGGTGCCGACATACAGGCGGTCGTGGGTGGAGTTGCCTACCGACGTCAGCCATGGGCTGAGGTGGGCGGTCGGGGCCGGCGCCGCGGCGGTCGGACCGGCATTGCCCGCCGAGGTGGCCACGAACACGCCGGCGCTGGCCGCGCCCAGGAAGGCCACTTCGGTCGCTTCGGTGAACGAGCCGCCGCCGGCATTCGGGCCGATGGAGAAGTTGATGACGTTGACGCCATCCTTGACGGCCTGTTCGATGGCCGCCACGCTATTGCTGGTGGCGCAACCGTTGCGCCCGCTCGTGAAGTCGGTCCAGCACACCTTGTAGGCTGCAATCCGGGCGCGCGGAGCGATGCCGGACATGGTGCCCAGGTCGAAGCCGTCCTGCACCACCTTGGCGTTGGCGTTGCCGGCCGCCGTGCTGGCGACGTGGGTGCCGTGGCCGCCGTGACCGGTCGGGCCGGCCACCGAGTCGCGCGGCGACAGGAATTCGGTCCAATGCAGATTCTGCGCCGGCTCCTTGAAGTAGCGCGCACCGATCAGCTTGTTGTTACAGTTGCTGAGCGAAAAACCCTCGCCGGTGACACAGGCGCCTTTCCAGGTGGCCGGCGGCGCGTCGTACACCAGCGTGCTGCCGCTGTGGCTGGGCGCGCCCGTGCCGTCGACCTTGTCGGCGAAGCTGGGGTGCTCCGGCCAGATGCCGCTGTCGATAATGCCGACGATCATGCCCTCACCGGCCTTGTCCTGGCCGCCCAGCTGCTGCCACAGGCCGCCGGCCTGGGTCAGGCCGACGAAGCTCGGGGTGGTCACGGTGTGCGGGATCAGGATCGAGTCGGCCGTGATATTCATCACGCCGGCGTGCTTTTTCAGCGCGCGCACTTCGGCATCGGTCAGCTGCGCGGCAAAGCCGTTGAACACCACCTTGAACTGATGGGTAATGGGAGCGCCCGCCACGGCGGCGAGCACGTCGCCCTGGCGCTGGTCGAGGTAGCCGATGTAATTTTGCACGGCGGTGGCGTCGACGTTCAGGCGCTGACCGGCGACCGGCTTGGTGGCGGTGTATCCGCTGACCTTGCCGTCGTAGGTGGCGGCCGGCTTGTCGACCAGCTGGACGATATAGGAGCGGCGCGCATCGTCAGCGGCGGCGGAGAACGACAGGGTGGTGGCCAGCACCAGCACCGCCAGCGACACGGGACGCAGGATCATGCTCTTTTTCATGTTCTTCTTTATGCTCTTCATCATGTTATCGGTCATCTTCATGCTCCCTGAACGGCAGCAGCGGTGCGGCGGCGCGACCAGCCCAAGGCGACCATGCCCATGCCGGCCAGCAGGAACGACGCGGGTTCCGGTACGTCGGCGAACTGAATATTGTCGATTGCGAACTGGGCTTGATTTCCGGCCGGGTCATCGAACGAGTTGACGCAGGCATCGTTGTCGTTGAACAAGCACGCGTTGATGGTCAGGCTGGTGAAGACCAGCGCCCGGAAGGCCGGATCGAGGACCACGCTGCCGAAGGTGAAATTGCCGGCGGCGTTTTGGCCGGGGAACGCGTATTCGGTGGTGTAGATGGTGCCGTCCAGCGTCGTGCCGCTCAGCTGCAGCTGTCCGTAGTCGCCCGCTGGCACTGCCAGCGGCGCGATGAAGCCGAAGTCGAAGCGGTCGAGCCGGAAGCCATACTCGGAGTTGCGGGTGAAGTTCACGGCGCCGTCGTTGAGTATCCCCAGGAACTTGCTGGTATTGCCGACCGGGCAGCCTGCCACGGAGCAAAAGAACGGATCGCTGCCGTCAAGCACGGTTCCCGTCGCCCCCACGCCACCGTAGTAGGCCGCCACCGGTCCCTCGATGAGCAGCATGTCGTAGCCGTTTTCATTGAGAACGACGCCGCTGTCGTATGCCGCAGGCATCAGCGTTTCGAAATTGATGGTGGTGGCCAGGGCGGGCGCGACGCCCAACAGGGCACAGGCACCAGCAACGAGGGAGGAAACCACGGCACGGTTCAGTCCGGCGCGTGCATGCAATCGATTGTTCATTTCTTATAGCCTTATTGGTAGCGACGTCGATAAACGAATTGTCCTGCTTTATAACTATTACTTTTCCGTAAAAAGTGTCTCCAACTATAGCAAAACATATAATTTGTATAGAATAAATCTTAACGATATTTCTCTCGAATTTTGTTTAACGAGCTGAACAATGTTTTGCCGCTGCTATGACAAGGCGTCCAGTCGCGTCGTCAGATTTGCGCCACAAATCGAATGCTTGCTTGATATGCCACAAATGTGCATGTATGGAATATTTCCTGACGCAATTGAATGCGCGCCGGTTCAGACAGGGGTATGATGGCCAATTAAGAACAAGCGCCAAGGATCACACCATGAACCAACGCCGTTCCTTCCTGAAAAGCTCGGTAGTTGCCGCTTCGGCACTGAGCGTTCCCGGTTTTGCCCGCGCGGCCACTGCTGCGCCCAACGAGCGTATTTTGCGTTTGTACAACACCCACACGGGCGAGACCACGCGCAGCCTGTTCTGGGCCGAGGGCCAGTTCATCGCCGACGGGCTCACCGAAATCAACAAGCTGCTGCGCGATCACCGCAGCAATACCATCACGGCCATCGATCCGCAGCTGCTGGTGCTGCTCGACACGGTCGGCAGCCAGTTCGGCAGCCAAAAAGTGCTGCACGTCATTTCAGGTTACCGTTCGCCGGAAACCAACCGCAAGCTTGCCGAGCGCAGCGGCGGCGTGGCCCGGCACAGCATGCACCTCGAAGGCAAGGCCATCGATATCCGCATGCCGGGGCAGGATCTGGCCGGGCTGCACAAGGCCGCGCTGGCCTTGAAAGCCGGCGGCGTGGGCTACTACCCCAGCTCGCAATTCGTGCACATGGATACCGGCCGTACCCGCAACTGGTAAATCAGCCATGACTGTGCCGCGCGGCATGCTGCCCATGCTGCCCATGCTGCGCGCGGCCCTGGCGGGCGGGCCGCGCTGATGCGCGCCATGCTGGTGCAGGCCATGCTGATGCCCGCCGTGCTGGTGCTTGCCACGCCGGCGCAGGCGGCTGGTGCCCTGCCCGCTGCCCCACCCACCACCGAGCCCTCCGCCATCGCCACCGTGCGCGTGCCGTACGTGCGCGATCCGGTCGACAAGTCGTACCGCAAAATGGTCCAGGGCATGGACCGCTTCGAACGCGAGCGGGCCCTGGCCCCGCTGGCCACCCTGCGCTTTCGTCTGCTGCCGCGCTTGCCCAATGCCAGCATGCAGGGCATGTCGCTGCGCATCGCCGGCGACACCGTCAGCCTGCCCGTGCCGATCGCCCCCGACCTCAGTTTCGTGCTGCCCCGTCACGCAGAGGCCCTGCGCGAAGACGCCGCCGTGGTCGCCGACCGCAAGACCGACAGCATGACCTGGCGCGCCTGGGTGGAAACGCCGGGCCTGGCGCCGGGCACGCGCCGCCTGGGCGACCTGCGCCTGGAGTGCCGGGTCGGCATGGATGCCGGCCTGATCTCCAACAGCTCGCCCATGTTCGGCTGGCTGTCGAACATGCTCAGCAATACGGACGAAGTGTGCAACACGGCCGACGGCAACTACCTGTTCTTCGCCGAGCGGCCGATCTTCAGCGTGACCGTGCGCCATGGCGCGCGCAGCATGGTGCTGCCGTTCAGCATGCTGTACGCGGGCGGCCTGTACACGCCGTCCATGTTGCCGTATTGCGATTGCCAGGTGCTGCTGGACCGTAGCTACTACGCGCCCCTGTGGCAACGCGAGTGGCCCGACGATAGCGTGCTGGAATTCGACTATATGACGGAGGCGCCATGAAGCGCCGGCGCGCGCGCATCCCGGCCATCGCATCGGCACTGACGCTGACGCTGAGACTGACACTGACACTGACACTAACGCTGGGCCTGGCGGCCTGCGCCACCGGCCCGGCCCCGGCCCCGGCCGGCGTGCAAGTCCCGGAGCAGCGCCTGATGGCAGCGGCGCTGCCCGGCACCACCAAAGCGCAGCTGCTGGCGGCGTTTGGCCCGACCACCCATGTACGCTTCGACAGCGGCTACGAAAGCTGGCTCTACCAGGTCGCCGCGCCCGGCGGCCAGTTGACCGAAGTGGTAGTCCTGCTTGATCCGCAAGGCGTGGTGCGCAAGGTACGGCGCGGCCCGACGCTGGCGCCCCCGGCCCGCTAGCCGGGCCCGGCCGGCGTATTCGCACCCGGTAGTGAACTTGGCGACTTCGGCGTTGTCTAACGGCCTTGATAGTTTCCGGGGCGCGTACGACGCGTAGCGACCATGTCCGAGCATCTGGTGCAATTCTACGAAGACGACGTGTTCATGATCAAGGGGCTGGCCGACTACATCGGCGCCGCCCTTGCCAGCGGCAACACGGCCATCGCCATCGCCACCGGCGACCATCTGCAAAGCCTGGAGCGCACCCTGCGCAACCGTAGCCTGCTCGATGACCACGGGCGCGCCGCGGGCGACACCTACCTCGCCCTGCAGGCCGACCGCATGCTGCCCCTGTTCATGGAAGACGGCGTGCCCAACGAAACCCGGTTTCGCGACGCCATCGGCGGCGTGATCCGCGTCGCCGCCGAGCAGGGCGGCAAGGTGTATGTCTTCGGTGAAATGGTGGCCATCCTGTGCGCCGCCGCGCACTGTTCGCTCAACGTGATGGGCAAGCACGACGCCGCCATCCGGGTCGAGCGCTACTTCAACAATCTGCAGCGGCAGTATGCGTTTTCCTTGCTGTGCGCCTATCCGCTGGATGCCTTTCCCAGCGCCGGCGACGCGCCCATGTTTTCCGAAGTGTGCACCCTGCATACCGACGTGCTGCCGGCCGAAAGCTACGATCCCGACGCCACCGTCCACACGCTGCAGCGCACCGTGGCGACGCTGCAGCAGCAAGCCTATTCATTGAGCAACGAAGTGCGCGACCGCCAGCAGGTCGAGCAGGCGCTGCGCGAGGTCAACATCGACCGCCTGACGGGGCTACCCAACCGCAACGTGTTTCACGACCGGCTGGAAGTGGACATCAAAAAAGCCCACCGCAGCGGCCTGCCGCTGGCGCTGCTGTTCATCGACCTGGACCATTTCAAGGAAATCAACGACACCCTGGGCCACGATGTGGGCGACCAGCTGCTCAAGCAGGTGGGCCACCGGCTGCAGGCCTTCGTGCGCCAGACCGACACGGTGGCGCGCCTGGGCGGCGACGAATTCACCATCACGCTGGCCGAACTGCACGACATCGACACCGTCACCGACGTGGCCAACAAGATCCGCCACGACCTGTCGCTGCCGTTCCGGCTGGGCAGCGAACTGGCCTACATCTCGGCCAGCATCGGCATCACCATCTATCCGCGCGACGCCGCCAACGCGGGCGACCTGCTGCGCAACGCCGACCAGGCCATGTACCAGTCCAAGGACCGCGGCCGCAACCGCGTGTCTTACTTTACCCACAGCATGCAGGAGGCGGCGCAGTCGCGCATGGCGCTGTCCAACGAGTTGCGCCGCGCGCTCGACGAGGGTCAGCTGCGCGTGTATTACCAGCCCATTGTCGACATGCGCGACGGCCGCGTCCGCAAGGCCGAAGCGCTGATCCGCTGGCATCATCCCGAGCGCGGCAAGGTCAGCCCGGACGACTTCATTCCGATTGCCGAGCACAACGGATTTATCGTCACCATCGGTAACTGGGTGTTTCGCGAGGCGCTGGCGGCGGCGCGGCGCTGGCGCAGCTTCGACGATCAGCTGACCATCAATGTCAACGTGTCGCCGGCGCAGTTCTACCATGGCAATGGCGAAAACTGCAGCAACTGGGTACGCGACAACGGCCTGGCCAACTACATCGGGGTGGGTCCCGAGGTGGGGCTGGAAATCACCGAAGGCTTGCTGCTGGCCTCGAACGCGTCGATCGTCAAGCAGCTGCTGGCATTCCAGCAGGCCGGCATCAAGATTTCGCTGGACGACTTCGGCACCGGCTACTCGTCGCTGTCGTACCTGCGCAAGTTCAACCTCGATTTTCTCAAGATCGACCAATCCTTCGTGTTCAACCTGGAACACGACAGCGCCAACGTGGCCCTGTGCGAAGCGATCATCGTCATGGCCCACAAATTGGGCCTGCGCGTGATCGCCGAGGGGGTGGAAACGGCCCAGCAGCACGAGATTCTGCGCCTGGCCGGCTGCGATTTCGGCCAGGGCTATCTGTTCGGCATGCCCATGCCGGACCATGCCTTCGAGGCGCTGCTGCAGCAAGGAAACGCCGCGCCGCACTGACCGCGCGAACGCAGACCCTGCCGCGGCGCCAGCGCGCAGACACGCTAAGCTATGCACAGTACACTGTGCACAATGCCTGACGATTAAGGCACAATGCACTGTGTGTCATTGTTCTCCGGAGACCGTCATGCCGATCGCCTGCGTGAATCACCTCGTGGCCAGCCTGGCCGTTGCGTTGCTGAGCGCCTGCGGCGGCGGCGGCGGCGATCCCGGCGATGCGCCGACGCCGCTACCCCCACCCATTCCGCCTGCCCCGCTGCAACTGCAGCTGAGCGAAGTGGCCAGCGTACCCGGCGCGGTGCTGCTGACGGCGCCCCAGGGCGACCGGCGCCAGTTCATCGTCGACCGGCGCGGGCGCGTGTATATCATGAGCAATGGACTGGTGTCGGCCACGCCGTTCCTGGACATCAGTGCGCGCGTCTCCACGGTGGGCGAAGCGGGCCTGTTGTCGATCGCCTTCCATCCGCAGTACAACATTACCGGCTACTTCTACCTGTATTACGCCGACTTGACCGGCACCATCATCGTCAGCCGCATGCGCGTGTCCGGTAATGTGAACGTGGCCGATGCCCAGTCGGAGCTGGAACTGCTGCGCATCCCCCATCCCCGCTATACCAACCACTATGGCGGGCTGCTGGCGTTCGGCCCCGACGGCTACCTGTATATCGGCACCGGCGACGGCGGCGGCGCCGGCGACCCCGAGCGCAATGCCCAGGACTACACCTCGCTGCTGGGCAAGCTGCTGCGCATCGACGTGTCCGTCACCGGCATGGGCTACGCCATTCCCGGCACCAATCCGTATAGCGGCATGAGCAGCCGCCGCAACGAAATCTGGGCCAGCGGCTTGCGCAATCCATGGCGCTACACCTTCGACAACGATCTGCTGTATGTCGCCGACGTGGGCCAGTCGCGGCGCGAAGAAGTCAACATCGTCAGCGCCGCCACGGGCGGCCTCAATTATGGCTGGAACGTGATGGAGGGCAGTTCCTGCTACGACGGCGCGACCTGCGTGCAGACCGGCCTGACCCTGCCCGCGTTCGAATACGACCATGGCGCCAACAAGGTCAACGGCTGCTCGATCACCGGCGGCTACGTGTACCGGGGCGCCGCGCTGCCCGAGCTGACCGGGCGCTATCTCTATTCCGACTATTGCGGCGGCTACCTCAAGACGCTCACCTACGGCGCCGGCGGCGCCGCCGTGGCCACCGACTGGCCCGTGGCCAGCGTGGGCGGGGTGGTCTCGTTCGGCCGCGACGCCGATGGCGAGCTGTATCTGATCAACGCCGCCGGCAGGATCTACAAGATCGGCCGGCGCCCCGGCTGACGGCTGGCGGGCCACGGCGGGAATGGGCAAAGCGCGCCGGATTGCGTATATTGCATATCTTTGCGCTGATGAGATCGATATGGCCCGCTTGCAACTGGATTTCCCGGAAGAGCAGTTTTATTACACCACGCCGATGACCGTGCGGGTGACCGACATTAACGGGGCCAACCACCTGGGCAACGACTCGATGATCTCCATGATTTCCGAGGCGCGCGCGCGGTTCCTGTTCGAGTATGGCGTGCCGGAAACGGAACGCGATGGCACCGGCATCATCGTGACCGATCTGGCCACCACCTACCGGGCCGAAGCGCATGCGCGCGACCAGCTGCTGTTCGAGGTGGGCGTGATGGACTTTAATAAGTATGGCGGCGACATCACGTTCCGCGTCACCCGCCCCAAAGACAAAACCCTGATCGCCATGGCCAAATCAGGGTTCGTGTTTTACAACTACAAGAGCAGCCAGGTGGTGGCCATGGCCGACGAGTTCAAAAACCTGTTCCCGCGCGTGAACTGGGTAGATTGACCCGGGTGGACTGACCCGGGTGGATTGACCCGGGTGGATTGACCCGGCTAGCTGCGCAGCAGCGTGGAGCGGAACCAGCTTTCCAGCATCTGCTTTTCATAGCGCAGCGACGTGTCGTTGCCCAGGTAACCCGGCCGGTTCAGGTAATTCATGTCGGACAGGCGTTCCTCGCCGGCCTTGAGCACCTTGCCGTCCTGCTGCAGCGAGTAGCGCAGGCGCATTTGCGGCCAGTCGGCGCCGCCCTGCAGCACGCGCAGATCGTCGCGCCCGCGCGTGTTCGGGTCGATCCGTCCCGCCAGGTCGATATCGAGCACCTCGATCTTTAATTCCTGGCCGGCCGGCAGCTTGCTGGCCAGCTTGCTGATATGGCGGCTCAGGTCGTCAAGCACGCGCGCCCGTTCGATGGAAGAAAACGGCACGTCGGCAAATTTGTCCGGCTCGGTGAAGGTCACGCTGACACCGGCCGCGGCCGCGCCGGCGGCCAGCAGCAGCAAGCCGCCCAGCGCGGCACGCTGGAAAACGCTAGTCATGATAGTTCCTCTCAAAAGCAGATCGACAAGCACCGACAGGGAGTGCCCCAAAACGACTATACGCTGATTCGACACGCGCGGTTGCGCAGGGTTTGTCACCAGTTTGTATCGAAATGTTAGTCCCCGCACACTGCGTTTCTGCCGCGCATCTCAGAATCGCTGCAAAGGAGGCTCACCGTGCCCGAAGGACCATCACTCGTTATTCTGCGTGAAGAAAGCCGCAAGTTCGTGGGCAAGACCATCGCCCATGCCGAAGGCAATGCCAAGACGTTCGACGTGGCCAGCCTGGCTGGCCAGCAGATCGTCGCGCTGCGCACCTGGGGCAAGCATTTCCTGATCGAGCTGCCCGACACGGCCCTGCGCATTCATTTTTTGCTGTTTGGCAGCTACTGCATCGATGAACGCAAGCCCGACAGGATTCCCCGCCTGGCCCTGTCGTTCGACGATGGCAGCGAACTGAACTTTTACGCCTGCGCCATCAAGCCCGTCGACCACGACCTGGACGCCATCTACGACTGGAGCGCCGACGTCATGTCGCCCGCCTGGGATGCAGCGCGCGCCCGCAAGAAGCTGCGCGCCCGGCCCGAGCTGCTGGCCTGCGACGCCTTGCTGGACCAGGATATCTTTTCCGGCGTGGGCAACATCATCAAGAACGAGGTGCTGTTTCGCATCCGCATCCATCCGCTGTCGAGCGTCGGCGCCCTGCCCGCGCCCAAACTGCGCGCCCTGGTCGAGCAGGCCCGGGTCTACAGCTTCGACTTCCTGGAATGGAAAAAACAGTTCGTGCTCAAGCAGCACTGGCTGGCCCACGCCAAGCGCATCTGCCCGCGCTGCGACATTCCTTTCAAAAAAGCCAATCTGGGCACCAGCGACCGGCGCAGTTTTTTCTGCGAGCGCTGCCAGAAACGCTATCCCGCCGCGGCGGGCTGACGCGGCCCGCGGCAGCCGCCACGGGCACACACAAAAATATTCCATGTGGGTTGTTGCTTTCTAAGGTGCAACGCAATATTGCCGGTTGTTAATACCAATGGGCGCGACTACAATCGAACATCTTGCCTGTCATGGAACTGTCACATGTCTTTTCTGTCAAAACCTGCTGGGCCGAAGTTAGCGCCCTGGAAAGTGTTGCTGGTCGACGACGAGCCGGACATCCATGACATCACCAAGCTGACCCTGCACCGCTTTCGCCTGGACGGGCGGGCGCTGGAGTTTCTGCACGCCTACAGCGGCGCGGAAGCCAAGCAGATCCTGGCGCGCGAAGCCGACATCGCGCTGGTGTTTCTCGATGTGGTGATGGAACACGACAACAGCGGCCTGGACGTGGCGCGCTGGATGCGCACCGAGCTGGGCAATGAATTCACCCGCATCGTGCTGCGCACGGGCCAGCCCGGCCAGGCGCCCGAGGAACGGGTGATCATCGATTACGACATCAACGATTACAAGGAAAAGACCGAGCTCGACCGCACCAAGCTGTTCACCACCACCTTCGCCGCCCTGCGCGCCTACCGCGACATCATGCGCGTGGAAGAGGCGCGCAAGGCCCAGCTGTCGTACCGCGAGGGGCTGGAACGGGTGATCGAAGCGTCCGCCCACATTTTCCAGCAACGCAATCTGAAGGATTTCGCCAACGGTTTGCTGCAGCAGGTCGTGGCCCTGCTGCGGCTGGAAAAGAGCATGCTGCTGCGCCTGTCGGGCGCGGCCGGCATCGGCGGCGAGCGCCAGTATGAAGTGCTGGCGCAGATCGGCGAAGGCGGCGACCTGCTGCTCGAACCGGACCTGCTGGCCAAGCTGGACGACGCGCGCAGCAACCGCATCTCGCGCCTGCATGGCGACACCTACGTGGGCTACTTCCCCAACAGCAGCGGCAAGGTCTCGCTGCTGGTGTTAAAAGGCGTCGACGAGATTTCCGAGATCGACGCCAAGCTGCTGGAAGTGTTCTGTTCCGGCGTGGCGATCGCCTTCGACAATATCCTGCTCAATCAGGAGATCACCGATACCCAGGCCGAACTGATACTGCGCCTGGGCGACGTGGTCGAATCGCGCTCCAGCGAAGCGGGCAACCACGTGCGCCGCATGGCGCAGGTATGCCACCTGCTGGCGCAGGCCAGCGGGCTGCCGGAAGACGAGACGGCCGTGCTGATGCACGCCGCGCCCATGCACGACATTGGCAAGATCGCCACGCCCGACGCCGTGCTGCTCAAACCCGGCAAGCTCGATGCGGCCGAGTGGGAGATCATGAAACAGCACCCGTCCGTCGGGCTGGCGATCCTGGATGGCTCGTCGCGGCCGATTCTGAAGGCGGCCGCCGTGATCGCCCACCAGCACCACGAGAAATTCGACGGCAGCGGCTATCCGCAAGGCCTGAAAGGCCACGACATCCACCTGTATGCGCGCATCGTGGCCGTGGCCGACGTGTTCGACGCGCTCAGTCACAAGCGCTGCTACAAGGATGCCTGGCCGGTGGCCGAGGTGGTGACGCATTTGCGCGAAGTGGCGGGCCACCATCTGGACCCGGTGCTGGTCGATCTGCTGGTGCAAAACATCGACGCGGCGGTCCTGATCAATCAGCGCTGGCCGGACTAAGCGCTTCGCCAGCTGATCCAGTCGGCGCTCTCGAGGGTGTGGCTGAACGCGCGCCCCTCGCACCACAGAACCAGGAACCGCCGTCCCCGCGCAGGCAGGGATCCATAGC
>CALRYE020000089.1:0-24765 GCA_943372275.1 Janthinobacterium lividum
GGCAAAACCATCCGGCGTGGACGCCTTTTTCGACGCGATGGCAATTGCCATCAAGCCGGGACAGCAGTCGCAGTTTGTCGTGGGCGACAATATCGACGGCTACTACGAGGGCTATACCCAGACCAACACCCGGGGCGAAGGCTATGTGACCAAGGATGGCGCCCTACTGCGCGGCTACGCCAGCGCGGTCGACGGCGTGCTTACCGCGCGCGCGGCCTCCAGCGAAACGGTGCTGCCGTATGGCCACCGGGTGCGCCACGGCGGCGGCATCGAGGAGCACATGGCGGTGTTGTCGAAGCAGCACGCGATCGCCATACGCATCACCAGCGCGCGCAGCGCGCGGCTGACCATACAGCCGTTGATCAAGTCGGGCGGGATGATGTCGCGCGATGGCGACGTGGTGATCGTGGCGCCCGTCGCGGGCGCCACGACCTATCTTGCAATCGCTGCCGACCAGCCGTTCACGGCCGACGACAAGCTGAACATCAGCGCCAGCAGCGGCGCGCTGACCGTGGTGGCCGCCTTCGGCACCAGCGCGGAGCAGGCCGCACAGCGCGCCCGCGCGCTGGTGAAGTTCGATGCCATCGGCGCCGAACGCCGCAAGCTGCATGCGGAACTCACGCGCAGCGTGCTCACCACCAGCGATGCCGAGTACAACAAGGCGCTGAACTGGGCCAAGGCGTCAAGCCGCATGTTCGTGGTCGAGGAGTTCGGCACCGGCATCTGGGCTGGCCTGCCGTGGTTTCGCGACAACTGGGGCCGCGACACCTTCATCGCCCTGCCCGGCACTCTGCTGGTGTCCGGCCAGTTCGCCGAGGCCAAGGCCGTGCTGTCGAACTTCGCCCGCTACCAGAACCTCAAGGAGCCGCGCGACAGCGACTATGGCCGCGTGCCCAACCGCGTCTCGTCCGCCGACATCATCTACAACACCGTCGACGGCACGCCCTGGATGCTGCGCGAGGCGCTGGAATACATCCGCTACACGGGCGACAAGCAATTCGCCGCCCAGATGTACCGGCTGGCACTGCCGTATTTCGAAGGCGCCATCACCAACCACATGGGCGCCGACGCGCTCTTGGGGCACGACGGAGCCGACACCTGGATGGACGCCCGCATCGAGAACAGGGCGCCATGGTCGGCACGCGGGCCGAAGGCGGTCGAGATCCAGGCGCTGTGGCACACCGCGCTGGAAACCGGCGCCTACCTGGCCCGGCAAGCCGGCGACAGCGCCAAGGCCGCCGAGTGGAGCGCACTGGCGGCGCGCGCGCAAACCAGCTTTCTGAAGCAGTTCTGGGACGGGCGCGTGATGGCCGACCGCCTGCGCGCCGACGGCAGCCGCGACGTGCGGGTGCGGCCCAACCAGCTGATGCTGGTGTCGATCCCGTTCGGCCAGTTCGTGCCGCTGGACGTGCAGGCTGCCGTGACGAAAAACGCCGTGTCCGAGCTGCTTTACCCCTACGGGATCGCTTCGCTCAGCCAGAACGACCCGGCCTTTCACCCGCGCCATGTGAACGACGCCTTTCATCACAAGGATGCGGCGTACCACAACGGCACCATCTGGGGCTGGAACGCCGGCTTCACCGTCACGGCCCTGAACAAGTTCGGCTATCAGGAACTGGCGTGGCCACTGACGCAGAACCTGGGGCAGCAGATCCTGGGCATGAACACGGGCGGAACGCTCGGCAGCATGAGCGAACTGCTCGACGCGCTGCCGTACGAGGGCGGCCGCCTCAAGCCGTCGGGCACCTACGCGCAGTCGTGGAGTGTGGCCGAATATGCCCGCAACGGATATCAGGATTACGTCGGCTTCCGGCCCAACCTGCCCGACGACACGCTGGCCTTCAGCCCCGCCGTGCCGCGCGCATGGCGGCATTTTCACGCCGAGCTGCCATTCGGCGCGGACGACCACCTCAAGGTGGACTTCAGCCGCTCGGCCGCGCTGCAGCGCTGGCAATTGACCCTGCATGGCAAGGCGGCGCGCACCGTGACGTTCGACTACCTGAACCCGGACCAGAGCCGCTCGCGCGTGGCATTCCGCCTGGCGCCGGGACGCCCCGCAACGCTCACGCTCGGTGGCGCCAGGCCGCGCCTGAACGGCCGCGTGCTGGCCGCGACCACCAGCCAGCCGTCGTTTGCCCGCGCCATCGGGCAGCTGCGGTTCCAGACGCCGAAAACCTACCGCCCCGAAGACTTCCCCATGCTGCAGGCTAAGGATGTGCTCAAAGGCCTGATCGAACGAAACGAGATGCCCTGATGACCATGACTATGACCAAACGCGCCCTCGCCCTCGCCCTCGCCGGCGCGCTCGCTTGCGCCTCATTGGCCGCGCATGGCGCCGACCCCACGCCGCAGCACGCCACGCTGACCTTCGACACCTACGACGGCAAGGCCGAGTCGGCGCGCTTCTCGACGCCGGATGCGGCGCTGGCGCAGCGCAGCTACGTGCAGTCGACCACGATGAAGCTGCGCGACCCCGGTCCGCAGACGGTCGAATATCGCGAACGCGCGGAGCTGCCCACGGTCCGCAGCGGCAACGTGGCCTTCGACGCCCTGTTCGCGCTGGCGCTCACCGAGATGACCCAGAACTCGGTGAGCCAGATCAAGGACGACAGTTATAACGGCGGCGCGGCGATTGCCTGCGACTGTTTCGAAACGGGCGAAAAGTGGCACTACGTCTGGACGCGCGACCTGTCGTACGCCGCCGACCTGGGCCTGGCCTTGCTCGATCCGGTGCGGGTGAAAAATTCGCTGGAGTTCAAGCTGTCGCCGTTCCGTGCCGGCGTCACCAAGGCCGCGCCGGTGGCCGGCAGCGCCGACGGGCTGCAGATCGTGCAGGACACGGGCAGCGGCGGCAGCTGGCCGGTCAGCACCGACCGCGTCAGCTGGGCGTTCGGCGCCGAGCACGCGCTGCGCACGCTGGCGCCCGAGGTGCGCAAGCCGTTTGCCAGACGCGCCCTGGCGGCGCTGATCAACACGGTGGAAAACGACCGCGTGGCCGCGTACGACGGCGCCACCGGCCTGTACACCGGCGAGCAATCGTTCCTGGACTGGCGCGAGCAAAGCTACGCGGCGTGGATCGTCGACGACCTGGCCTCGATGGCCAGCAGCAAGGCGCTGTCGACCAATGTGGCGCACTACAAGGCCTTGACCCTCAGCGCCAGCCTGGCGGCCGAACATGGCGACCGGCGCCGCGCTGAGCGTTACCGCGACTGGGCTGCGGAGCTGAAGCGAGCGATCAATGCGCGCCTGTGGCTGGACGACGCGCAGATGTACAGCAGCCTGACGGCCGGCCACTTCGACGGCGCGCCCATGCACAAGTTCGACTGGCTGGGGCAGGCGCTGGCCATCGTCACCGGGGTGGCCGACCCGGCGCGCGCCAAGGCGATCCTGGCGCACTATCCCCATGGGCCGATGGGCGCGCCGGTGATCCATCCACAGCAGTTCGACGTGCCGGTGTATCACAACCGGGCCATGTGGCCGTTCGTGACCGCCTACGGCCTGAAGGCGGCGGCGATGACGGGCGACGTCAGCGTGGCCGATGCCGCTTACGGCACCCTGATGCGCGGCGCCGCGCTGAACTTGTCGAACATGGAAAACCTGGAGTGGCTGAGCGGCCAGCCCTTGCTGACCGACCCCGTCAAGCCGGCCCTGAACGGCCCGGTGATCAGCTCGCGCCGCCAGCTGTGGTCCGTGGGCGCCTACCTGGGCATGGTGATCGGGAACGTGTTCGGCGTCTCCGCCACGGCGGATGGACTGCAAGTGCGGCCATTTATCACCGCGCGGCTGCGCCGCGACACCTTCGGCGACGCCAGCCAGATCGTGCTGGATAACCTGACCGTGCATGGCAAGCGCGTGACCTTACGCATTGCGCTCCCTCCGGTGCTGCCGCCTGCCTCCTCCGCCAGCGGGTACCACCCGGTCAGCAGCGTGACCGTCAACGGCGTGGCGGCGCAGCCGTCGATCAGGCTGGCGGCCGACAGCGTGATCGAGGTGCGTCTGGGCGCGCTGGTGGCGGGCGAGCAGTCGATTACGCGCGTGACGGCCGATCCGTATGGGGCCAGCAGTGCCGTGTACGGCCCGCGCGAGCCGAAGATCGCGGCGCTCGCCCGCACCAGCGCCGGGGTGGCGCTAACAATCGCAGCAGCGGCCGACCCGGCGGGCGTGGTCTACAACATCTATCGCGACGGGGTGGCGGTGGCGCGCAAACTCGATGCCACCACCTGGACCGACCGCAGCGGCGGCGCGACCGCGTGTTACACCGTGCAAGCGCAGTTCGCCGACTCGGGCAACCGCAGCCACCACAGCGCGCCGCGCTGCCTGGACAGCGGCATGTTTGTGTCGGCGCCGCGCCAGGGCTGGGGCAAGCCGCAGGACGTCTACGCGGTCGACGCCATCAAGGTGGCGCAGCCGGGACGCTATCAGGTGCAAATCCGCTACCGCAACAGCGCCAACGAGATCAATCTGGGCATCAGCGGCGGCGTCAAATGGCTCACCGTGCGCGACGCCGCCGGGAAAACGGTGGCGGCAAAAGTGGTACAGCTGCCGCATGCACGCACCGGCGCCGGCATCCCGGGCGCGTTCTCAACACCCGTCGCGGCGCATCTGAAAGCCGGCGTTTACCGGGTCGCGCTGAGCGACTTCTATAATATGAGCTACCTGCACAGCAACAGCACCTTCGGTGCGGCAGGCGGCAGCGCGGGTAGTTCGAATCGCTTCGACATCGAAGGCGTGCGGCTGCTGCGCACTCGCTGAGACGGGGGCTGTGCAGCAATTCTAAAGAACAGGAGATGCAGATGCGCGCAGCGTCAGTGACCATATTGTTTGCGGCGATGGCCGCCAGCGCCGCCCAGGCGACCACGGTGCGCGTGCACTACGATCAGGGCACTGGCGGCGCGGCGGCCGGCATGACGGTGCGCGCCGACAAAGGGCCGATGTCGTGGTCCAAGGGCGCGCCGGCGCAGCGTGTGGCCGGCCAGCCTGTCTGGACCTACACGTGGCCCGACGATCTGGGCGATATCGCCATGAAGCCGGTGCTGGGCGACGACCGGATCTCCACCGGCGGCGTGTACAAGCTGGCCGCCGGCAGCACGCTGGATATCTATCCTTTCTTCGGCGCGCCGTTCGGCAAGCTGACCATCGTGCCGGAGGTCGCATCGGCGCAGCTGGGCAACCAGCGCAAGCTGCGCGTGTACCTGCCGGCCAGCTACCAGGAAAACCTGGCCAAGCGCTATCCCGTCGTCTACGTGCACGACGGGCAAAATCTGTTCGACGCCAAAACGGCGGCTTACGGCGTCGAGTGGGGCATCGACGAAACCGTCAACCGGCTGGTCGCCACCGGCGTGATGGATGAAGTGATCGTGGTCGGCATCGACAACACGCCCGAGCGCATCGCCGAGTACACGCCCTGCTGCGATGCCAAGTACGGTGGCGGCAAGCTCGATGACTATCAGCGCTTCCTGATCGACACCGTCAAGCCGTACGTGGACAAGACCTGGCGCACTCTGCCCGGCCGGGAACACAGCGCCGTCATGGGGTCGTCGCTGGGCGGGATCGCGTCGGTGTTCATCGCCCAGCGCCACAGCGCCGTGTTCTCCAAGGCGGCCGCGGTGTCGGGCTCGTTCTGGTGGGATAAGAATGCAGCGGTCGCGCGCCCTGCGCCGCGCGTGCCGGTGAAGTTCTACCTGGATGCGGGTACCAGGGACGACGGCATGGCTGAAACCTTGCTGATGCGCGACGCCATGCTCAAGCAGGGCTACAAGCTGGGGGACGACCTGATGTTTTACAGCGCCGACGGCGCCAGCCATAACGAGAAGTCGTGGGCGGCCCGGGTCGACAAGCCGCTGACCTACTTCTTCCCCTGGGGGAGCACCAAACAGTAAGCAGCGCGCCAGGACACTGCGCCCACACCTACCGCGCCGTTCGGGAGCGCAGCTTGAGCGAGGCGATCTTGTCGAAGTCGATCGGCTTGACGACGTGCTCGTCGAAGCCCGCGCCCAGCGCCAGGTCGCGGTCGCGCAGCTGGCCGTAACCGGTCAGGGCGATCAGCATGGCGCGCTCCATCCCGGGCAGCTTGCGCATGCCTTCGGCGACCTGATAGCCGCTCAGGTCCGGCAAGCCGATATCGAGAAACACCACTTGCGGCGTGAACTGCGCCGCCCGCTCCAGCGCCGTGGTGCCGGAGTACGCCACCACCACGTCGTGGCCGTCGATGCCCAGCAGCTCGGCCAGGATGTCGGCCGCATCGACATTGTCGTCCACCACCAGAATGCGCGAATGCACCGCCGCCACGGCAGCCTGCGACAGATCGGCCGCGGGCTGCTCGTACGCCAGCAACGGCAGGCGCACTTCGAACACGCTGCCCTTGCCCACGCCCTCGCTGGCGGCGCTGACCGAGCCGTGGTGCAGCGCCACCAGGGTGCGCACCAGCGACAGGCCGATGCCCAGGCCATCCTGCACCCGGTCGCTGGTGAAGCCATCCTGGGCGAACAGGCCGAACACGAAATCGAGCTTGTCGCCTTCGATGCCAATGCCGTTGTCGGACACGCGTATCACCACCTCCGGGCCCTCGACGGTCGCATCCAATCCCACCGCGCCGCCGGGCGGAGTGAACTTGACGGCGTTGTGCAGCAGGTTGCCGACGATCTGCGCCAGGCGCACATGGTCGCCTTCCATCCACACGTCATGCGGCGGCAGCGTCACCGTCAACTGCTGGTTGCGGCTCTCGGCGATATGCGCCACCGACTCGCGCGCGCTGTTGACGAAACTTTTTAGCTCGACCTTCTCGTCGTGCAGGGTGATCTTGCCGTGCGAGATGCGCGCCACGTCCAGCAGGTCGTCGACCAGCCGCACCAGGTGGCCGGTGTGGCGCATGATGGTCTTGCGGGCGTTGTCCTGGCGCGGTTCGACGTCCGGATCGAGCTTGCACAGCAGCTCGACGGCGCTGCGGATCGGCCCCAGGGGATTGCGCAGCTCGTGCGCCAGGGTGGCCAGGAACTCGTCCTTGCGGCGCGCCACCTCGCGCAGCTCGCGCTCCACTTTACCCAGGCGCAGCAGCGCGTTGACGTTGGCCACCAGCTCTTCCGGCTCGATCGGCTCGAACAGGTAGTTGTCGGCGCCGCCTTCCAGTGCGCGGATCTTGTCGGCCACGCCGATGTACGAGGCCGACGTCTGCAGCACCAGGATGGCGCGCGTGACGGGATCGGCCTTGAGCTGGCGGCACACTTCCATGCCGTTGATGTCGGGCAGTTTGACGTCCAGCAGCACCAGGTCCGGGTTGTCCGCGCGCGCCCGCGCCAGCGCGGCGCTGCCGCTGGCCGCTTCAATCACCTTGAAGCCGGCGCGGATCAGCATGCGCGACTTGGCATAGCGCGCGCCCTCGTTGTCGTCGACGTTGAGGATCAGGGAATCGGGATAGGGCATGTACGGCATGGCTGGACCTTAAATCCGTTGCGTAAGCGGAGACGGCGGACTGCCGTCATCCATGGGAACATATTTAAGCGGTACCGTGACCGAGAACACGGAGCCGACGCCGATGCTGCTGGCCGCCGTCACCGACCCGCTCAACAGGTCGGCCAGCTTGCGGCACAGCGGCAGCCCCAGACCGGTGCCATTGGTGTTGGCCTGCAGGTGGTTCTCGATCTGGTTGAATTCTTCGAACACCAGCCCGAGATTACCGGTCGCGATGCCGATGCCCGTGTCGCTCACATCGAAGCGCATGGCCGCCGACTGCGGCAGCGCCAGCGCGCGCACGGTGATGGTACCGCGTTCGGTGAACTTGAGCGCGTTGGAGATGAAGTTGCGCAGGATCTGGGCCAGCTTGCCCTGATCGGTGTACAACTCGTACCCGGGCGGGACTTCCTCGAACGTCATGGTCAGCGCGGGGTTGAGCAGCAGGGGACGCATCAGGCCGCGCAGCGAGGCGAACATGTCCTCGACCAGAAAATAATCGGGGCGCACGCTGACCTTGCCCGATTCGATCTTTGCCAGGTCGAGCAGATCGTCGACCATCTCGTTGAGCGAGATGGTGCTCTGCAAAATGTACGTGACCTGCTTTTCCTGTTCCACCGACAGCTCGCCGTCGGCGCGCGTGAGCAGCAGCTTGGACAAGGCGCGAATGGAGCTTAACGGCGTGCGGAATTCGTGGCTCATGTTGGACAGGAAGCGCGATTTCATGTCGTCGGCGTGACGCAGGTGGCGCGCCTTTTCGTCCAGCTCCTCGTACAGCACACGCACGCCGCGGTTGGTCTCTTCCAGGTCGCGCGTGAGTTTGAGCAGTTCTTCCTGGCGCGCCTTGAGTTCATCCAGCGTGGCCAGCAGCTCCTGGTTCTGCTGCTGCACTTCGGTGAGCATCGATTCGGGCGCCGACACGGCCAGACGCGCGCTGATCTGCCCCACCATCGGCGCGGTCAGGCGCGGGGCGTCCTGCGGCAGCTTCTTGTGCAGCACGATCTGGGTGCCGGACGGCTTGGCGCTGCGGATATCGAAGCCGTCCATCAGGCGCTTGGCGCCCAGGATGCCCAGGCCCGCGCCGGTCTGCGACTGGTACTGCCCCGCCAGGATCTGGTCGAGGTGATCCATGCCCGGACCCTGGTCCTCGATGCGGATCTGCAGCACCTGGCCGGCGCCCTGGTCGATCACGGCGAATTCCACCTTGCCCTGCACCGCGTAGTTATACAGGTTGCGCGCCAATTCGGACACGGAAGTGGCGATACGGGCCTGGTCGCGCATGCCGAAGTGGCACAGCGCGGCGATTTCGCGCGCGCGCTGGCGCGCCCCCACCACATCGAGTTCGGTTGACACGGCCAGTTTCAGTATGCGCATGGTAATCCCGTCCCGGTTCGCGTCAGTGCTGCTGACGCAGCACCAGCACGCTGGCGTCGTCGCGCTGGCGCGCAAAATCGCGGTACAGCACGGCGGCCACGATGGCCGGGTGGCGAAATGCCAGGCCCGGATAGGCCGCCAGATCCCAGCGCGTGGCGATGCCGTCCGAATGCAGCACCAGCATGGCGCCGGCATGCCATGGGTGGCTGAACTCCTGCACCTTGCGCAGATTGCTGCCGACGATGCCGTTGTGCGACATCAGGTGGCGGCGCGCATCGCGGTCGAAAATGCAGCCGGCGATATTGCCCACGCCGGCAAACGTCAGCGTCTCGGCGTCGACGTCGATGCGCGCCACCGCCACGGCGGCGCCGCGGGTGCCGTGCAGTGCCTTGTGGGCCAGCTGCAGCGCCTGCGCGGCCGACAGGTCGGTGTGGCCAGCCACCACCGCCATGGCCGGTTCCGACGCCAGCGCCGCGTCCGGGCCATGGCCCAGGCCATCGGCCATGCCAACCGTCAGCGTGCGCGCGCCCACGCCGATGTCCCAGGCGTCGCCGCAGGCGGTCTCGCTCGGCAGCGGCAGGCACACCGCGCCCACCTGCCAGTCCGAATGGGGCACCGGGGTGCTGCCGGTCCACAAGGTCATGAACAGCACCGTGCCCTGGCCTTCGACCGAGTAGATGTCGAACTCCGGGGCCAGGCGGCCGATGGCGCCCAGGCCGACGCCATAGGAGCCGGCGGTGGAATTGCCGTCTTCCATGCGCAGGGCCACATTGGCCATGCCGGGACCGCGGTCCAGCGCGATGATTTCGATGCCGCTGCGCTCGCCCGCCTGCAGCGAACGCAGCAAAATTTCACCCTCGCCCGCGTGCTTGACGATGTTGGTGCCCGCTTCGGTGATGACCAGCGCGACCTGGCCGGTGCGCACCTCGTCGAAGCCGAGGCGGCGCGCCAGCTCGTTGCCGGCGCGCCGGGCCGCGGCGATCTCGCTCGATTCGCCGATATGAAACGTCGCCTGAGGTCCCAGCGTGTTGACTGCATGCGCAGGATTCAAAATAGTCAAAACGCTTTCCATTTGATGATGGTGACGCGGCAGCCCTGGCCGGGCGCCGTCTCGATCTCGAACTCGTCGGCCAGACGGCGCGCGCCGGGTAAACCCAGGCCCATGCCGCCGCCGCTGGTGTAGCCGTCGGTGAAGGCCAGATCGAGGTTTTCGATGCCCGGTCCCTGATCGACGAAGGCGGCCAGCACGCCGCGCTTGCCGGACTGGGTCAGCACGTCGATTTCGGCATGGCCGCCGCCGCCGTAGCGCAGCGTGTTGCGCGCCAGCTCACTGGCCGCGGTGATCATCTTGGTCTGTTCGATGACGCTGAAACCCAGTTTCACCATCTCTTCCTTGAGCGTCTGGCGCATGCGCACCACGTCCTCCGACACCACGAGGGGAAGCTGGATCATGGTCATGGCGGCACACCCGGCGTGGTGCTGCACAGGCATGTCCACAGGCATGTCATGCGGGGCGGCGTGGCGTGGGTCGGCGCCACGATCGGGGTCATTGCTGTTCCCGTTCGAGCAGGGCCAGGCCGCGTTCGATGTTCAGCGCCGTGCTGACCCCTTCCAGGGTCAGGCCCAGTTCGACCAGGGTGATGGCCACGGCCGGCTGCATCCCCACCAGCACGGTGCGCGCGTCGAGGATCTTGGCCATGGCGGCGGTGTTGCTGATCATGCGGCCGATGAACGAGTCGACGATGTCGAGCGCCGAGATGTCGATCAGTACCGCGGTGGCGCGGTCTTTGACGATGCGCGCGGTCAGGTCGTCCTGCAGCGTCATGGCCAGGCGGTCATGCATGTCGACCTGGATCGTCACCAGCAGCAGACGACCCATCTTCAGAATCGGAATGCGTTCCATGGTCAGCGCACGCCGTTCGGGTTGGTGATGGTGGCGCCGGTGCGCTTGAGCGCGACCAGGAAGGCGTCGGCCAGGGTCGGCTTGGTGACCACGTCTTCCAGGTTCACGCCGAGGTGCACGATGGTCTGGGCGATCTGCGGACGGATGCCGCTGATGATGCAGTCGGCGCCCATCAGGCGCGCTGCGGCGATGGTCTTGAGCAGGTGCTGGGCCACCAGGGTGTCCACGGTGGGCACGCCGGTGATGTCGATGATGGCGATTTCAGCGCCCGTGTCGACGATTTTCTGCAGCAGGTTTTCCATCACCACCTGGGTGCGCGCGCTGTCGAGCGTGCCGATCAGCGGCAGCGCCAGCACGCCCGCCCACAGCTGCACCACCGGGGTGGACAGCTCGAGCAGCTCCTGCTGCTGGCGCAGGATGATCTGCTCGCGCGCCTTCTGGTACACCTCGATGGTGAACAGGCCGAGGCGGTCGAACAGCGAACTGGTGGCGGCGGTTTCGTCGATCAGGCGCTGGGGGTCGGACGCCAGCGCGGTGCGCAGGTAGCTGAACAGCGGGTCCTTCAGCGAAAAAATGAAGCTGGCCGTCTCGATCGACGAGAAGCCCTGGCGCACGCGCGCCTGCGAGATCTCGGTGAGCATGTGGCGTGCATCGTCCCAGGCGGCGCCCTCGATGTCGGCGCTGCCGCCCTTTTCGATGGCCTGCACCAGCAGCGGCAGGAAGCGCTCGCCCTGCTGGCGCAGTTCGGCTTCGGCGCCCTTGTCGCGGCGGATCATGCGCGTCATCAAACCCGACAACCAGCCCTCCAGCAGTTCGCTTTTGTGCGCGTTGATGATGGCCGCTAACTGCAGACTTTGGTCGTTGCTCATGAGATCCTTTTGTGAAATGCCGGAATAGGGGCGGAACTGCTGGTTGTTTTTAGACGAAGATGGAGCAGTATATAGCAATTTGGAAACACATCGGCACACTGCACAGGCCGCTGTATCTTTCCCACACGCGCTCACTGTCTCCGCACTGTCCCCGCACTGTCCAGTTACGCCGCGCTGATCTTGAACACGCTGACGGCGCGCGCCAGCGCATCGGCCTGGCCGCGCATCGCTTCGGCCGCCGACGCGGCTTCTTCGACCAGCGCGGCGTTCTGCTGGGTGACCGTGTCCATCTGGGCGATGGCGTCGTTGATCTGGCCGATACCCTGGTTCTGCTCGGCATTGGCGATGGCGATTTCGCCGATGATGGCGTTGACCCGCTCCACGCTGGCGACCATTTCGCCCATGGTGCCGCCGGCCTGCCCCACCAGCAGGCTGCCGGTGTCGACCTGGGTGACCGAGTCGCCGATCAGGATCTTGATTTCGCGCGCCGCCGCAGCCGAGCGCTGCGCCAGGTTGCGCACCTCCGCGGCCACCACGGCGAAGCCGCGGCCCTGCTCGCCGGCGCGGGCCGCTTCCACGGCCGCGTTCAGGGCCAGGATATTGGTCTGGAACGCGATGCCGTCGATGACGCCGATGATGTCGACGATCTTGCGCGAAGCGCCATTGATGGCGTCCATGGTCACCACCACCTGGGCCACGGCGGCGCCGCCGCGCTGGGCCACGCCGGTGGCCACGCCGGCCAGTTCGCGCGCATGGTCGGCGCTGGCGCTGTTTTCGCGCACGGTGGAGCTCAGTTCCTCCATGGCCGACGCGGTCTCTTCCAGCGCCCCGGCCTGCTCTTCCGTGCGCGACGACAGGTCCAGGTTGCCCGCGGCGATCTGGGCCGACGCGGTGGCGATCGACTCGCTGCCCTGGCGCACCTTGGCCACGATGCCAACCAGGCTGGTCTGCATGTCGCCCAGGGCGCGCAGCAGCACCGCGATTTCATCCTTGCCGTCGGCATCGATGGGGGTCGACAGGTCGCCGCCAGCGACGGTGCGGGCGATCTGCACCGCCAGGTCCAGCGGCGCGGTGATGCTGCGCGCCAGCCAGAACATGAAGGCGGCGCCGGCCAGCACGGCCACCAGCACGGTGGCCGCCAGCGCCAGCGCGGTGGCGCGCAGGTTGGCCGCGTTCAGCGCCTCGGTGGCCTGTTCCTGGGCGGCGGCATGCTGGCCGATGAATTCGACAATGTCGTCGATCTGCTTGGTGGGCGCGCGGTCCATGCCCTTGACGAGCGCGTCGACCGCCTTGTAGCTGTCCGGCGTGGCGCTGTCGTAGCTGCGCAGCGCCACCAGATAATCGCGCCCCAGCTGGGCGTGGGCCAGGGCCGCGCCGGTCACCAGCGGCGTGGTCACGCCGACCTTGGCCAGCAACTGCCCGGTGGCGCGCAGGCGGGTAGCGGTCAGATCGGCGCTTTTCTTGAACGAGGCCGTGTAGCGCGCTTGCTGGGCCGGGTCGCTCCCGCGCAGCAGGATGTTCTTCCATTCCTGGATCTGGATCTTGAATTCGACCTGGGCGCTGCGCGCCGCGTCCTGCGCCGCCATCAGCGTGGCGGCCTGGCGCAGCGCCTGCGTGGAGTGGGCGTCGGTGGCAGCCAGCGCGCGCCAGCCACCCAGGCCCACCACCACCAGCGCCAGCATCACGCCGGCCCCCAGTACCATCAAGCGGGTGCGGATCGTCAGATTACGGAAATTCATGGTGCGCCTTCGTCGGGTGAGGGTGGGATCGGAGTCCGCCGTCAAAAGGAAATCGCGTACAAATGGACGTCGGTATCGTGCGGGGTCAGACGCATGATTTTATCAAACTGCAGCCCAATCTTTTGCAATAGAGAAACAGAACTGTGGTTTTTCGGATCGACGATCGCCAGCAACCGGGGCAGGCCCAGGCCATCTTTTGCGTAGTTGACCAGCGCCAGCGCCGCCTCCAGCGCGTAGCCCTGGCCGCGGTAGGCCGGCAGGAAGGCGTAGCCGATATCCACGCCGTCCAGGCCATCGCGGCGTATCAGGCCGCTCATGCCGAGCGCCACCCGGTCGGCGCGGCGCACGACCACGTAGATCGAGTGGCCGCGCTCGGCCTGCATGCGCACCGGTCCCTCGCGCAGCGCTTCGCGCGCCGCGCGCAGGGTGCGGATACCGCGGTCGCCCACGTAGGCGATGAAGTCGGGGTCGTTCATCAGCGCCAGGTACAGGGACGCGTCGCCCAGCTGGGCAGTGCGCAGCAGCAGGCGCGGCGTGGCCAGCACCTTCATGCGCGTCCCTAGCGGCCCAGCCGGAAGCCGGTCTGGGCCGGACGCCCGGGCAGGGTCAGGCGCGCCTCGGCGCGCGGCGCTTCGCTGACCACCTGGCCGCGCCGCAGCACCAAGCGGCGCGCCGCGCGCAGGCGGATCGCCTCCACCGTGCTGCCGGCGTCGAGCAGCACCAGGTCGGCGTGGCAGCCGGGCGCCAGGCCATAACCTTCCAGCCCCAGGATGCGGGCCGGGGTCTCGGTGACGGACAAAAAGCACCGGTGCATGGCGTCCTGGCCCGTCATCTGGGCCACGTGCAAGCCCATATGGGCCACTTCCAGCATGTCGGCCGAGCCCAGGCTGTACCACGGGTCCATCACGCAGTCGTGGCCGAAGGCGACGTCGACGCCGGCGGCCATCAGCTCGGGCACGCGGGTCATGCCGCGCCGCTTGGGATAGGTGTCGTGGCGGCCCTGCAGGGTGATGTTGATGAGCGGGTTGGCGATCGCCGCCACGCCCGCCTCGCGGATCAGGGGCAGCAGCTTGCTGACATAGTAGTTGTCCATCGAGTGCATCGAGGTCAGGTGCGAGCCGGCCACCCTGCCCTGCAGGCCCAGGCGCTGGGTTTCATAGGCCAGCGTTTCGATGTGGCGCGACATGGGGTCGTCCGACTCGTCGCAGTGCATGTCCACGCGCAGGCCCTGGTCGGCGGCGAACTCGCACAGCAGCTTGACCGAGGCGGCGCCGTCGGCCATGGTGCGCTCGAAGTGCGGGATGCCGCCCACCACGTCCACCCCCATGGCGATGGCGCGCTGCAGGTTGGCGAACGCCGTCGACGAGCGCAGTATGCCGTCCTGGGGGAACGCCACCAGCTGCAGGTCCAGGTAGGGCGCCACCCGGCGCTTCACTTCCAGCAGCGCCTCGACGGCCAGCAGGCGGTCGTCGCAGATGTCGACGTGGGAGCGGATCGCCAGCAGGCCGCGCGCCACCGCCCAGTCGCAGTACTGCATGGCCCGTTCGACCAGCGCCTGCTGGGACAGGTCGGGTTTCAGTTCGCCCCACAGGGCGATGCCCTCCAGCAGGGTGCCGCTCTGGTTGACCCGCGGCAGGCCGTAGCTGAGCGTGGCGTCCATGTGGAAGTGGGCGTCGACGAAGGGCGGCGTGACCAGGTCGCCCCCGGCGTCGATCTCGCGCGCGCCCGTGACGGGCAGGCGCGGGCCCACAGCGGCGATGCGCCCATGCTCGATGGCGATGTCGGTGTCGAGCCGTCCATCGGGCAGGCTGGCATTGCGAATAACGAGGTCCATGCGGCGCTCCTGTTCAGTGGGACGCTCCAATTGTAGCTAGTTTGGTATTGTTTGTACTTGTCGTTTGCAGTGGGCACCCATGCATGAGTAATTCCGCATTCAGTTTCGAAGGCAATAGCGCCATGGCCGGGCTGCTCAATCGCCACGATTGGGCGGCCTCCGCCATGGGTCCGCTGGAACAATGGCCACCCGAATTACGCACGGCGGTCGGACTGATGCTGGCATCGGGCTTTCCCAGCACCATCGCGTGGGGTCCGCGCGCCCTCTATTTATACAACGATGCGTTTGCCGCCATGCTGGGCGAGCGCCATCCGGGCGCCATCGGCCAGCCCATGCAGCAGGTCTGGCCCGAATGGTGGCCGCTGCTCGGCGAACAGCTGGCCAGCGTGCGCGCCGGCGTTGCGGGCTTCGTGGAGAATGTGCCCTATGTGAGCAGCGTGAGCAGCGTGACCAGTGTGACCAGCGTGAGCAGCGTGACCAGTGTGACCAGTGAGCGCAGCGCCAGCGCCAGCGCTGCGCCGCAGCAGTGCTGGTTCACCTGGTCGTTCCAGCCGCTGCGCAATGGCGACGGTACGGTGGTCGGCATGTTGACGGTCGGGCTGGGCACCACGGCGCCGCTGGCCGTGGCCGGGCAAGGCACCAGGCAGCTGGTGCTGCCCCAGGGCCCGGACGGAGCGCTGGCCGGCAGCGTGGCGGAGCACACCCGGGCCGCCGTCGACGCGGCGCGCGCCCAGTCCGAGCTGCGCGCCGAACAGGAACAGTCGCGCTACATTCTGGACAACATGGGCGAAGGCTTCGCCCTGCTCGACGCCGACTGGACGCTGCTGCAGGTGAACGAGATGGGCGCGCAGATCTGCCAGCGCACCCGCGAAGAACTGGTGGGGCGCAACCAGTGGGAGGCGCTGCCGGAACTGGCCGGCACCGAGGTGGAACGGCTGTACCGCCGCGTGCATGCCACGCGCCAGGGCGAAACGCTGGAGTATCAATACAGCCTCGCGTCGGGTAAACAGGGCTGGGTTGAAATCCGCGCCTATCCGTCGATGCGCCAGCGCCTGGCCGTGTTCTTTCGCGATATCAGCGCGCGCAAGGCCGCCGAACACGAGCTGACCGACGCCAACCGCCGCAAGGATGAATTCCTGGCCATGCTGGCGCACGAGCTGCGCAACCCGCTGGCGCCCATCGGCGCGGCGGCCGACCTGCTGTCGATCGCCAATCTGGACCAGGAACGCATCCGCAAGACCAGCGCCGTGATCGCGCGCCAGGTCAAGCACATGACCAGCCTGGTGGACGATCTGCTGGATGTCTCGCGCGTCACGCGCGGCCTGGTCGCGCTCGACCAGGTGCAGCTGGACGTCAAGCGCATCGTGGCCGACGCCATCGAGCAGGTGCGCCCGCTGATCGAAGCGCGGCGCCAGCATCTGTCGGTACACACCCCGTCCGCGCCGGCCTATGTGCAGGGCGACCCGAAGCGGCTGGTGCAGGTGCTGACCAACCTGCTGGGCAACGCCGCCAAGTACACCCCCGAAGGCGGCAGCATCGTGCTGGAAGTGGCGCTGCAGGACGGCCACGTGATGCTGGCGGTGGCCGACAACGGCATCGGCATGGCGCCCGAACTGGCCCGGCGCGCCTTCGATCTGTTCGCCCAGGCCGAGCGCACGCCGGATCGCTCGCAGGGCGGGCTGGGACTGGGGCTGGCGCTGGTCAAGAGCCTGGTCGAGCTGCATGGCGGCAGCGTGACGGCCAGCAGCGCCGGCGCCGGCATGGGCAGCCGCTTCGTGGTGTGCCTGCCGCGCGTGGGCATGCCGGCCGAGACGGTGCTTACGGAGCGGCGCCTGGCGCGCGCTGCTTCT
Organism: Janthinobacterium lividum; assembly: GCA_943372275.1. Taxonomy (GTDB): domain Bacteria; phylum Pseudomonadota; class Gammaproteobacteria; order Burkholderiales; family Burkholderiaceae_D; genus Telluria_A; species Telluria_A lividum_A. The sequence goes on from CALRYE020000089.1 coordinate 17,016, forward strand.
CCCGCCGGTCTGGACCTCTTGATCGTGGACGACAATGTCGACGCGGCCAGCATGCTGGCGCTGTTCCTGCAGGCGGCCGGGCACCACGTCACGGTCGAGCACGAGCCGCGCCGGGCGCTGGAACGGGCACGCATCGAAGCGTACCAGGTGTTCCTGCTCGATATCGGTCTGCCCGGCATGGATGGCAACGAGCTGGCGCGCCGGCTGCGCGCCCAGCCAGGCAGCAAGAGCGCCGTGCTGGTGGCCGTGACCGGCTACAGCCAGGACCAGGACCGCCGCAATGCCGTGGCGGCCGGCTTCGATTTCCACTTCGTCAAACCGGTCGACACCGGGCAACTGCTGCGTTTGCTCAACGGGATCGCTGCCGAGCGGCTGCCCGGGTAAAAACTTTATTCGTGGCGGGTAAGCGTGCTGCAATGCAATATATCTTCTCCGTCCCGGTTGAAATTGTTCTTTTCAACACTGTGATTCATGGATAGACTACGGAATATTGCAGCGCGTCATAAACATTCCCAAGGAAATCACATGAGCACTCTTCCCGAACAGTTTTCCGCAGCACGCAAGGCCCAAGTCGAGTTTCAGATGGAGTTTGCCCGCAAGTTCAGCGCCAAAGTTGTCGAGAGCACCCAGAAGGTCATCGCCCTGAATCTGGACACGGGGCGCGCCTCGATGGAAAAATCGGCTGCCGCGCTGCGCCAGCTGCTCGCCGCCAAGGATCCGCGCGATCTGCTGGCGCTGACCACCCAGACCCAGGCCAGTTTCGACAGCCTGATGGCGTACAGCCGCGAGCTGCTCAAGATCGCCAGCGGCGCCCAGGGCGAGCTGCTTAACACCGTCACCCAGACCTCGTTGCCGGCCACGCCGTTCGCGCTGGCGGCGCCGTTCGCGATTCCCGTGATTCCTTCCCTGGCCGCCCCTTTCAGCGCGGCCCCTTTCGCGGCGCCCTTGACGGCCAACCCGTTCCTGGCCGACGACGCGCCCACCGACGCGGAACTGGAGCATATTACCGAACTGGTCACCGCTCCCGTCGAGGCCGGACAACACTTTGCCTCGGCCGCGTCCGACGCCGTGGCCGACGCGGTCACCCACAACGTGGCCACTGCCTCGGCAGCGGTGCAGGACAGCGTGGCCGCGGCATCGTCCGCGCTGCAAGAGAATGTGGCCAGCTTCCAGCAGGAAGTGGAAGTCGAAGTCGAACTGGCCGCCGATGCTGCCGAGGCGATCGCCGAGCCGGCCGCTGACGTGGCCGCCGACGTGGCCGCTGACGTGGCAGTCGACGTGGCCGCTGACGTGGCAGTCGAGCAGGCCGACGCGGAGCTGACTCCGATTGCCGAAGCCATCAGCGAAGCGGTGGCCGAGCATGAACCGGAGACGCTGGCGGCAGCGCCGTTCGTGGTCGACAACCATGTGGAAATCACCGGCATGACCCCGGTCGACGCGGCCCCGCCGGCGGTATCGTCCACGTCGTTCTCGGAAAAGCAGGAAGCCACGCAGGGCAAATCGCGCAAAAAGAAGTAATTGTCGGAACGGCCAGCGCCCATCCGCGCGCCCTGACGGGCTCAAGGGTGGACGCGTTTTCGCCAACCATAGTAAATTGACGGGCTTCGGCCCGTTTTTTGCGTTTACGGGGTGCGCATGCACTCGGTGTATGGGTCAGGTTTAGTTATTGTAAAGGTCGGACTTCGAATGAGTTTATCCACGCTGGTGCTCGGTTTCGTGCGGCGCCATTGGGGCGCGTATGTGTCGTCGGCGTTCATGCTGTTCGGCGTGGCCGCGCTCACCGTCATGATCCCGCGCCAGATCGGCGCCATGATCGACGCGCTGGCGGCGCACCGCCTCGGCCAGCATGAGCTGCTGGTGGGGATCGGCCAGCTGCTGGCCATGGGCGTGGCCATTTACGTGCTGCGGGTCGGCTGGCGCCTGCGCCTGTTCGCCGCCGCCTACCAGCTGGGGGTGGAATTGCGCACGCGGTTTTATGCGCGCCTGTCCAGCCAGGGCCCGGCCTTTTACCAGCAGCAGCGCACCGGCGACCTGATGGCGCTGGCTACCAACGATATCGACGCCATCGAAATGGCGGCCGGCGAAGCCATGCTGGCCGGTTTCGACGGCACCCTGACGCTGATCCTGGTGCTGGCCGTGATGCTGCTGGGCGTGGACTGGCGCCTGGCCTGCATCGCCCTGCTGCCATTCCCCTTGATGGGCCTGGCGTTCTGGCGCATCTCCAGCCAGATCCACGTGGCCGCGACCGATTCGCTCAAGCGCTTCTCGGCCCTGAACGACCATGTGCAGGAAGCCCTGTCGGGCGTGCGCACCCTGCGCGCCCTGGGCCTGGAGCAGCGCAGCGCCAAGCAGTTCGGCGAACTGGCCGCCAACGCCGCCGACGCCGCCCTGACCGCGCAAAAGTGGGAAGCGGCCTATGAACCGGCGGTCGGCCTGACCCTGGGCGCGGCCGGCGCGTTGACGCTCGGCCTGGGCGGCTACCTGGTTTGGCACAACCAGCTCACCATCGGCGCGCTGACCAGCTTTACCATGTACCTGGGCCAGCTGATCTGGCCCATGTTCGCGGCCGGCTGGGTGCTCTCGCTGATCGAACGGGGCCGCGCCGCGCTGGCGCGCCTACAGCCGCTGCTGGACGCGCCCCTGTCGGTGGACGACCATGGCACGCTGGCGCAAGTGGTGCCCGGGCCGCTGCAGCTGGACGGCATCGGCTACAGCTACGCCGGCCAGAGCACCCCGGCGCTGTCGGGTGTCGGCTTCACCCTGCAGCCCGGCCAGACCCTGGGCCTGGTGGGGCCGACCGGCGCCGGCAAGACCACGCTGCTGCGCGTGCTGCTGCGCCAGGCCAACGCCAGCGGCCAGGTCACGTGGGGCGGCCACGCGCTGTCCGACTACACGCTGGCCGCTTTGCGCGACGCCATCAGCTGGGTGCCGCAGGAGTCGTTCCTGTTTTCCGCCACCATCGCCGAGAACATCGCGCTGGCCCGGCCCGACGCCACCCGCGCCGAGATCGAACACGCCGCCGACATGGCCGCCATCCACGACGACATCGTGCGCTTCCCGCTGGGGTATGAAACGCTGGTGGGCGAACGCGGCATCACCCTGTCGGGCGGCCAGCGCCAGCGCGTGGCGATCGCCCGCTCGCTGCTGGCCGGCAGCACCCTGCTGCTGCTCGACGACGCCCTGTCGGCGGTCGACACCGGCACCGAAAGCGCGATCCTGCAGCACCTGGAAGAGCTGCGCCGCGAAAAGGCCGAACGCAGCGTGATCATCGCCAGCCACCGGCTCTCGGCCGTGGTGGGCGCCGACCTGATCGTGGTGCTGCAAGGGGGCCGCATCACCGAATCGGGCACCCACGACACCCTGCTGGCGCGGGACGGCTGGTACGCCAGCCAGTGGCGCTATCAACAACTGGAGGCCAGCCTCGATGCAAGCTGATACCCTGGACGCGGACGCGCTCAAGACCGATCCCGCGCCGCTGAACATGCGCGAACAGACCCGCCGCGCGGCCAGCCTGCTCAAGCGCGCCGCCTGGCCCGACCGCGCCCACCTGGGCTGGGCCAGCGCCTGGCTGGTGCTGGCCGCCGGCCTGGAAGTGCTCGGCCCGATCCTGGGCAAGGCGCTGATCGACGAACACCTGGTGCCGCACCGGCTCGACTGGCCGCGCATGGCGGCCCTGCTGGGCGGCCTGCTGATCACCGGCTGGGTGGCCTCGTGGGTGCGCTACCTGCAGCTGGTGCGCCTGTCTGGCCTGGCCATGCGCTCAGTGCAGCGCCTGCGCGAATGGGTGTTCGGCCATGTGCTGCGCCTGCCGATGGCGTTCTTCGACCGCGCCATCACGGGCCAGCTGATCAGCCGCGTGACCAACGACACCGAGGCGGTCAAGACGCTGTACATCCAGGTGCTGTTCGTGATCCTCGACAGCAGCATCGTGCTGGTCGGCACGCTGGCCGCGATGGCCTGGCTGGACTGGCGCCTGATGCTGATCGTGCTGGCGCTAGTGCCGGCCGTGGGCGCCATCGTCTGGCTGTACCAGCGCATGTCGGCGCCGGCCGTGACGCGCGCGCGGGCCCTGCGCAGCGAGATCAACGGCCAGATGGCCGAGTCGATCGGCGGCATGAGCGTGCTGCAGGCGAATAACGCGCAGGATCGCTTCGCGGCCCGCTTCGCCGCCACCAACCAGGCCCACTACAAGGCGCGCCAGGCCGAACTGCGCGCCAATGCGTTTTTGCTGCGCCCCATGCTGGACCTGTTCAACGTGATGCTGCTGGGGGTGGTGATCTATGGCTTCGGCCAGCGCGAAATGAACGCCGTCGAAGTGGGCGTGCTGTACGCGTTCATCAGCTATATCGCGCGGGTGATCGAGCCGCTGATCCAGATCACCATGCAGTTCTCCGGCCTGCAGCAGGCGGTGGTGGCGTCGGCTCGGGTGGGCGCGCTGCTCGACGAAGCGGGCGCCGCCGAGCATCTGGCGGGCAAAGCTGCCGCCGCCACGCTGCCGGCGGCGGCGCGCGCGGACGCGCCGGCGGTGCGCATCTGCCACCTGACGTTCGGCTACGCGCCCGGCAACGACGTGCTGCACGACCTGAGTCTGGAGGTGCCGCAGGGCGCCTTTGTCGGCATCGTCGGCCACACTGGCAGCGGTAAATCCACCCTGCTCTCGCTGCTGCTGCGCTACTACCCGGCCACGCCCGGCGCCATCGAGATGGGCGGACAGGCGCTGGAAGGCATCGACAACGAGCGCTTCCGGGCCGACGTGGGGCTGGTGCCGCAAGACCCGTTTTTGCTGGCCGCATCGGCGCGCGAAAACATCGACATGGGGCGCGGCCTGTCGCAGCAAGCCATCGAGACGGCCGCCCGCGCCGCCCACGCGCACGAGTTCATCAGCGCGCTGGAACAGGGCTACGACACCCTGCTGGGCGAAGCCGGCTCGCGCCTGTCGTCGGGCCAGAAGCAGCTCATTGCCATCGCCCGCGCGCTAGCCGGCCAGCCGCGCGTGCTGCTGCTGGACGAAGCGACCTCGCGCATCGACAGCCAGACCGAGCAGATCGTCCAGGTGGCGCTGGGCGAACTGCGCGGACGCGTGACCATCATCGCCATCGCGCACCGGCTCTCGACCATCCGCGAAGCCGACCGCATCGTGGTGCTCAACCACGGGCGCATCGCCGAAAGCGGCACCCACGACGCGCTGATGCAGATCGACGGCGGCTTCTACCAGCGCTTGTACCTGCTTCAACAGTTGACGGTTTGACATGCCGCCATGCCGCCACGGCCGGTTCGGCCCGTGGCTGCGGACCAACGCATGACCGATACCGAAAACAAAAGTTGGGGTTTATAACAACAAGCCAGCAAATCTCGTTAAAATCTGTCATTCGCTTGATTTCTTTTTAGAAATTAAAAATCTTATAATGTTGCACGCGGCCGCAGAGCCGTCAACTCACGAGGGACAGCATGCCGGCAAGGTCGAACAATCGCTTGCAGGGAAGCCGCCGCCGGCTTCTGGCGGCATCGCTTTGCCTACTGTGCGTGCTGGCGCGCGCTGAACCGGCCACGCCGCAACAGCAGCTGGAAGTGATCTCGGAGCTGAGCCGCTTCGTGCCGCCCAAGGCCATCGATGCGCTGCAGCGGCTCGAGCCGCAAGTGCGGGTGGCCGCCCCGCGCGTGCGCGCCGATTACCTGTACCTGCTCAGCATGGCGCGGCGCGGCGTCGGCCAGCTTGACGACGCCGGCGTCATCGCCGACGAACTGTATGCGCTGGGACGGCTGGAACACGACCCGGTCATCATGACCAAGGGCTTGCTGGCGCGCGCTTATGTGGCGTTCTCGCTGGACGACCTGAAGCAGTCGCACGTGCTGGCGTGGGAGGCCGAACGGGTCGCCGCGCGCACCAGCGACGCCTCGCTCAAGATCCAGGCGGCGATCGCGTCGGGCCAGTCGTACGCCGAGGAAGGCAATTTCCCCGAGGCGCTGGGCAAGCTGCAGTCGGCCGTGGCGCAGTCGCGCCAGTACGGCAAGCCGCTGGAGCTGGTCATGTCGCTCAATGCGCTGGCCTTTTTGCACGGCCAGATCAAGGAGTTCGACAAGGGCTTCGAGGCGCTGGCCGAAGCCATGCCGCTGGCGCGGCAGCTCAATTCGCCGGCCCGGCTGTCGAGCCTGAAGAACACCGAGTACGGCCTGGCCATCGAAACCGGCCAGTCCGAACGGGGCCTCAAGGCGCTGCTCGAGGGGCTGGCCCACCAGCGCCAGATCGGCGCCGATGCGATGATCGTCAACACGCTGGTGAACCTGTCGGACAGCTATTTGCAGCGCAAGGAATACGCACCCTCGCTGGGCTACGCGCGCGAGGCGCTGGACGGCGCCCTGAAGCTGAACCAGCTAGGCGCGGCAGCCACCGCGCGCCTGAACATCGGCCACGCGTACATCGGCATGGGCCGGTTGGCCGAAGGCAAGCGCTCGGTCGAAGAAGGCTTGAAGTGGTACGACAAGACCGGCGACAAGCCGGAGCTGCAGGCAGTGCTGGTCGAATACGGCGCCAGCCTGGAGCGGGCCGGCGACCTGGCCGGCGCGGTGCAGGCGTATCACCGCGAGCGCACCTTGTCGGACGAACTGTTCGAACGGCGCCGCCAGGAAGCCACGCTGACGCTGCAGGCGCAGTACGAAGCCGAGAAAAAGCAGCGCCAGATCGAGCTGCTCAAGCGTGACAACCAGGTCAAGTCGGCCGAGATTTACAGCCGCCGGCTGGAGCAGCGCATGTGGTGGCTGCTGGCGCTGGTGCTGGCGCTGGCGTCGGCCATCGTGGGTATCTTGTACCGCAACGTGCGCCAGGCGAACGCCCAGCTGCAGGTCAAGAACCTGGAGCTGAAGCAGCAGAGCGCGCGCGACCCGCTCACGTCGCTGTACAACCGCCGCCACTTCCAGGAATTCATGCGCGCCTACAAAGCGGCGCCCGCGTCGGGGCGGGCACCGGCCGACGACGACGTGGTGGGCGCGCTGTTCCTGCTCGACCTGGACCACTTCAAGAACATCAACGACAAGTTCGGCCACGCGGCCGGGGACGTGGTGCTGCGCGCCATCTCCGACAGCATGCGCGAGATCCTGCGCGAGACCGACATGATCGTGCGCTGGGGCGGCGAGGAATTCCTGGCGTTCCTGCCGAAGGTGCGGCGCAACCGGATCGATGAAATCGCCAAGCGTCTGCTGAACGGCATCGCGGAACTGGACATCAGCTACCAGGGCACGCCGATCGGCACCCGGGTATCGATCGGCTTCGCGCCGTTCCCGCTGGTGCCGGACGGGCACGCGCTGCCATGGGAGCGCGCCGTCAATCTGGTGGACATGGCGCTGTACATGGCCAAGGGCCACGGGCGCAACCGCGCCTACGGAGTGCGCGGGTTCGCCAACTTCGGGCAGACCACGATGGAAGACGTCGAGCAGGATCTGGAACGGGCCTGGCGCGCGGGGTTTGTCGATATGTCGGTGGTGATCGGCGACGAGCCGGCAAGCCGCGAAAAGGTGCGCAGCGCAGCGTAAAGCGAATACCGTCAGTTACGAGGTGCCGACAAGGCACCGAAGTCTCACATGAAACGAACCCCGTTCATTCGTTAACGTCATCCTCGCGAAGGAGGGTGTCGCAGAACACGCATTTATTTCAAAACCACTGCCATTTGCTCCGTCATCCCCGCGAAAGCGGGGACCCATGCTGAGCATGCAGCACTATGGAAGCCGGCTCAGCATGGGTTCCCGCATGCGCGGG
>CALRYE020000090.1:0-24526 GCA_943372275.1 Janthinobacterium lividum
GTCGATATTGCGGCGCAGCTTGTCGACCGGACGCAGCATGGTTTGCAGCGTGTCGGCTACGGCGCTGCGCATGGCGGAAAAATTCTTGAAGCCCAGGTCGCGGGCGAAGCGGCTCACGGTGGCGGCCGACACGCCGCAGTGCCCGGCCATCTCCTCGATACCCAGCGCGGTGATGCGCACCTGATTGCGTAGCATGAAGTCGGCGATGCCTCGGCCCGACGGGGCGAAATTGACGAGCGCGTCGAGCAGGCGCTGGCCGAGCATGGTCTGGGCGAACGCCACTTCGGACGGGGCGCTATTGCTGCCGTTGCTGACACTGCTGGCACTGCTGGCGACATTGGCAGCTACGGCTGGCGGCATGGCGTTCCTGTCGGTGGGCGGCGTGGATCAACGCCGCAGCAATGGTTGCCACGGCACGGTTTTGTCAATGTGTCACGAGGCAACTGTAGCGTGATCGGTCCCGCATTTCAACAACTAAATGATCTTTTATTTTCATGGCTTTACTTTGTGAAAAAAAAGATACATCATTCACCCACTCCTCCTTCACTACCATTTCGGGCCGCCATGCAAGCACATCAGCACCGCATTTCGAACGACGGCAGCAGCGTCGCCATCCATCTGACCAGCCTGCATTTCGGCCGTGCCGGCAGCGGCAAGAAGGCGTACATTCAGGCCGGCCTGCATGCCGACGAGGTCCCCGGCATGCTGGTGAGCCAGGCGCTGCGCGAAGAACTGACGCGCCTGGAAGCGGCCGGCGAACTGCGCGGCGAGGTCATTCTGGTACCCGCCGCCAATCCGATCGGCCTGGCGCAGTCGTTGCACGGGGTGCCGATGGGGCGCTTCGATCTGTCGACCGGCACCAATTTCAACCGCGCTTGCCGGCATGTGGCGGACGAACTGAAACAGTCCCTGGCCGGCTTGCTCGGTGCCGACGCCGAGCTCAATGCCGCGCTGGTGCGGCGCCACGCGCATGCGGCGATTAGCCGCTGGCAGTGCGCCAGCGATGCCGACGCGCTCAAGCGCCAGTTGCTGCTGCTGGCCATCGATGCCGATATCGTGCTCGACCTGCATTGCGATAACGAAGCGGTGATGCATCTCTACACCGGCACGCCGCTGGCGGCGGCCTGCATGCCGCTCGCGGCGCTGCTCGGCGCGCGCGCGTTGCTGGTCACCCGCGAGGCAGGCGGTGAACCCTTCGACGAAGCCTGCAGCCGGCTGTGGTGGGAACTGGCCGCGCATGTCGGCCCCGCGCATCCGCTGGGCCCGGGCTGCATGGCCGCGACCGTGGAGCTGCGCGGCGAGCGCGACGTCGACTACGCGCTGGCGCGCAGCGATGCGGCGGCCATCGTGCGCTATCTGGCCCATGCGGGTGTGCTCGACGCGGCCGTGGGCGAGCTGCCGGCGGCCCTGTGCGAGGCGACCCCCCTGGAGGCGGTCGCGCCGCTGGCCGCACCGCATGCCGGCATCGTGGTGTTTCGCCAGCAGCTGGGCGCCACGGTCGAAGCGGACGACGTGGTGGCCGATCTGATCGATCCGGTCAGCGGCGCGACCAGCGCGCTGAAGGCCGGCGTGGCAGGGGTACTGTTCGGGCGCACCGCCCATCGCCATCTGCTGCGCGGCATGAACGTGTGCAAGGTAGCGGGGCGCGAGAGTTTTCGCGCCGGCCGGCTTCTGAGCATGTAAAGGAGGCCGAACCGATGACACGCAAACTGCCCAATTCCATCGTTCTGCTGTTCGCCATACTGGCGTTGGTCGCACTGGCCACCTGGCTGGTCCCTGGCGGCCAGTACGACACCCGCCTGGTCGACGGCCGCCAGTTGATCGACCCGGCGACCTTCCATTACATCGCCAGCAAACCCCAGGGCCTGGCGGCGCTGATGATGGCACCCATCCGCGGCTTCGTGGAGGCGGCGCTGATCATCGCCTTCGTGCTGATTGTCGGCGGCGCCTTCGCCGTGCTGCAGAAAACCCAGGCCATCGACGCGCTGATCAAATCCATCGCGCAGGCGCACCAGCATTCGGCTCTGGTGCGCAGCATGATCATTCCCGTGTTCGTCACCATGTTCTCGCTGGGCGGGGCCACCTTCGGCATGAACGAGGAAGCCATTCCCTTCGTGCTCATCTTCGTGCCGCTGGCGCTGGCGCTTGGCTATGATTCGATCGTCGGCGTGGCGATTCCCTTCGTCGGCTCGCAGGTGGGCTTTGCGGCGGCGTTTTTAAATCCGTTCAACGTCGGCATCGCGCAGGGCATCGCGGGCGTGCCGATGTTTTCGGGGATCGGCTACCGCATGCTGGTGTGGCTGGCCGCCACCGCGGTAACGGTGGCATTCCTGATGTGGTACGGCGCGCGCGTGCGCCGCGAGCCTGAGCGCAGCCCGACGTTTGCGATGGACCAGCTGCTGCGCCAGCAGGGCGCGGCGCGGGCGCCGCAGGCGATCGAAACCATGACGCGCACCCACCGCGCCGTGCTGTGGACCTTCCTGATCACGCTGGCGACCATGGTGTACGGCGTGATCCGCCACAAGTGGTTCATCGAAGAGATCGCGGCGCTGTTCCTGGTGATGGCGATCGTCGTCGGCCTGATCGGACGGCTGGGCGGCGACGGCATCGTCGACGCCTTCCTGCATGGCGCGCGCGACATGGTCACCACCGCGCTGGTCATTGCGCTGGCCCGCGGCACGCTGGTGCTGGCCCGCGAAGCGCACGTGATCGACACCATGCTGCATGCGCTCACGCCGCTGGTGCAGTCGTCCAGCCCCGTGCTGGCGGCGCAGAAGATGTTCCTGATTCAGTCGTTGATTAACTTTTTCATCCATTCGGGCAGCGGGCAGGCCGCGCTGACCATGCCGATCATGGCGCCCTTGGCTGACCTGGTGGGGGTGAGCCGCCAGACCGCGATTCTGGCATTCCAGTTCGGCGAATTTTCCACACCCATGATCCCCACCTCGGGCATCACCATTGGCGTGCTCACGCTGGCGCGCATTCCCTGGCTGGTGTGGGCGCGCTGGATGGTGCCGCTGCAGATGATGTACCTGGTGCTGGCGCTGCTGCTGCTGATTCCACCGGGCCTGACCGGCTGGTAGTGATAGCGCCGGCGCAGCCTCAGGCCTGCGGGTGGTACAAATAAGGCGTGATCGCGGCCGACAGCTCGGCGGCGCGCGCCAGGTTCTTCTTGTTAGCAACCATGAGCGAACAAGTCAGCGCCTCGACCAGCGCCACGGCGGCGGTGGAACTGCTGGGCAGTACGGCGTGCTCGCTCTTGGCCAGCAGCACATGGCTGGCCAGCGGGGTCAGGGGCGAAGCCGATGAATCGGTCAGCGCCACGATCACCGCACCGCGCTGGCGCGCGAAGGTGGTCAGCTGGATGGCGTCAAGCGCATAGCGCGGAAACGAAATCGTAATCAGCAGGTCCTTGCTGGTGATGTTCATCAGGCGTCCGGCCGCCACTTCCGTGCCGCCGTAGGCCACCACGTCGACCACATACTGGCAGAACGGCTGCAAATGCAGCACCAGCATGGCCGCGACATGGGCCGACAGACCGAACCCCATCACATACACCGTATTCGCGCGCGCGATCCCTGCGACCACCTGTTCAAGCTCGCCGCGGTTCAGCCCCATGCGCGTGGCGCCGATGTTGGCGGCAGCGTAATCGAGGCTGTCGCCGGCGGGGAACGACGCCTCGTTATTGCGCTCGATGCTGCCGCGTAGTTTTTCAATCGGGCTGAGCTCATCCTGCAAGGCGCTGGCAACCGCGCCGCGCAAGGCAGCGTAGTTGGCGAATTCCAGCGCGCGGGCAAAGCGACTCACGGTTGCCGCCGATACCCCGCAGCTGCCGGCCAGATCGTTGATTCCCATGGCGCTGACCCGTACCGGGTTGCGCAGAATGAAGTCGCAGATGCCCACCGACGATGTGGAACCTTCGGTCTGCCCCTGCACCAGCCGGGTACCCAGCGCTGAGCGGGCGAAGGCGATTTCGGGCGTGGTGGCACCGGAGCGTGAAGCGGGTTTCTTCATAAGCGAGTGTGGTCTGGTTACATGAATCGGTGCAACTGCAATCCGTTGATCGGCGATCTGAACTGCACAGTGTAAGCCGAAAAGTGGCTTTCCTGCAGCCCTGATTGCGTCTCGGTCGCAACGGGTAAAGGAATGTGAGCATGGCGTACAAAACGATAGACGGACGTAAAGATTGTCGATATATTCAAATAATTGGTCAGGCCAAATGCATTTTCGGTCTGGGTGCATTTCGATTTGGCCTGGTCAATCTTGCCTATAAAAATTATTGGAGACACAGACATGCATAAGAAAATGCAACGCACTTGCCTTGCCTCGTCGATCGCGCTGATGCTGGGCGCTTGCGGCGGCGGTGGCAGCGACACATCCCCGGCAGCCAGCAATCCGCAGGCGCCGCCCGCCATTCAAACCTTCGCCACCATTCTCGCCACCAGCGGCTGCCCGGCCGTGGCACTGAGCGGCATCGACGCCCAGACACTGACGGGCGCATCCACGCCGCTGCAACTGGGCACGTACGGCACCCGCCGTCCCGGCGCGCCGGTGCTGGTCGGCGGCAAGCACTCACCAGCCAACTACCGCGCCGCTCCCGTGCTGCCCAAGTGGCAGTTCGCCACCTCCGACCCGACCAACGGCGCGCTGACGTTCGAATGTGACGTCGCGCCCGACGTCGGCTGGCACAGCTACAAGCGCAATGGCAGCGGGCACCAGAAAGTGGCCGTCACGGGCGGGCGCAACGCCTTGCCCCAGCACGTGTACACGGTCTACAACGGCCAGCAATTGGTTGCAGCCCTGCACGACGCTGGTCTGGCCCCAAAGATCATCCGCGTGGTCGGTCACATCGACCTGCGCATGAGCGCCAACAACACGGTGTTCAAGGAATACGAAAGCTACACCGATCAGAAGTTCGGTGGCTCGCTGAATATTCCATCGAACACCACGCTGGTCGGCATCAACGACACGCAAGGCCGGGCCGCGCGCATCAGCGGCACCACCTTACTGATCGGCAGCGAGCTCCCGGCTACCCCGACCGGCAATTACGAAGCGGACTTCAAGGCATGGATTGCTGCCGGCAAGGACGGCGACCTGTTTCCAACCTGGACGCGCAACGTCATCATCCGCAATCTGGCGCTCGATACCCCGTGGGATGTCAACCCGGAAGACTCCGCCAACGCCTACGCGGATGGCGTGACCATCTCGCGCGCGCAAAATATCTGGATCGACCACGTCACCATCAGCGACGGCGACACGCCCGACAAGCTGGCCAGCGACACCCGCCACGATGGCGCGCTCGATATCGTGCGCGGCTCCGATTACGTGACGCTGTCGCACAGCTACTTCACCAGGCACGGCAAGACCACGCTGGTCGGCAATGGCGACAGCGGTCGGGCCTGGAGCGATGCGGGGCGCCTGCACGTGACCTTCAACGGCCTGTACTGGCGCGGCACCGCCAGCCGCCTGCCGCTGATCCGCTTCGGCCAGCTGCATACCTTCAACAATCTGCTCGAAGGCGACACCAGCCCGGCCGACAGCGACATGAAGTTCGCCGGCGGCCTGGATGTGCGCTATCAGTCGGACGTCCTGTCGGAAAACAACTACTACCTGTTCACCAACCTCAAGCCTTCCGCCGTGGGCGGCAAGGTATCCGATGGCAGCGCGGCGATCAGCTACCGCGCCTCCGGCGAACTGTTCATTAACGACAAGGGCGACGACACCAAGCCGTGGGTGGGCGGCGCCATCGATATCTCCAGCGCCTTGATGGCAGGGGCCGGCCAGCCGCGCCAGACCAACTGGACGCCGCCGTACAACTACACGGCCATGCCGGCCGATCAGGCATGCGTGTTTGTGAAAAACAACGCGGGCGCCGGGCGCGTCAACAACCCGGGCACGGGTGCCACCTGCACGACGGCGACCACCACGCCGACGCCACCGACCGATCCGACCCCGCCGACCGACCCGACGCCGCCGACCGATCCGACCCCGCCGCCAACCGGGACGGCGCCAGTATGCAGCGCGCTGTTCACCTGCAATACCGGCGTGGGCGCGAAGGTCTTGAACGCGGCGGTGACGGCGCCGGTGTCGAGCACGTTCTTGAATGGCATCCACAGCATCACGGGCGCCGGCAATATCTCCACCTCCACCAGCTACAACCACTACTTCAAGTACATGCCGCTGACGGGCAACTTCGTCATGACCGCAAGGCTGCTGACGCAGGGTGGCACCACCTCCGGCGCCCGTGCGGGCTTACTGGCAACGGATTCGCTGTCCGGCTCCGGCACGTTCGCCTGGACGGCGCGCTACGCCAATACGGGTGAAATCCGCCGCACCATCAATGGCGACAACAAGTCGGTGCTGTCCGGCTATTCCACCACCACCTTGCCGGTGTGGGTGAAGATCGAGCGGCGCGGCAATGCCTTGTACTCGGCCGCCTCCCGCGATGGCCTGGCCTGGACCGAAGCGACCAGCGTGAACGTGACGGCAGCAACCTTGTATGTCGGCATGGCAGTCTCCTCGGGCAGCAACACCACCAGCCAGACGGCCAGCTTCAGCAAGCTGACTGTGGTTGGCGGCGGCTTGAACTAAGTCGATGACACACCCGTCACGTTGCCGCGTGACGGCGTACGGCACACCATGACGCGACGTGCCCTGAGCGGGCGCGTCGCGCCGTTTCACCTTACCCAATCTGAATAAGTAAAAAATGAAAATGAAATCGATTGCTGTTTTGCTGGCCCTGTGTGCGACCGTGGTATCGGCCGGCGCTGCCAATATGTCGTACACCGGCCAGTTTGCCCATGATAACGATGTGCAGCTGTTTAACTTTACCGTCAGTTCGCTGTCGACGATCGGACTGCGCAGCTGGTCCTATGCCGGTGGTGTCAACGCGGCTGGCCAGACGATTGCGCGAGGCGGATTCGATCCGATCGTAGCGCTATTCGATGCCACCGGCAAGCTGATCGATGGTCAGGATGATGGCGAGTGCGCCCGCGTGGCGGCCGATGCCGTCAGCCGCCAATGCTGGGATGTCAGCCTGTCGGTCAAGCTGGCGGCCGGCACTTATACGGCATCGATCCAGCAATACAACAACTACAGCACCAGCGACAATCTGGCCGATGGGTTTTACTACCAGGGCGCGCAATACCAGAACTTTCGCAATGGCTTTGTCGACGAGATGAATATGCGGCGTAACGGCGAGTGGGCGTTCGATATCCTTAACGTCGACCCGGCAGTACCGACGCCCGATCCGGCGGACGTACCGGAGCCGGGTTCGGTGGCGTTGCTGGGCGCGGCACTGGTTGGCATGACGGTGCTGCGCCGCCGCCGTCAGGCCTTCGGCACAAGGTAACGCAGCAGGCGGGGATGCCAGGTGAGCGTGAGCGCGACCGCGATCGCGCTTGCCGACATCGACACCGCCCACAATATGACGCCGAAACCGGCGCCGTCACGCAGTATGCACAGGGTCAGTGCGAGGCACAGCAGGGCGGCGCCCGCGCGCCTGAATTTGCGTGCGTGGGTTGCGGGCCTGTGAGGATTGCCGCCAGCGCGGCTCCAGTGGTCGGGCATCGCCACGGCCATGCAGGCAAAACCCGTGTAGCTCGCGCCCAAGGCGATCAACAGTAACAAAGAGCTCATCATGATGCCTCCGCCAGACGTTCAGGTGTAGTGGGAGCGGTCCGCGTGGCGGCTGCTTTCGTTTTGCCCAGCCGCCTGGCGCCGTAGACCGCCAGCGCGGCCCCCACAAGCAGCGTCAGGTCCACACCGGCTACGGCCCCCATACCATTGCCAACGCTGCGCAGCAGATGGTCGCCCGTGGTGAGGGCATTGAGCATCACGCAAGCGACAGCCATGGCACTGATTACCCAGGCCTGATCGCGCCAGGCGGCCCGGCCACGCAGCCGGCCATGCACAAAGCAACTGCACCACACCGCAAAGAACGCCCACATCTCCAGTACGGTGCGCGGCTCGCCTGCCAAGGTGGCTCCACTCGGCAGCAGCCGGTTCGCTGCCAACCATGCCAGCGTGGCGAGGATGATACCCGTCACGCTACCCACCGCCAAACCTTCGACGAACTTCACGCCAGCCAGCCCTTTACGCGCATGCCGCGCGCGCCGTGCCTCCAGCCAGAACAAAAAGCCGGTGGCGATCAGCACACAGCCGCTCAAGCCACCCATGAAGTACAACCAGCGCAAGGGCCAGTGCTCGAACTGGATGAAGTGCATGCCGGAGATGAAGCGCTGCACCGTCATCACCGAGCCGGCTTCGAAGCGATGCAGCACCGCGCCGGTACGGGCATCGAAGTAGATCTGATCCAGGTTCATCGTCACATCATGCGCATACGAGCGGCGCAGCTCGACGTAGCTGTTGGCGTCGGCGGGATTCCACACCCGCACAAAATACGGGCGTCCGCCAGCCCAGAGACGCTCCGCCAGCAGCGCCATCGCGTCGAGCGAAGCGGGCGCGCCGGTCATGCTCGCATTGGCCTTGGGACGGGTGAACTTGCCGTAAGCCTCGGCGCTGAAGGCCGCCTTGGCCTCTTTGGTGGTGCCGAAGGCGCCCCAGTGCGCTTGCGGGAAGTAGATGGTGATAAAAATGATCAAGCCCGACAGCGTGACCACAAAATGGAAGGGCAGGGCCAGCACGCCCGTCAGGTTGTGCAGATCCAGACTGCTGCGCTGGAGCGATTTGCGCGGCCGGAAGGTGAAGAACTGGACAAAGATCTTCTTGTGGATGATTACGCCGGTCACCAGCAAGGCCAGCATCGCCATGGCGGCCACGCCGACGATCCACTTGCCCAGATCCAGCCATTTCAGGTGCAGTCCATAGTGGAACGGGAAGATGAAGCCACTGCCGCCCAAGGTCCCTGGCTCGGGCAGACCCGCCAGGCCCACCGGATCGAGCTGGCGTGGCGTGGCGTCGTCGGCGCCGGCCTTGTAGGTCAGGCGCACCAACGGCACGCGATGGGTCGGCAAATCGATACGCCACTGCGTCGCTTTCGCCGGAATCATCGGCGCGACGGCGCGCGCGATGCGGTCCAGCGACAGCGGCTGCGTCGCGGGCGCCAGCCGCGTGTGGGGCATCATCCAGCGGTCGATCTCACGGTCGAACACACTCAGGGTGCCCATCCAGAACACCGCGAACAACACGCCGCCCAGCGCCACGCCGGCCCAGGTATGCAGCCAGGTCAGCGTTTTGCGAAAGCCCCACAGCAGCAGCACCAGGTACAGCACAAAGCCGAGCATGGCTCCCAGCACCACCGCCTCCGCACGCGCCATGCCGGCATAGGCCAGGGCCGCGCCTGCGCCGCTCACTGCGAGCGCCGCGCACACGTACGCGCCCGGCACGATGGCCAGTACGCGCAGCAAAAGGTTCGATGGCGATCTGCTTCCCATATGACTGTGACGGTTCAGGCGCCGACTCAGAAGCCGAGCGTGTAGCCCAGCGTGACGGTACGGCCACGGCCAGCGAAGTAACGGGCCGGCTCCACCAGCGCGCTTTGCGAGTAGTAGGTAATGTACTGTTTGTCGAACACGTTCGACATCCCCACGCGCAGCGCGACCCTGGACAGCTTGTAGTTCAGCGACGCATCGGCCAGAGTGTAGCCGCTGAAGCCCTTGGCCGGATCGGCGAAGCTCTGGCTGAAG
The DNA here is from genome assembly GCA_943372275.1 of Janthinobacterium lividum. Taxonomy (GTDB): domain Bacteria; phylum Pseudomonadota; class Gammaproteobacteria; order Burkholderiales; family Burkholderiaceae_D; genus Telluria_A; species Telluria_A lividum_A. The sequence continues at coordinate 9,648 of CALRYE020000090.1, forward strand.
GCATGCTGGACCTGCACGAAGGTGGACAGCTTGTCGTTCCAACTGGCGTTCCAGGTGGCGATCGCCCGATCCGGCGCCACGTTCAGCCCGTCGAGCTTGGTGTCGAGACTGCCGTCGCCGTCGCTGTCGTAGCGACCCTTGGTGTTGGCGTACGCCAGACCGGCGCGCTGGGTTTTGCTGAAGCGGTAGGTGGCGCTGGCGTCGAAGCCCTGCAAGCGGGTTTTCTCTCGCGCCATCATGAACACGCCGCCCACCGACACCACGCGCGCGCCGAAGTCAGAATCCGAGCGGTAGTAGGCCGCGTCCAGTTCCCAGTCGCCCTTGCGCACGCGGGTACCGATCTCGACGCCCTCGGTCAGGATCGGCTCCAGGTTGCGCAGGCTGCCGATGCTTTGTCCCGCGGTATTGATCGAGCGTAGCGTGCGGCCGATGTCCGGCAGGCCGAAGCCCTCGGAGTAGCTGGTGTAGACGGTGACGTCCTTCACCGGCGTGAACACCAGGCCCGCGTTGACCAGCGTTTCACTAAAGTCGATGGTGCCGCCCTGGACCAGCGTGTTGTTATAGGCGGCCAGCGTGCGGTAAGTGCCGACTTTCAGGTCGGACTTCTCGCGGCGCACGCCCGCATGCACCGTCAGCATGTCGTGCAGCTTGAATTCGCCTTGCGTGAACAGCGACAGGTTGTTGAATTTCGACTCCGGCACAAAGGTGCGGCCGGTGCCGTACATGTCCTGCTTGCCTTCGTCGACCAGCAGATCGACACCGCCGCTCAGCTTCAGGCGGCCATTGAACAAGTCTGATTTGGTCAGGCCGATCTTGCTGCCGTACTTGGACGCCACCGCGCGTGACTGGTCGAACAGTTTGCCGCGCGGCGCGAGCGTCACGTCCTGGAAGGTGGCCGAGTTATCCGCGCCGAACAGGCCGATGAACTCCTGATTGAACACCATGGCGGTCAGTTCCACCCCCGCCAGATCGTAGTGGGTGTAACTCGCGCTGGATGTCCACACATCGTTCCAGGCCGGTGTGCCGGGCGGCGTGCCCGCGACCGATGTCGAGGGAGTGCCCAGTTGGCGGTTGCCCGCCACACCGGTATAGCCGGCCTTGGACTCGATGCGATAGTGGTTCACCGAGAATTGCAGCTTCTGATTGTCGTCCGGCCGGTAGCCGATCTTGGCCAGCACATCGTAGCTGCGCGAGTCCATCAGGTCGCCCTGGGTCACATCCACGCCGATGGCGCGACCCTGGCCATCGCGGTACAGCCCCTGATTCTCATAGCTGACGGCGAACAGGTAATCGAGCTTGTCGCCGCGCCCGTCGACGCGGTAGCCGCTCTTGTAATTGAGCGTGTCGCTTGCCGCGCCGCTGGTCGGCGCCGTCACCTGCACATCGACCGACTGGTTCAGCGCCCCTTTTTCCGGGCGCCGCGTGACGATGTTGATGGTGCCGCCAGTGGCGCCCAGACCGTTGATGGCGTTCGGGCCCTGGATGATCTCGATCCGGTCCACCATCGAGTAGTCGATGGTGTGCGCCTCGCGCCCGGTCGGACGCACCGGGTTCGATTGCGGCACGCCGTCGATCAGGATCAGCGGGGTGCGCCCGCGCAGCGTTTCGCCCGAGCCGTTCATCTTGCCGCGGCTGGTCGTGTACGACGGGATCAGGTTGCTCAGCACATCGGATGAATTGCCCGATAGGGTCAGCTGCCGCTGGATGTCTTCCTTGGTGAAGACGATCACCGTCTGCGGCGCTTTTTCCACCGCCACGTTCGAGCGCGATGCCGAAATGATGACCGGCTCGATGACCTGCGCGGCGGCGGTCTGCTCCTGCGCGTAAGCGGGGGTTGCCATACCCAGCAGCATGGCTGCTGCCAGCGGACGATGTTTGAACGACTTGACCTGATGCGACTGCACTGAAAACTCCCTGACGTCATCGATTCTAAATGAGAATGTTTCTCATTATCATTCATGCGTAGGGAAAAAGTCAATGGATTGCGCAGGTTGTCATGGCGGATGTGGCGACCACTGCTCGTCATTACATCTGTCGGAACTGATGCTGGTACGTCTGCGAGACGGGCAGCCAGCGCGGCGAATTCGTCAGTCGCACGCTGAGCGCGCCATCGATCCGCTGCACGCTGTCGATGGCACTGACGTTGACAATGGCGCTGCGCGAAATCTGCCAGAAGCTGGCCGCGTCCAGCTGCGCCAGCAAGTCCTTCAGCGTGGTGCGGATATGCGCCTCGAACTTGGCCGTGACAACGCAGGTGTACTTGGTCTCGGCGCAAAAGCACAACACTTCCTGTATGCCGATGAAGCGCAGTTGTCCGGCGTTCGAGGCCTGTATCCATTGCAGCGGCGCGCACGCCCTGGTCGGGGGCAGGGCGGACAAGTCCGCCGGGCGCTTGCCCAGCGCTGCCTTCAGGCGCGTTACCGTCACCGCCAGGCGCGCCATATCCAGTGGCTTAAGCAGATAGTCGACCGCGCCATGGTCGAAGGCGTCGACGGCGTACTCGTTGTAAGCGGTCAGGAACACGATATGGCAGCGCCCGGCCGCCAGGCGCGCCAGCTCCACGCCGTTCAGGCCGGGCATGCGCACGTCCAGAAAGGCGATCTGCGGCGCCAGCTCTGACAGCAGCCGCGCACCGGTCACTCCGTCGCCCGCTTCGCCGACGATGTCGAGCTCCGGCCAGAAACGCGCCAGCGCTTCCCGCAGCTCGGTGCGCAAGGCGATTTCGTCTTCGACCAGGATGGCGCTCGGGGTCGCGCTCATGCCGGAGTCCCGCCGCTGCCGATCATGGGCAGGGTGATGCTGGCGCGCAGTCCACCCTCTTGGCCTGGCGCCAGTCGCAGTTCGGCGGCATCACCGAACAGCGTGGCGAGGCGCGCCTGCAGATTGACCAGGCCGACCCCGCCGCCCACTTCGGACTGGAAGCCGGCGCCATTGTCCTCTACCTCGATGTGCAAGCGCTGGTCGCGGCAGATGGCGCCGATGTGCAGCGCGCCGCCAGCCAGCTTCGGTTCGATCCCGTGTTCGATGGCGTTCTCCACCAGCGTCATTACCGACAGCGGAGGAACCTGGCAAGCGCGCGCCTCGTCGGAGGCGGTGATATCGAACACCAGGCGCTCGCCCATGCGCAGTTTGAAGATATCGAGATAGGCATGCGCACGGTCCAGTTCCTGACCCAGCGTGGTGCTGGACGCGCGCAGGTCTGGCATCGCCGAGCGCAGAAAGTGGATCAGGTGCTGCAGCAGCTGTTCGGCGCCGACGGCGTCCTGCTGAATCAGGGCGCGCACATTGGCCAGCGTGTTATACAGGAAGTGCGGTTCGATCTGCCCTTGCAGCGCTGCCATCCGCGCCTCGAGCAATTGACGCTCAATCAGCTGTTCGCGGTTGCGCTGCGCTTCCAGTTCTGCAGCCCGCCGTGTCCAGCGGGCGCGCTCGGCCTGCACCTCGAAAGGCACGACCAGCAAGGCCGCCACCAGCAACGCAATCATCATCGGCATTCTATCTGTCACGGTGGGTACGCCCATCGCGGCCATATTCATGGCGAACCAGTTAGCGAAGGGCCAGCCGAACGACACGGCCCCCAGTACCGCGGCCCAGCACGCGATGGGGTGATCGAAGCAGACACTTTGCAGCACGATGCGTGCGCAGGCGACCAAGCTGTATGCGGTCAGCAACGCAGCAAAGTAGGACAGCCAGTCGTTCCAGTACGCGTAAGACTGCGCACCCGACACGCGCAATCCCCACAGGACGGCAACCAATGCCAGCGGAGCGAATGGCCACGGCGCGTGGCGCAGATGGCCCAGGACAGGCGCAAGATAGCGCGCGTGAAAGGAGATCGGGTTCATTGTTTTAACTCCAGATTGGGTGCTGTCATCGGCGCCGCGTTCGCGGCCGTTTCTTGTGCCTTTTCTGCAAACAGGGTCGTACCTGCACTGGCGGTGTCGGCTGGAGCAGGCATCCGACGCGCGAACTTCACTTCCATGTCGCGTGCAGGGTCCTTGAGTTTTAGCCTGGACAGGCGTACTTCGGCCTTGGCCAGCACCACCACACCGAAGGTGCAGCGCCTGGCGTCGGCGGCGACTTGTACGGGCAGGTTCATCTCCAGCCACCGGCGGGTGCGCGAACCGTCGATCTCGCTCATCAAGGAGCCAGGCTGGCTGCCGTCGCAGCGCACATGGATTTCGGCGACGGCGCCAGAGCCCATACGGCGCATTTCGTCGGCGTCCATATGAATCCGTGCATGGGATGCGAACACCAGGATACGCCCGCGCCATGGCGTGGCGTCGATGGTTTGATAGATGGCCATCGGCCCGGCGCCGGTCTCGTGGCGACCGCGTGAGATGACCAGATCAGGCTCGCCGCCGCCGGGTGGCCGGTCAACGGCGACAGTATCGCTGCCCGTGACCACGCCCTCGCTAAGCCAGCCGGCTGGCAGCCCGGGTGTGGTGATGAACTCGGCTTGCCCGATGCTGCTGTGGAGCGTCAGGCCGGTCGCCATGATCGCGATCGCGCCGATTGCCATCCAGTGTTTCATTCTAAAGTCCTTGGTGCGTGTTGGGGTGAGACGATCCTAAGCCGCACCTCGCGACGGTTCAAGGCGATTGCGATGGGCGCCCCGGCGCCACCGACGAATGCTGCCGTCGGCGCGATGGAGCATGCCGCACGCTTCAGAACTTGTAGTTCGCTCCCAGCACGTAAGAGCGACCCGATTTACCGTACAACAGCGTATCGTCGCGCTCCGTGTCCTTACCATAGCGCAGCGGCTCGTCGGTCAGGTTCTGCGCTTCGAACGACAGGCGCAGATTCGGGTTCACGTTATACGACAGCGACAGCCCGACCCGGGTGGACGGATCGGCGAACGAATGGTCGCTGCCATTGGCGTTGCGCAGCACGTCGCGAATGAAGCTGGAGCGGTGCGTGGCCGATACGCGCGCGCTGAACTTGCTGTCTTCGTAGTAGACCGTCAGGTTGTAGGCGTCCGGCGACAGGCCGATGAAGTTGGCCTCCTGGGTCAGCTGCTCGTTGGCCGGCGTGCGTGGATTGTCCACCCGCGTGATGTAAGTGATCTTCGACTTCACGTGGGTGTAGTTGGCCAGCGCGCCAAAGTTACTCCATGCGCCAGGCAGGAAGGTGAACGGCACCTGCCAGTTCAGCTCCACGCCATCGAGCGGACCGCCCTTGGTGTTGACCATGCGGCTGACGCTCACTTGCGTATCCGGCTGGATCTGGCAGGCCGGCGTGGCGCCGGTGATCGAGCAGCCGGTCGCGGTCAGGAAGGCGTTGGACAGGCCTGTCTCCGCATACGACATCAGCTCATTGGTGCGCTGGATGAAGGTCTTGATATTCTTGTGGAAGACGCCGACCGACACCATCGCATTTTTTGCGTAATACCACTCGGCCTGCAGGTCGAAGGTATCGGCGCGGATCGGGTCCAGCGTCGGATTGCCGACCGAGACCGATTGCGCGGTCATATTAATCGATGCCGAAGGCGACAAGTCCACGTACTCGGCGCGCGACAGCGTTTTACCAGCCGAGAAACGCACCAGCAAATCCTTCGGCAGGGTGGCCGTGATGTTAAATGCGGGCAGCCAGTCGCGGTAGGAGTGCTCCACCACGCGTGGCGCCAGCTGGCCGGCGGCGTCCCGGATCAGCTGCATGGCCGTGGTGGTGGTTTCCGCCCCGCGCACGCCCATGTTGCCGCGCAGCGGAATGCCCCAGGCGTCGAACTTGAAGTCGCCCGACAGGTACAGCGCGTCGATGCTCTCATCGACCTGGCGCTTGACCTGATTGGACAGCACGTATTCCGACAACGGCACGGCCGCGCAGTGGCACTCGATGTTGTACACGGAAAGGAATTTGTCGATGTCCACCGCCGCCCACGACGACGGCGCACCGCTGCCCAGGCCACTACCGAAGCCGGTCAGCTGCTTGGTCAGGCTGGACAGGCTGGTGCCGGCCGGCAGACCCAGAGTGGGGATGCCACCGGAGGCGACCTCGTAGTTATTCCAGCTGTTACGGCGGAATGACAGGCCGGTGCGCACCGTGAAGTTGTCGTTCACCTGGTAAGCAGCGTTGATGGCGTTGGTCTTGAGGCGGTTGGACGTGGTCAGGTAGCGGCCGACGAAGTTACCGTGGACCGTGCCGTCCGCGCTCTGCGGGCCGAACGAGAAGTTGTTTGGATTCGTCACGTCCATGCCATAGTTCAGCGTCGGCTCGCCGCCGCCGGACTGGTCCCACGAGAAGCCGTTGACGTTAGGTGCGTCGATCTGCACCGTGGTGCGCTGCGGGTTGTTCAGGCGCGAGTCCGAGATGCCGAACATGACGTCGACGCTCAGTTTATCGGTGATATCGCGCTTGGCCGACAGCACGCCCTGCTTGAATAGGGTGGTGTAGACGTCCACCAGCGCTTCGCTGCGGATGTCCACCCCGTTGAATTTACCGTAGCTCCAGCTGCCATTGTTATTAAAGCGCGCGTCCACGATCGAAGTCTGGCCCTTGCCGTTTTCGACCATGTCGCGCCCGAACGAGATGGCCTGGATATAGTTATCGTAGCGCTTGTTGCTGTAACGCCCGCCCATCACATCCAGATTCACCTCGGTCACGCGGTCCGGACGCCACTGCAGCGTGCCGGTGATGCCGGAGCGTTCGTACTCGGTCTGCGAGCGGCGATAGCGCGGAATGCGCGGATGGAAGGCGCCCGAGCCGGGCAGGGGGCTGGCCACCGTGCCGCCGAAATCGTCCTTCATCCCGATCACCGCGTTGTACGCCGCCAGGTCGCCCGAGCGCGGCACGCCGAAGCCGCAGTTCTGCGCATTGATGCCCTTGACGGCATTGGTCAGCGGGTACTGCACGGCCGCGCCGATGGGCGAGCAGAAGCCGCCGTTGACGGAGGCGGCCACCAGGTCCACCGCCTCGTAGCCTTCTTCGATCGCGTTGCGCTTGTTGTAAGCCAGCGAGACCAGTGCACCGACTTTGCCGATCGAGGTGTCCCAGCGGTTCGAATACAGCGCGGTCAGGCGCGGCTGGGTTTTCTTCGCTACCGTGTTGTACATACCCTGCACGCCGATGCTGGCAGTGCGGCCCTTGAAGTCGAACGGGCGCGCGGTGCGCAGGTCGACGGTGGCGCCCAGCGAGCCTTCTTCCACGCCGGCCTCGGAAGTCTTGCGCACGGCCAGGCTGTTGAACAGTTCAGCGGAAAACACGCTGAAGTCGAATGCGCGGCCGCGGTTGGTGCTGCCGTTGATGTCGGACGCGCCGGTGGCGGTGGTGCCTTCGATGCCGTTGATGCGCACGCGCGTAAAGCCGGCGTTCAGGCCGCGCACGGTGATCTGCTTGCCTTCGCCGCCGTCGCCCTGTGCGACCGACACGCCGGGAACGCGCTGCATCGATTCGGCCAGATTCGCATCGGGGAACTTGGACACGTCCTCGGCCTTGATGATGTCGATGATGCCGTCGGAGTTCTTCTTGATATTGAGCGCGTTATTCAGGCTGGCCCTGAAACCGGTGACGACGACGGTGTTTTCCGGTGTGGCTGCGGTGCTGTCGCTCTGAGCCTGAGCTTCGGCCTGAGCTTGGGCCTGCGCCTGCGCCTGCACTTGAACAGTGCTGACCATGGCAATCACGCCAAGCGTGATGAGCCGCAGGCGCGTGCGTGGAACGCCTGCGTTAGCCGGTATTACTGGTGTCATGCTGTCTCCTCTGGGTTGCTTTTTTTTGGGTACTGTTTTCGGCGCGTTTATTGCGTGCTACGGTCAGACTTTGATCGGTGGGGGCGCGTGGGCCTCGACGGCGTACACATGGTTCGGCCCGTGCATGTTCGACACGAACACCAGCCACTTGCCGTCGGGCGTGAAGCGCAAGTTCGGTTCCAGCCGGTAGTCGTGCGCCGCCATGTCGACCAGCCGCGTCGACTTGAAATGCTCGATGGTGATCAGCTTGTCGTCGTACGAGTCGAGCTCCGCGTCGACGATGGTTTCGGCTTGCAGCAGCGAGATCCACTTGCCGTCCGGCGCGTGGGCCACCATATCGATGTCGCCGCCGTCGCTGGCGAAGGTCTTGTTGTCGGGAGCGATATTGAAGTGGACGCCCCAGTCGTTCTGCTCGACGCGCTTCCACACCCGCTTGCCGGTGGCCAGTTCCAGCCCGGCCACCCAGTACACCTGGCCGCGCGGGGTCTGCAGGTCGTACCACAGCCACTTGCCGTCGAGGCTGAAGAATTCGTGTCCCCAGATTTCCATGTTCATGGTGCGCGTGTGCACGCTGCGCAGGCCGCTGCCATCGGCGTGGATCAACTTGATGCGGTCGACCCGGTGCCACGGGCCTTCCATGCAGAAGCGGATCAGCTTCGGATCGGTGGGCGAAAACTGCGCGTGACCGATCCAGTCCTCGGTTTTGTACAGCACCTTGCGCTCGCCGCTCTTCATGTCGATGGTGAACAGCTCGGCCGGCACCCGCGCCGACCAGCGCTCCATCATGCGCACGCCCTTGGCCTTGGCGAAGTTGAGCGGTTTGCCGTCGGGGCCCAGCGCGGCATACTCGGCCTGGCCGAATTTCTCGATGCTGGTCTTGTCCTTGGGCTGGAGCGGCTTGGCGCCGTACGATACAGCGCCCAGCAGCAGCGTGTCGTCGGCGTTGGCGCCGTTAATACTGCCGCCCGGCAGGCGCGCCAGCTGGCGCACCTTCCTGGTGTCGACGTGGATGGCGTAAATGGTCTTGGGCCGGTCCAGCGCCTCGCCTGGATCCGTGACCGAATAGACCGCCTCGCGCGATGTGCGCAGCATGAACAGCAGGTCGTTCTGAGTGCCGGGAATAAGGACGGTGCTCGTCCAGTCTTTCAGGCGCACCGCCGTGATACCCAAGGGCGACTTGATGACCATGACGTCGCCCTCGGGCGTGTAGGCATGGCGGTAAAAGTACAGCACGCCCGATTCCGGCACGTCCGACACACGAATGATGCGCCGGCCCGTTTTCGGGTCGGTCCATTGTTTCGGCGCCGGCCCCTTGGACGCGGCAGGCGCCGGCGTTTGCGCCTGCGCCTGCGTCGGCGTTAGATTCAGGGAAAGCAGGGCGGATGCGCCCAGCAGATTTTTCAATACCGTGCGGCGGTCCTGCGTCATTGAGGCTCCTTCTTGGGTGGTTCTTTTAGCTGCTTCAGTGTGGCGGGATCGTAGGCGAGGGCGCGCGTTGCCCGCATCTCCTGCTCGCGGCGGGCTTTTTCCGCGTCGCCGACCACGGTCTTGGGTGCGCTTGGCTGCGGCGTGGTGGCAAGGATGGTGGCGTCATCGTCCCGGGCAAGGGCCGGTTGGGGCAGCGCCTGCACCTTGCCATTCAAATCGATCACTTCCAGCCCGGCCAGCAAGTAAGCTCCGGTGGCATACGGGCCGACGTCGTCAGACTTGGTCGGCACCGGACGGTCGCCGGTCTTCTGCGCCGCGCCGATCAGGCCATTGGGCAGCACGTGGCGGTTGAGCGCCGCCCAGCCCTTGGTAACGGCAGGCAGGTAGGTCTGGCGCTCCAGCAGGCCGTGATTGATGCCCCATGCCAGCGCGTAGACGAAGAATGCCGAGCCGGAGGTTTCCGCTTCGGGGAAGCTGCTGGGGTCATTCAGGTCGCTGCGCCACAGGCCATCGGCCTGCTGCAGTTCGATGACGCGGCTGGCCATTTTGCGGAAAATGTCGGTGTAAAAGGAGCGCCCTTCAAACCCGGCGGGCATGACTTCCAGCGTGCGCGCCAGGCCGCCCATGACCCAGCCATTGCCCCGTGCCCAGTAGACCGGCTTGCCGCCAGCGCCGAGATGATCGCGATCCTTGAAGCGCTCGTCGCGCAGGAACAGGCGGTCCTGTTCGACCCACAGGCGGGCGGCGGTGCGGCGCCATTCCTTGTTCATGGCTTGCAGGTATTTGCTATCGCCCGTCAGCGCCGACTGGCGCGCCAGCACCGGCGGCGCCATGAACAGGGCGTCGCACCACCACCAGATCAGTGCGGGCGTGTCCTGCACGCGGTTCAGGTGCGGCAGCATATAGTCCAGCCGCTGCTGCAACGGCATGATCACGCCCGGCTGGGCGCGCCGCGCATACAGTTCCTGATACAGGTCGCCGATGGCCACTTCATCGGCATTGAGCAGCAGGCGCCCGGCGCGCGCGCCGCGCAGGGCGTAGTTGTAGTGTTCGGCGGTGGCGGTCAGAAAGCGCAGCGTATCCTGATTGTTCGATACCCGCGCCAGCCGCGCAGCGCCCACGTAAAAGGTAGCGGCTACCCAGTTGGAGGATATTTCAGCCAGGTTGGAACCGGTGGATAGCTGAATCGGGTGGCGGCTCATGTCGGCGATCTGCGACGCGGCGACGTACTCCAGCACTGGCAGCACGGCGGCGCGCGCGGGCAGCCGGTCCGGCGCGAACGTGATATTGGGCCGCGCCGGCGGGGTCAGCCAGCCCGCTTCGATGCCGGCCACGGGCGCATCCGCCGCCGCTGCCGGCAGTGCGGCGGACGGCGACGCGGCCAGCAGCGTGGCGATGGCGATCGACAGGGCGATTGGAAATTGAATGGTCATCGATGCGATCCTCACAGCAGCCCGGTGACGCTTTCCGCGTTTTCCAGCGCGATAGGCGCGCCGTTGCTGCCGACGATACGGCTGCGGGCGAAGTACACGTTGCGCGCATGGCGGATGCTGCCGAGCGCCTCGGCCTCCAGGTCGACGTCTTCGATGCGGATGTTGTTCAGCGGCGCGTCGGCATAGGCTTCCAGCTCCACCGCCGTCTTCAGGCCCTTGGCCGTCACGCGGCTGATGCGGATGTCGCGCACCTGCGGCAAGCCCTGGGCGCGCGGCACCTGCGTGGTCAGGGTCTTCCAGTAGATGGGGTAATCCGTGACGGAGTCAGGAATTTTGGCGTAGCTGTAGGCCGGGAACCAGTTCAGGTTGATGCGGATGGCCGTTTCGGCCTTGTCGACGGCGATGTCATGGATGTCGATGTCCGAAGCGCCGCCGCCGCGCGTGGCCGCCGACTTGAACAGGATGCCGTAGCGTACCGGTCCCACGACCTTCAGTCCATATACTCGAACGTTACGGATACCGCCGGAGGTTTCGGAGCCGAACGTGACGCCCGCGTAGGCCGTACGCACAGTGGAGTTGCGGATGACGACATTCTCGGTCGGGCGGTTCACGCGCAGGCCATCGGCATCGCGCCCCGCCTTCAGGCACAAGGCGTCGTCGTTGGCGTCGATGTCGGCGTTTTCGACCAGCACCGTGTGCGAGGAGTCGATATCGATGCCGTCGGTCGACGGGCCCTTGCCATCGACGTTGTTGCGCACCGTGACACCGGCCACCTTCACGTCGTGCGAGTACACGACCTGCACGGTCCAGAAACCGGATCGCGTCAGCTGCAGGTGCTCGCCCTTGGCGCCGTTACCCAGCTCAACGCGGCGGGAGTTGTAGACCTGGATCAGGCGTGGCCGCTGGGCGTCGTAGTCGGCGGCCCAGCGCAGGCCGCGTGCTTCGTAGTCGTAACGGATCGCGTTGAAGCGCTCCCAGAACACCTTGCCATTGCCGTCGATGGTGCCCGCGCCGTAGATTTTGACGTCGCTTTGCTCGTAGACGTTGAGCAGGGCCGCAGGCCACGCCAGTTCGATGCCGGCGATCCGCGTCGGCATGACGGGATACGCTGTGATCTGCTGCGCGCCGATCAGCTTGACGCCCTTGTCGAGGCGCAGCGCCATGCCCGACTTGAGGAACAGCGATCCGGTCAGGTAGTCGCCGGGCGTGAGCACCAGCGTGCCCTTGCGCGCCGCCGTGGCGTCGATGGCCTTCTGCAGCGCCGCCGTGTTGTCGGTCACGCCGTCGCCCTTGGCGCCGAACGATTCGGCGCGCACCACAGCACCGGTGAGCGCGCGCGGCGCGGCGATGACGATGTCGTCGCCGGCCGGTATGGAGCCTCGATTGGATGCCCCCGCCTTGCGCTGCATTGCAGCGTAGGCGTCGAGCGCCTTTTGCGGTGCGTTGTTGTACCAGGAGTAGCCGTTGCGGCGCCCCTTGGAGATATTGTTCACATCGTCCTGGATCGACTTGTCCCAGTCGCCGAAGATCGGCTTGCCGGTCTGGAGGTCGTAGTTGCGCGACCAGATCGGGCCTGCGCCCGGCTTGTCGATTAGCTTGCGGCCTTCCTCGTCGCTGACCTTGGTGAAGGCTTTGCCATAGATGGCATGCGCCTTGAGCCATGCCACGCCGGCGTCGATGGCGGCCTTGATCTCCGGCGTCTGCTTCGGCTGGCGCATCAGGAACAGCAGTACTTCAGCGCTTTCGCCGCTGGCCAGCGAGCGCATCTCGTAGTTACGCGCCGAGATGGGTTTCAAGGTCAGGGCATCGACCTGCTGCGGCCAGATGGTCTTCTTGCCGTCCACGACCACCTGCGCGTCGAGGATCGGCCTGATGGCGCGCTCGCTGGCGGCTCCGGCCAGCTGGCGCAGATCCTTGGCCACGAAGGCGAAGTCGGCCTGGCCCTCTGCGATGTCTTCCAGGATCATGGCCGCTTCCGCCACCACGTTGTCGTTGAAGGTGATGCCGTCGTGGTAGCCGCCTTCGAGCGGGAAGTTCTGCGGCCAGCCGCCGTTCGGATACTGCGCCATCAGCAGATACTTGATGGCCTTGGCGATACTGGCGCGGTAGACGTCGCCATCCTTGCCGGGCAATTGCGCCTGCACCCGCGCCAGGAACCGCATCTCGGTGCTGGTCGCGCCGTTGTCCAGCGAGCCGACGAAGGTCCAGTAGCGGTCGCGCGGCGCGTCGAAGCTGCCGGTACCCAGCTGCATGGTTTCGGCATCGTTCGAATAGCGCTGGCCGGGCAGGCGCGGCGGCTTGGTGCGGTCCTGGTTCTTGCTCCAGCCGCCGGACGGCGTCTGAAAGCTGACGATGTTGTCGGCGATGGCACGCGCCTCGGTGGAGCCGTACCACGCCGCGTCGCGGTTGAGCGGCATCTTGCCGCTGCCGGCCAAAGGCGCAGGTGGCGCAGGTTCGCCGGGTTTCAGCTCGCCCGCCAGGGTGGCGCGGTCGAATTGTTCCTGCCTGTGCGAGCGTACGAGGTACGTCGCCCACGCGCCGCGCTGGGCTGCGGGCAGTTCAGCCAGGCGCGCCGCGTTCACTTCCGGTGCGGGAGTGTTGGTGCCGACCACCGCGCTCAAGGCGGGCGCGGTGGATGCAAGCCAGATGGCGCCGATCAGGGCCATCGCTTTTGGAGTTGTCATGCGTGTCTCGCTTGTTTGAGGTGGTCGGCTTATGCTGCCCGTTAACCTTTAAGACTCGTGAGAATGGCATCTTCCTCAAGAAAAATCATGGAAAATTCAAAACGCGCAAAAATCTGATTGAATCGGCGCGCGGCACGCATAAGGCTTCGCGTTCCGAGCTTGCATATGGTTGAATTACCAGCCTTAACTCGATGAGCCTTGCGTCATGCGTTCGATTTCCCCCCTGATCTCCCTCCGCCGTCGCCGTCTCATGCTCGGCGCCGCAGCGGCCACCGCCGGTATTACACTCGGTGTACCGGCTGTCGGCGCGGCTGCGGTTGCCAAGCTTGGGCGCATCGACCGCAAGGCGCTGGTCACCCGGCATAACCCGGTGCTGACGCGAGTCGATCCGGCCGCGCCGCTCATGCTCGGCAACGGCAATATTGGGTTCACCGCCGACATCACCGGTTTGCAGACCTTCCCCGAGGCGTACAGCAAAATCTCGCCCTTGCTGACCGAGGCGCAGTGGGCCTGGCACAGCTTTCCCAACCCGCAGGGCTACACGGTGCGCGACACCCAGGTTGCCATCGACGTGCGCGGCCACACGCGCCGTTACGGTTATATCAAGAATTGGGACGAGGCCGCGAAGAATCCGGCGGTGGCGTGGATACGCGAGAATCCGCACAGGTTCTCGCTGGGCCGCGTGGCGCTCGATCTGCGCTCCAAAGATGGATTGCCGGCGCGCTTTGCCGACATCGGCGCCACGCACCAGACGCTGGACCTGTGGACGGGCACCCTGACCAGTCGCTTTGTGTATGACGGCGAAGCGGTCACCGTGCGCACGCGCGTGCTGGCCGATCAGGACACGGTGATGGCCGAAGTCAGTTCCGCGCTGCTGGCGCAGGGACGGCTTGGCATCACGGTGCGCTTTCCGGGCGTATCGAAGGCGCTCAATCCCGATCCGTCGGACTGGAGCAATCCCGACGCCCACAGCACGACCGAGCTGGCGCGCAATCCCGGGGAAGTGCGCGTCAAGCGCCAGATCGACAGCACCGTGCTGCATGCGGCGATTGCGGCACCGGGGGCGGTGATCGCCAAGACCGAGCCCCATACTTATAGGGTGGCGACGAAGGCGAAGACATTGACCGTCATGGCGCAGTTTTCGCCGCAGCCCGGTGCGGCGTTTCCCGGCGCGGCTGCCGCGGCGCGCGCGGCGCGCCAGCACTGGGTCAACTACTGGTCCAACGGCGGCGTGGTCGACTTTACGGGTTCGACCGATCCGCGCGCGAAGGAGCTGGAGCGGCGCGTGATCCTGTCGCAATACCTGATGGCGGTGAATGCCGCGGGTAGCTTTGCGCCGCAGGAGGAGGGCTTGTTCTCCAATAGCTGGAACGGCAAGGCGCACCTGGAGATGCACCCCTGGCACGCGGCGCACTTCGCGCTGTGGGGGCGGCCGCAGCTGCTGGAGAAAAGCCTGGGCTGGTATGTCGGCTTTTTGCCGAAAGCGAAGGCGCGCGCGGCCGAGCAGGGTTTGTCGGGCGCGTGGTGGCCCAAGATGATCGGCCCGGATGGCGCCGACAGTCCATCGAAGGTCTCGCCGTTCATCATGTGGCAGCAGCCGCACCCGATTTATATGAGCGAGCTGCTATACCGGGCCGGCGGCGGCGCCG
>CALRYE020000091.1:0-24521 GCA_943372275.1 Janthinobacterium lividum
CGGCCGCCAGCAGCGCGGCCTACCGGGCCCTGCCCGCGGGCACCTACTGGCGTCTGGCGGAAAACGCCGGCCTCAATTCACCGGCCGTGTACGGGGCGCTGTCGCCGACCATCAGCAACGACGCCAAGAGCCGCATTGCCCAGATCGACCTGAAGATTTCACGCGACTACGGCCAGCTGGCGGGCGGCCCGCTGGGCGTGGCCGCCGGCATGGAATTCCGCCGCGAAGAGACCGAACTGGAGCCGACTGCCGGCACCGAACTGGGCAACATCATCGGGCTGGGCTATTCGGCTTACGACGGCGCGCGTAACGTGTTCGCCCTGTACGGCGAAGTGCTGGCGCCCGTGCTGCCCACGCTGGAGTTGTCGGCCGCGTTGCGCGGCGACCATTACAGCGACGCGGGCGACTCGTTCACCCCCAAGGTGGGCGCCAAATGGACGCCGCTGCGCAACCTGGCCTTGCGCGGCACCTATGCGCGTGGCTTCCGCGCCCCCAGCAGCGCCGAGAATGGCGTCGGCGGGCTCGCTGCGTTCGCCACCGCCTCCGATCCGCTGCGCTGCGGCCTGGGCGTGGCGTCGGCCTGCAGCCCCGCCAATATCGCCGTGATCACCTCGCCCAATCCGGCCCTGTCGCCGGAGAAGTCGCGCAGCATGAACGTGGGGATGGTGTGGGATCCGTATCCCCGCACCAGCCTGTCGGTCGACCTGTGGCAGATCCGCCGCCGCAACGAGATCAACCAGCAGCAGATCGACGCGGCCATCGCCGCCGGCAACGTGGCGCGCGACCCCAGCACCGCCCAGGTCGGCTTGGCGGGCGACCCCGGGCAAATCACGGCGGTGCTGGCCAACTACGTCAACTCCAACGAGACCAAGGTGCAGGGCTTCGACTTCGATTTCCGCCAGCGCTTCGACGTACCGCGCATACCGGGCAGCTTGTTTATCGACAGCAAGTGGACGCACCTGTTCAACTGGCGCCGCACCGATCAGGCAGGGGAAACGCGTGACTTTGCCGACAGCCACGGCAACTGCGACGTGACCAACTGCATCGGCACGCCGGACGACCGGGTCAACTTCCGCGTGGGCTGGGATTATGGCAACTGGCGCGTGGCGGCCAATGTCAACTACCGGGGCGACATCAAGAACACGCTGTTCAAGAACGATCCCGAAGGTTGCGCGGTCTTGTTCGCCAACGGCACGCCGGCGCCGAACGCGCGCTGCGAACTGCCCTCGTTCACGACGGTGGACCTGACGTTCCGCTGGAAGGCGATGGACAAGGTGGAAGTGTTCGGATCGGCGCAAAACATCACCAACCAGATCGCGCCGCTCGATCCGTTGACGTATGGCGCGGTGTCGTACAACCCGCTGGACTACGCGGGCGCGGTCGGCCGCACCTTCAACCTGGGAGTGCGCTACTCGTTCTGAGGCGGCTCGTTGTGCCGTTGCGCAGGGCCGCTGAACAAGCACCGCCCTCGCGAAGGCGAGGGCTCATAGCATGCCTGCGCAAAAGGGGGATCGGAGCAAGTGCGTTTGCTGTAAAACCGTTGCCCTCGCGAAGGCGAGGGGCCCATAGCATGCCTGCGCAGAGGTGGTATGGGCTCTCGCCTGCGCCAGAGCAAAAAAACCTCGCGCCTTGCACCAGGCGTCGAGGTTTCAATGCGTCCAGGTTTCGATGCGTCCAGGTTTCGATGCGTCGAGGTTCAAGCAGTAAGGGATTCAATGCCCCAAGATTTCACCGGATCATGGCGTCACGCCGTCCCGCCTACCGTCACATCCTCAATGCGCAAGGTCGGCTGACCCACGCCCACCGGCACGCTCTGGCCTTCCTTGCCGCACACGCCCACCCCCGAATCGAGGCGCATGTCGTTGCCGATCATGGACACGCGGTTGAGCACGTCGGGGCCGTTGCCGATCAAGGTGGCGCCCTTGACCGGATAGGTCACCTTGCCGTTTTCGATCATGTACGCTTCACTGGCCGAAAACACGAACTTGCCGTTGGTGATGTCCACCTGGCCGCCGCCGAAATTGACCGCATACAAGCCGTTCTTGACCGACGCCAGAATCTCTTCCGGGTCCTTGTCGCCGCCGAGCATATAGGTGTTGGTCATGCGCGGCATCGGCAAATGGGCGAACGACTCGCGCCGGGCATTGCCCGTCACCGGCATCTTCATCAGGCGCGCATTCATGGTGTCCTGGATATAGCCCTTCAGGATGCCGTCTTCGATGAGCGTGGTGCACTGGGTCGGATTGCCCTCGTCGTCCATGTTCAGCGAACCGCGGCGGTCCTGCAAGGTGCCGTCATCGACCACGGTGACGCCCTTGGCCGCCACGCGCTCGCCGATGCGTCCGGAAAACGCCGACGAGCCCTTGCGATTAAAGTCGCCTTCCAGGCCGTGACCGATGGCTTCATGCAGCAGCACGCCCGGCCAGCCCGGTCCCAGCACGATCGTCATGGGGCCGGCCGGCGCCGGCCGCGCGTCGAGGTTGACCACGGCCGCCTTGACCGCCTCGGTGGCGTAGGTGTCGAGCAATTCATCGCTGAAGTAGCCGTAGTCGTAGCGCCCGCCCCCGCCCGACGAGCCCATTTCGCGGCGGCCGTTCTGTTCCACGATCACCGTCACGGATACCCGCACCAGCGGACGGATATCGGCCGCCAGCACGCCGTCGCTGCGCACCACCAGCACCACGTCGTACTCGCCGGCCAGACCGGCCATCACCTGCACCACGCGCGGATCTTTTTTGCGCGCCATCTTTTCGACCCGTTCGAGCAGCTTGACCTTGGCCGTGGCGTCGAGCGAGGCGAGCGGGTCGCCCGGCATGTACAGCGAACGCCCGCCGGTCGGCGTCATGGACGAGGCGACCTTGATCTTGCCCGCGCCGGCGCGCGCGATGGTGCGGGTGGCGGCGGCGGCGTCGAGCAGCGCGCTTTCGGAGATTTCATCGGAATACGAAAACGCCGTCCGGTCGCCCGACACGGCGCGTACGCCCACGCCCTGGTCGATCGAAAAGCTGCCGGTCTTGACGATGCCCTCTTCCAGGCTCCAGCCTTCGCTCTTGGTAAATTGAAAATACAGGTCGGCGTAGTCCACCTTGTGCGTGAACATGGTGCCCAGCGTGGTCAGCAGCTTGGCTTCGTCCAGCCCGAACGGCGTGAGCAGGATGTCGCGGGCGACCGCCAGGGTCGACAGATTCGGTTCGAATGGTTTCATGAGTGCGGTCTTTCAGGTGACGATAGGCCATTGTGCCATATCGCAGGTATTTGGTTCGGCAGGCACCCCGGCAGATGCGATCACGCGCCTGCCGTTCAGCCACATCGCGTTGGTTTACATCTTGCGGTGCTGCAGCGCCGGTAAACTCTCGCGTACGCCCGACAGGAACGACGGGTCGAGCGCGCCGCTGACCACGCCCTCGCCTTCGCGCAGCAGCGCCTTGACCTCGCCCCACGGGTCGATCAGCATGCTGTGGCCGAACGTGCGCCGGCCGTTCGGATGCAGCCCGCCCTGGGCCGAGGCCAGCACGTAGCACTGATTTTCGATGGCGCGCGCGCGCAGCAGCACTTCCCAGTGCGCCATGCCGGTGGTGTGGGTGAAGGCGGCCGTGACGACCATCAGCACGCAGTCGCCCATGGCCCGGTACAGCTCGGGAAAGCGCAGGTCGTAGCACACCGACAGGCCGACCCGGCCGAACGGGCCGTCGAACGCCACCACCGCCTCGCCCGGCACGATGGTGCGCGCCTCGTCGTACGATTCGCTGCCTTTGGTGAAGCCGAACAGGTGGATTTTGTCGTAGCGCACCACGGGTTGACCCTGGGGGTCGTACACCAGGGTGGCGTTCATGACCTTGGCGGCGTCGCCGGACACCAGCGGCAAGGTGCCGCCGATGAGCCAGATGCGGTGCTCGCGCGCAGCCTCGGCCATGAAGCGCTGGATCGGCCCCTGGCCCGGCTGCTCGGCATGCGCCACCTTGTCGGTGTCGCTCATGCCCATGATGGGCCAGTACTCCGGCAAGGTCACCATGACGGCGCCGCGCGCGGCCGCTTCGCTGACCAGCTTGCGCGCCGTTGCAATGTTTTCCTGCACATCTGGCGTACTGATCATCTGTACTGCCGCCACTGTCGTCATCGCGCTCCCCCTGTTGCCTTATTGTTTCGGTTTCGCCGGCGCGGCCGTCGCCCTGGCCCCGCCCAATTTGGTGATGATAGGCGCCTTCCACGGCCCCGTCACCTGCATCTCGTACGTCAACGCTTTCATGACGGGCGCGCGCAGGAACAGCTGCGCCAGAAAACTGCCCAGGCCGACCACCGGGTTGACGGCCAGCGCGTACACCAGCGGTCCCGTTCCGAGGTTAAATTCCGGTATCACGACGACCCGCAGGTTGGTCGATTCGTTGGCGATGTCGGCCGTGCCGGACATCAGCACCGTGGCCGCCACGCCGTGCATCTTGAGGTTGTCGGTGCGCAGCAGGCCGCGCGTGATGGTGGCGTCGGCGCTGATGCCGTCGAACGCCAGGCCTTCCGAAAACACGTCGTGAAAGTCCAGCTTGAGCAGGCGCGGCAGCATCTGCAGGCTGAGCACGCCCAGCAGCTTGGCCGCGCCCGGGTCCTGCTTGAGGAACTGGCCGGCCGCCACGTTCAGCGCGATCGCTCCGGACAGGCTGGGAATATCCAGCGAATACGGCAAGCCGTTCCAGGCGATGTCGCCGCTCATCTTGCCTTTGCCGCGGCGTAGCGTTTCGGGAAACCCGAACCGGTCCAGCAGCTTGCCCGCGTCGGCGATATCCAGCGAAAAATTCAGGCTGGTGCTGCTCTTGCCGTCGCGGATCACCCACTTGCCCGTGCTGGACAGATTGCCGTCCGGATTCACCAGCGACAGCCGGTTGATGCGCCACTCGCGCCCGGCGGCGGCCATGGTGTTGTTGGCCACCAGGTCCAGCCGGCCCAGCTGCTTGTTGAACAGTTCGAAACGCTCGGCCACGATGTCCAGCGCCGGAATCGACGAGGCCGCGCTCTTGCTGCCCTCCAGCAGATCCTTGACGTCGGCGGCGGCCGACTCGGGAATGATCAGCGAGGCCAGGCGCGCCGTCACCTTGCCCAGCCCGCCGCTGGACGATTCGTTCCAGGTCAGGTGGCCGGCGATCTGGCGCGCATCGATGCTGGCCTGCCAGACCCCCTTCTGATGCGAGGTGCCCACCACCACGTTGTCCAGCTTGCGCTCGCCGACGATCAGTTCGGCGACGTTGGCGGCCATGATTTCCGGCACCACGTACTGGGCCAGCGCCAGCCCCGCCGTGGCGGCGCCGCCCTCCGCGCCCGCGGTGGCGGCAGCGGCGGCGGCGGCCGGCTCCGGCGCGGCGCCGCTGATGGCGCTGCCGATGGCGGCCCACTGGTCCACGTTGAGCGACTTCATGGCCACGTTGACCATCATGCCCGTTTCCGGTTCCGGGGCCGGCAGGTTCACGCCGATGCCGCCGCGGGTGACTTTCCAGGCGCCGCCGGTGGCGCGCTCGCGCAGGTAGCGCGCCGCCACCGTGCTGCCCAGCGACAGGCGCAGCTCGTCGCGCGCCAGGCCGTCCGGCGCGGCCAGGCCGCCCAGGGTGAAATGCAGCGGCAGGCTGTCGGCGGCGGCCTTGTTCAGCGGCGCCGGAAAGTCCAGCCCCAGCCCGGCCAGGGTCGAGTCGAGCGTGATCTGCAGCTGATGATCGCGCACCGTGATGGCGCCGCTGTAGCGGGTCGCGCCCGACAGGCGCCCCACCACCGGCTGGATGGCGGCGCTGGCATACTGGCGCCGCACCCCGTCGGCGGCCACGGTGCCGCTCATGCGGATGACGATGGCGTTGTCGCGCTGGGTGCCGCCGGTCAGCGCCAGCGGCCCGCCCAGGAAACTGGCGCCCACGCCCGTCAGCGCCACGCCGTGCTCGTTGAATTCGATCTTGCCGATGGCCGACTGCAGCGGCGGCAGGTCGGGCAGCAGGTGCACGTCGTTGCCCAGCATTTGCAGCGCGCCCTGCACCTTGGCCTCGACCATGTGGTGCAGGGGCAGACGCAGCTTGAGCGCCAGCCTGGCGTTGCCGCTGGCCCGGGTGTCTTCGGTGAAGCGGCCGATCCAGCCCAGCACGGGGCTGACCGCCACGTAGCGCAGGAATTCCTGCATCGGGCCGGCCGCGTTGCCGTCGATTTCCAGGATGCCGTCGTGATTCGACAGATCCGGGATCACCGCCTTCACATTGGTCAGGCCCACGCCGCCCGTGCGCGCCGTGTCGCCGTGAATTTCCATGCGCGTGCGGTCGAACGCGAAGCTGCCGTTGATGCGCTCGGCCTGCGGCCACAGGGGCGCCTTGCCGTCCGCGCCGAAGCGCCCCGGCGCGTAGTTCAGCCGGCCCTCCTTGATCTTGCCGGCGATGCGGAATTCGCCGCGGCCGCGCTCGGCCGCCGTGTCGGCCTTGAACGGGAACTGGGCCAGGTCGCCGCGCAGGCGCACGCTGACGTCTTCGGCCGTGCCCCCTTCCAGCGCCCCGGTCAGCCAGGCGCGCAGCTCGGGCGGGGTCTGCAACGGCAAAAAGCGCTCGATGCTGTCGATGGCGAAGCCGTCGATGCGGCCCTTGAGGTCGGCCACGCCGGCCGACTGGCCGGGCTGGCGCACCAGCGGCATCTGGTGGGTGCCGGCCAGGCTGCCCTTGAGCGCGCCTTGTGCGAAGTCCAGACTGTCCAGCTGGAGCAGCAGCTGGTCCTGCGGCAGAAACGACCAGCGCGCGCGCATGCCGAACTGGTCCAGCGCCATGGCCGGGTCGGCGAACCAGGCCGGCAGTTGCAGCACCAGCTGGCGCGACTCCAGGTTGATCAGGCCGCCCTGATCGGTCGCGTCGACCATGCCCGACAGATTCGAAAACCCGGGGCTGGCCGGCATGGCCGCGCTGCCGGCCTGCGCCAGCCGCGCCGCCTGCGGCTTGATGCCCAGCCCCTCGAAGCGGGCACGCACCCGGTACGCGGCCAGCGCCGGATAGGTGCCGGACCACTGGGCGGCCACGTCGTGCAGGCGCCCGCGAGGAGCAAAGTCGGCCAGCATGGCGCGCTTGTCCGCCTGCATGGGTAGCTGTCTGGCCAGCTGCGCCAGCGTTTCCAGATTCAGTTCGCGGGCGCTGATCTCGACCCGTTCCAGCGCCGCGCCCTGCGCCGGCGTGTAGATTTCGGTCAGCGTGGTGGGCGCCAGCGCCAGCCCGTCGGTGGTCTGCAGCGAAAAATCGGTCAGCGTGATGCGGTGGCCGTTGGCGCCGAAGGCCGGCGTGCCCTCGCGCTGGCGCGCATTGGCCGGTTCCGACGCCGACAGGCGCCCGCTCACGCGCACCAGGTCGAGCGGCGGCAAGCCGCGTCCCAGGCGCGCGCTCACATCGACCAGGCCGACATCGGCGGTGAAGCCGGCCAGGCGGGCATGATCGAGCGAGAGCCAGGCGCGCACGGCGCCGCGGCCGCGGTCGACCTGGAACGGATAGTCGAGATAGGCTTTCCAGCCAGCCAGGTCGGTGTCGGCCAGGTTGGCGTACAGCTCGCCGTTCCACTGGCGCACGTCGGCCATGCGGCGCGCGAAACGGGGATGGGTGAAGTTGGCGCGGATGTCCAGCGGCGCGGCCAGGCTGGCCGGCGGCGTGGCGTGCAGGGCGAATTTGTGGTGGTGCCAGCGGTTCAGCAGCACCATGTTGACGTTCTGCAGCGCCAGCACGGGGGCGCCGCGCTTCTGGTCGGTCCACTGCACCCGGCCCTCGCGAATCACGATGCGCTGCTGCTTGAGCGCCCAGTCGGCGTCGCCGCCGTCGCCGCCCGACTCCTGCAGCAACACGCCGGCCACGTACAGATGGCCGTCGGCGCTGCGCCGCACATCCAGGTCGGGGCGGATGATTTCCAGCGACTTGAAGCGGGCCTGGCCGGTCACCACGCTCAGCCACGAGACCGTGCCGGACACGCTGGGCAGCGCCAGCACCTGGCGCCCTTCCTTGTCGCGCAGCACCACGTCGCCCAGGAACAGGCTGGGGTTCAGGCCATGCCAGGAGGCGTAAATACGGGCGATCGATACCTTGTTGCCCACCGCGCGGCTGGCGATTTGCTCGATGCTGCCCTTGTAGTAGTCGATGTTGGGCAGGATCGCATAGCGCAGCATCAGGAAGGTGATGGCGAAGGCAAAGTAAATCAGCAGCGCCAGCTTGACCGTGAACCCCAGCACATGGTGCGTGGCGACGTTGCATACCCGATAGGCGGCCCGGACCCGCTGCCAGCGCTGCGCGATGGGCAGATGCGCGGGGGCAGTCTGTGGGTCAACGTTATGCATCGATACGCTAATAAAAGACTCGTTCGGGGTCGCCAGGTAAATGGAGCTGTCAGTGAGAGCAAGCGTGCGGTGCCCTTGCGCCCGGCCTGCCGCCTGCCGTACCATCGCCGGGGGCCAACGCGAACGCGGCCCAATTCTACTCTATACAGGGTATCCTGAGAGCGCACTTTAACCCATCCTTACATTCTATGAAGCCAGCTTCCATGACCGCCGCATCGCGCTTTTACCAACGCTGGAGCGCCGCCGCGCCGGAGCGCGCCGCGCGGGTGGCCAGCCTGACCGCAACGCCGCTGGACCAGATCGATCTGGACGCCGAATTGCGCACCGAGCAAGCCAACCACGGCGCCGCCGGGGTGTCCGTGCCGCTGCCCCTGCCGCGCGCCATGCGGCGCCTGCGCAACCTGCTGGTGTGCGGCCTGATCCAGCGCGACCTGGACGGCCAGGCCGATCTGCACGAAGTCGTCACGGCCATGACCCGCTTTGCCGACTTCGCCATCCGCACCCAGCTCGATGCCCTGATGGCCGAGCTGGTGGCCAGCCACGGCATGCCGATGGGCCACGAATCGAAGCTGCCCCAGCACATGATGGTGCTGGCCATGGGCAAGCAGGGCGGCGGCGAACTGAACGTGTCGTCCGACATCGACCTGATCTTCGTCTATCCCGAAGACGGCGACACCGCCGCCGCGGCGGGCCAGCGCGAGCTGTCCAACCACGAATTCTTCACCCGGCTGGGCAAGCGCCTGATCGCGGCCCTGTCCGAAATCATCGAAGACGGCTTCACGTTCCGGGTCGACATGGCGCTGCGTCCCAACGGCAACTCCGGCCCGCTGGTGGCCAGCCTCAACATGGTGGAGGAATACCTGATCGTGCAAGGGCGCGAGTGGGAACGCTACGCCTGGGTCAAGGCGCGCGCCGTGACCGGCACGCAGGCCGACATCGCCGCCCTGGACGCCATCGTGCGCCCGTTCGTCTACCGCCGCTACCTCGACTTCGGCGTGATCGACGCGATCCGCAACATGCACGCGCAGATCCGCGCCGAGGTCGACCGCCAGGAGCGCCTGCACCCGGACCGCAGCAACAACGTCAAGCTGGGCCGGGGCGGCATCCGCGAGATCGAATTTCTGGCGCAGGTGTTCCAGCTGATCCGCGGCGGGCGCGACGCGGCCCTGCGCGAGCGCTCCACCCGCGCCACCTTGCGCGTGTGCGCCGAGAAGGGCTTGCTGGAACCGGACACGGTGGAGCAATTGCTGGCCTCGTACACCTTCCTGCGCAACCTGGAACACCGCCTGCAATACATCGACGACGCCCAGACCCACACCCTGCCCGCCAATGAGGCCGACCGCCGGACCGTGGCGCAGATGATGGGCATGCCCGATACGGCCGCCCTGCTGGCCCGGCTGGTGCAGGTGCGCCAGTACGTGGCCGACCAGTTCGACGCGATCTTCAGCGAAAAAAGCAACGGCAATGGCAACGGTTCAGGCAACGGCACCGGCGCTGGCAACGGCGCGCCGAACGGCGCCAGCCAGAACGTCGATCCGCAGTCGCGCGACGCCTGCGCCGACCTGGACAACTGCGACTCCATCGAAGCGCACCTGACCGCGCTGGGCTTCACCACCCCGGGCGACGCCGCGCGCCGCCTGATGACCACCTGGCAATCGCCGCGCGTGCAGTCGCTGCCGGAAGCGTCCCGGGCGCGCCTGCTGGCACTGGTCAACGCGTCGCTGCCCCTGATCGCCAGCACCGCTGCCGAAGTCGGGGTGGGCAGCACCGGCGCCACGCTGGGGCGCCTGCTGGACTTTTTCGAAGCCATCGCGCGCCGCTCGGCCTACCTGTCGCTGCTGACGGAGTATCCGCACACGCTGGAGCGGGTGATCCGCATGATGCATGCGAGCGGCTGGGCCGCCACCTTCCTGACCCTGCATCCGATCGTGCTCGACGAACTGCTCGACGACCGGGTGCGCCACGCCGAGACCGATTTCGCCGCCCTGCGCGCCGAACTGGAAGGCCAGCTGCAGGAGGCGGCCGGCGACACCGAGCGCCAGATGGACCTGCTGCGCGAAGCCCACCACGCCCAGCTGTTCCGCCTGCTGGCGCAGGATCTGGCCGGCGACCTGACCGTGGAAAAGCTGGCCGACTACCTGTCGGCGCTGGCCGACACCATCGTGGCCGTGACCATCGACGCGGTGTGGCGGACCATCGCCACGCGCCACCGGCCGGTGCCGCGCTTCGCCGTCATCGCCTACGGCAAGCTGGGCGGCAAGGAGCTCGGTTACGTGTCCGACCTGGACGTGATCTTCCTGTTCGACGACGACGACCAGGAAGCGGCGCACAACTACGCCAAGCTGGCCCAGCGCTTCATCACCTGGATGACGGCGCACACCTCGGCCGGCATCCTGTTCGACATCGACACGGCATTGCGGCCCGATGGCGCCAGCGGCATGCTGGTCTCGTCGGTGGGCGCGTTCGAGAAATACCAGCAGAACAGCGCCTGGATCTGGGAGCATCAGGCGCTCACGCGGGCGCGCTTTTGCGCCGGCGACGCCGCCATCGGCGAGCGTTTCGAAGCGATCCGCGAAACGGTGCTGCGCACCGACCGGAGCGGGCGCGCCGACGAACTGAAGGCCGAAGTGGTCAAGATGCGCCGCAAGATGCGCGATGCGCACCCGGCGCGCCCGGGCCTGTTCGATCTCAAGCAGGATCCGGGCGGCATGATCGATATCGAGTTCATGGTGCAGTACACGGTGCTGCGCCACGCGGCGCAGTTTCCGGTGCTGGTGGCCAACCGCGGCAATATCACCCTGCTCAAGATGTTCGCCGAGCTGGGGCTGATCGAGGATGCGCAGGCCCGCTCGGTGGGCGACGCCTACCGCGCCATGCGCCGCCTGCAGCACCAGCTGCGCCTGCAGGGGCAGGACAACGCCCGGATCGAGCCGGCCAAGGTGGCGGCGCATAGCCCCCATGTGGTGGCGTTGTGGGCGGCCATATTCGGCTAGCTGGCGGACGCGGCCAGGTGTCGCGGTCGACCCGCGAGCACACCACGGTAGCGCCAGCCGAACGCAAGCGCATCCTATTGTGCGGGTGAAATGTTTGAGAAACGATATGATTCGTTGTCGGCCCAGCAACTGACTGGGTAACATGCCAATTTCATATTGTTCTCAACATTACCCGGACTTCCCATGCACAGCACTCTCTCCACTTTCACGGTTTCATCTTCCCCCGCGCGTGCCGCACTGGCCGCCTCTGCACTGGCACTGACCTGCATCAGCCTGGCCGGCGCCGCCCACGCCGCACCGGCCGCGCCGCTCGACCGTCTCAGCATTTCCGCCGGCGCCTTCTACACCGAGCCGGAAATCCAGGTCGGCGCCAATACCGACTACGGCCGCATCGATACCGGCACCGAAAAAGGCAGCAGCGTCACCCTGCCGCGCGCCAGGATCGACCTGATGATCGGCGACAAGCATGGCGTGTCGGTCGACTACTACCGCTACGACAAGAACTACCGTCCGGCGCTGCAGGGCGGCACCGTCATCAATGGCGAGCCGATTTCCGGCACAGCCCAGTTCAACGGCAAGCTGCAGCTGGACCTGGCCAAGGTGGCCTACAAGTGGTGGCTGGGCGAAGGCAATGACGTGTTCGGCATCGGCCTGGGCGCCGGTTACTACCGCGCCAAGGTGGGCGGCACGGCCACCGCCGATATCGTCGGCAGCCTGAACGGCGTGAACGTCACGCGCACCGTTACCGGCAGCGATTCGACCAGCGAAAGCGCCTACGCGCCCCTGCTGGAACTGGGCTGGCGCCACGCCTTCTCGCCCGAACTGCGCATGTATGTCGACGCGTCCGGCGTCAAGCGCAACGGCGGCAAGATCAACGGCAAGATCTACGGCGGCGCCATCGGTGCGGAATGGTTCTTCATGCCCAACGTCGCCCTGGTGGCGGATTACAGCATCCAGAAGATCAAGCTCAACCGTGATAGCGACCGCGACGCCAACCTGAACATCAAGTTCACCGGCCCGTCCGCTTACATCAAGATGCGCTTCTGACGCCCGGCGCCCGGCGCCCGCCGGAGCCTGCTGCGGCAGGCGCGGCGCACGCGGGGCGCATCGATCGAAAGCGCCTGCACCCCGGGCTGCCGCTCCGGCAGCCGGTTCCGCACCACCCTCCCTCCCGAACTTAATACGCCGCCCAGGCGTCGTGGCCTGACAGCGTCAGTACACTGTTCACTTCAACCATATTAACGACTGTCAACACTGTGCTTGATCAGCAGTTGTGTTGTTTATTACGACAAGATGACGAAATACTGCGTGTGATGTTTTGCGAAAGTATGCGGTGAGGATAGTATTTTCACAGCGCCCTTTCTTCAAGAGAGTCCGGGCCATACCTTTCATCCTCAGGAGTACATCTTGTCCCACCACCTATTGCTAAAAAAAAGCGTTATCGCTGTCGCCCTGACCCTGGGTACCGCCCAGGTCGTCATGGCGCAGGAAGCCGCTAATGCCGCCGCGCAGCCGCTCACCCGCGTATTCGTCACCGGCTCGAACATCAAGCGCATCGACGCCGAAAGCGCCACGCCGCTGCAGATCGTCAAGCGCGAAGAAATCGCCCGGCTGGGCGTGAACTCGGTGCGCCAGCTGATCGACACCCTGACCGCGTCCAGCGGCACAGCGCTGTCGGACATCGGCGGCAGCAATTCGTTCGCCGGCGGCGCCTCGTCGGCCTCGCTGCGCAGTCTGGGCAAGCAGTCGACCCTGGTGCTGCTGAACTCGCGCCGCGTGGCGCCGTATGCGCTGGCCGACTACAACGAAGTGTTCACCAACCTCGACGCCCTGCCGCTCGACGCGGTCGAGCGCATCGAAGTGCTGCGCAGCGGCGGCTCGGCCATCTACGGCTCGGACGCGGTGGCCGGCGTGATCAACATCATCACCCGCAACGACTATAACGGCCTGAGCGCGAGCGCCAGCCGCGAGCAGTCGCTCGACCACAGCCAGTTCAGCGAAACCAAGGCCAGCCTGACCGGCGGCTTCGGCAACCTCGACACCGACCGCTACAACGTGCTGGCCAACGTCGAGCTGTACAAGCGCGGCCACGGCATGTGGCGCGACGTGCTCGACGATATCAACCCCGCCTACGGCGACAAGTTCGCCACCCTCAAGCCGGGCAGCGGCCTGATGTTCGGCGACCGCGGCACCCCGTCCACGTTCAGCTATCCGGGCAACCTGATCGGGCAAGGCGCCCTGCCCGGCTGCAGCACCCGCAACGCCGCCAACCTGTGCGTGTTCGACCGTTACAGCCGTTTCGAAGTGCAGCCGGAAGCCGAACGCGCCAACATGCTGGTCTCGGGCCGCTACAAGTTCAGCGACAGCACCGAAGGCTTCGCCGAAGCGCTGGTGTCGCGCACCAAGACCACCTACCGCAGCGCGTTCGCCACCTACGATTCGGCCGGCGGCATTTCCACCTGGGGCAATCCGGCCACTGGCAAGGCCCGCTCGTTCGAATACGGCCCGCTGCCGTCGACCCATCCGCTCAACCTGTCCGGCGAAGACCTCGACCTGCGTTACCGCTTCGTCGACGACCCGGGCTACCGCGCCTCGCAAAGCACCGAATACCGCGTGCTGGCCGGCCTGAAAGGCACCTACCGCAACTACGACTGGGAAAGCGCCGCCGGCATCACGGGCGGCAAAGTGGTCGACCGCAGCCGCGGCGGCGGATTCTTCAGCATCGCCGGCTTCACCCAGCAGATCGGCACGCCGGGCTACGATGCCGACGGCAATATCCGCGATCCGCAGCTGTTCAACCGCGGCTACAAGCTCGGCCAGCAGAATTCGCCCGAGGTGCTGGCCGCATTGTTCCCGGAGAATGGTTACGACGGCAAGATCACCCAGTATTTCTGGGACGGCAAGGTCAGCGGCGAGGTGGCCCGGTTCGGCGGCCGTCCCGTGCTGATGGCCGTGGGCGCCGACCTGCGCCACGAAAAATTCGTCATCACCCCGTCGGACAACCTGCTGGCCGGCGACATTCTCAGCAACGGCGCCGCCAGCGCCGACGCCTCGCGCAACAGCGCCGCGGCGTACACCGAGTTCGAGGTGCCGCTGACCACCACGCTGAACCTGACCGCCGCTGCCCGCGTCGACAAGTTCGGCGGCTTCGACGCCCACGTGTCGCCGAAACTGGCGCTGCGCTGGGAAGCGAGCAAGCAGCTGCTGTTGCGCGCGACGCTGGAAACGGGCTTCCGCGCCCCGAACCTGACCGAAAGCGCCAGCTCGAGCAAGTACTCGTTCTCCAGCGGCACCCAGGATCCGAAGCGCTGTCCCGGCGCCCAGGCCTACGCCAACGACCTGCGCACCGAGTCCGACGCCCTGCCGGCCACCGATCCGCTCAAGGCCATCAAATCGGCCAAGGCCGATTCGGTCGAGTCGGATGAGTGTTTCGGCGGCGTGCCCGGCATCGTCGTCAACAATCCGGACCTCAAGCCGGAAACCTCGCGCAGCGCCACCATGGGCTTCGTGTTCGAGCCGGTACGGGGCTACAGCCTGTCGGTCGATTACTGGAACATTCAGCGCAAGGATGAGATCGGCACCAAGTCCAACGACGAGCTGCTCGCGTCCGAAGCGGTGCAGCCGGAAGGCACCATCGTGCGCCTGAACCCGCTGACGCAGGAATCGACCTTTACTTCGGTCGACGGGCGCACCACCAAGCAGATCCAGGACCAGTACGGCATCACCGCCGGCGGGATCGCGTCGATCCGCGGCACGTTCCTGAACGTGTCCAAGACCAAGACCAGCGGCTTCGACGTGGGCGGCGCGGCGCGCGTGGACACCGGCATCGGCCGCATGGACGTGAGCCTGAACGCCACGCGCCTGCTGGAACTGCGCCAGTACTATTCCGAGCGCGATGGCGGCAGTTACGGCGACAACCTGGCGGGCCAGTACGACTACTCCAAGACCAAGGTCAACCTGATCACGGCGCTGCAGACCGGCAACTGGAACAACAGCCTGCGCTTCGTGTGGAACAGCCCGACCACCTTGAAGCAAGAGTATTACGACGACCAGTATGACGATGCCGCGTGCGAAGAGCGTGGCTGGAAGGCCGGCGAGTGCCGCATCGCGTCGTACATCCGCACGGACTACAACCTGAGCTACACGGGAATCAAGAATCTGACCCTGTCGGCCCATGTCACCAATCTGTTGAACCGTCGTCCGCCGCTGAACCTGCGCGCGCTCGACTCCGACGGCGGCGGCGTGATTCCGCAGAACTCGGCCGATGTCTTTGGCCGCGTGGTGCGCCTGGCGATGGAGTACAAGTTCAAGTAATCGTGGTGTAGTGCGATGCCCAGAAGCCCCGGCCTGCCGGTAATGCCGTTCAGTTAAGACTGAGCGGCATTTTTATTTGGGGCTTGTAAACGCCAAGGTCTGCTGTTAACCTGCTGGCAATGTTCGACGATACCCTCCACTTCCTTGCCAACCACCTTGAGGCTCCTGATTGGCGTCGGCTGGGAGAGCATTTGCCGGTCGAGTGGATCGAAGAGGCCGTGCAACGCACCGAAGCAACGAGTATCCGCCATCGGCGTCTACCGGCCGAGCAGGTTGTCTGGCTGATGGTGGCCTTGGCGCTCTATCGCCACAAGTCCATCAGCGAGGTCCTCGACGATCTTGGTTTAGCACTACCAGACAAGCAGACACCATTTGTCAGCAAGAGCGCAGCGGCCCAGGCGCGCCAGCGCCTCGGCTCAGATCCGTTGAAATGGCTGTTCGATCATTCAGCCCAGCATTGGTGTAGTCAGGACCGTCGCGCCTATGTCTTCAAGGGCCTGGTGCTGTTCGCGATGGACGGGACTACCTTGCGGACCCATGACAATGACGAGACGCGCGAACACTTCGGTGCGCAAAATTATTCCAGCGGTGCTGTCGCCAGTTACCCCCAAGTGCGGGGCGTGACCTTGACCTCGTTGTCCACACATCTTGTTCACAGCGCGGCATTTGGCCAGTACGGCACGAACGAAATGCTGTATGCCAAACAGCTGATTGACGGGATCCCCAACGATTCGCTTACCATGTTCGATCGCGGGTTTCTCTCGGCTGAAATTCTGTGCGCGCTAACCCGAGGCGGCAGCGAGCGCCACTTCGCCATCCCGACAAAATCGAATACCCGCTGGGAAGTGATCGAAGGCGATGAAAACAGCGACGACTTTACAGTGCGCATGCGCGTATCGCCGCAAGCCCGTGCCAAGTGCACCGGGCTACCGGAGTGCTGGGAAGCACGTGCCATTACGGTTATTGATCAGCAGGGACGCAAACGGATCTTGCTCACGTCCCTACGCGATCGACGCCGCTATAAACCGGCCGATATCGCGAACTGCTACAGGCGTCGTTGGGGCATAGAGACGAGCTACCGTGAACTCAAGCAGACCATGCTTGGTGCCACGCTCACACTGAGGTCAAAAACGGTGGACGGCGTGTATCAGGAAATATGGGGAATCTTGATTGCCTATAACCTGATCCGGCTGGAGATCGCCAAAGCTGCCTTGGTCGTCAAATGCGAACCGACCGAAGTGAGCTTCATCCGCGCCTTTCATCTGATCCAGTTCGAGCTTCACTGGGCTGCCGTGACCAGGTCGTATGGCAAGCTGCCCGCTTCAATGAAACATCTTCGTGAAAGGCTGGTTAGTCTGCTGAATGACGAACGGCCCGATCGAAAATTCGACCGGGCCGTCAAGGCAAAACCACAGCGCTATGCCACGCGCGTTCTACGCAAACCTGCTTAACTGAACGGCATTACCGGCTAGCCGGGGTATTCCTCTACCTAGACAGCGCCAGCAATTACTTGGCGTTCATCAGTGCCACGGTGGTGTCCAGCATGCGGTTCGAGAAACCCCACTCGTTGTCGTACCACGACGATACCTTGACCAGACGGCCCGACACTTTCGTCAACGTCGAATCGAAATTCGACGAGGCCGGGTTGTGGTTGAAGTCGATCGATACCAGCGGCTCGGTCTGGTACGTCAGCACTTCTTTCAGCTCGCCTTCGGCCGCGGCCTTCATCAGCGCGTTGACTTCGTCGACGGTGGTGTCGCGCTTGGCGATGAACGACAGGTCGACCAGCGACACGTTGATGGTCGGCACGCGGATGGCGAAGCCGTCCAGCTTGCCGTTCAGCTCAGGCAGCACCAGGCCCACCGCGGCGGCAGCGCCGGTCTTGGTCGGGATCATGCTCATGGTGGCCGAACGGGCGCGGCGCAGATCTTCGTGCATCACGTCCGACAGCACCTGGTCATTGGTGTAAGCGTGGATGGTGGTCATCAGGCCGGTCTCGACACCGATGGCGTCGTTGAGCGGCTTGACCAGCGGTGCCAGGCAGTTGGTGGTGCACGACGCGTTCGAGATCACGGTATCGGAGGCTTTCAGTACGCCTTCGTTCACGCCGAACACGATGGTTGCGTCCACATCCTTGCCGCCTGGTGCGGAGATGATCACTTTCTTGGCGCCGCCCTTCAGGTGCGCCGACGCTTTCTCCTTGGTGGTGAAGAAGCCGGTGCACTCCAGCACCACGTCCACGCCCAGCTCGCCCCATGGAATTTCCGCAGGGTTGCGCTGCGCGAACACGCGGATCGAGTCGCCGTTGACGATCATGTTGTCGCCTTCGACCGTCACGGTGCCGTTGAACTTGCCGTGCGCGGTGTCGTAGCGGGTCAGGTGGGCATTCGACTTGGCATCGCCCAGGTCGTTGATCGCGACGATCTGGATGTCTTGCTTTTTGCCGCCTTCGTAGAACGCGCGCAGTACATTGCGGCCGATGCGGCCATAACCGTTGATTGCAACTTTGATCGTCATTGTGAGCTCCTGATAGTGAGAGAGAATCCGGCAGGGGCGACTATGCGCCCGTGCCAGTGTGTGCGGCTGGTCTGCTTGTATTTATATGTAGCTACCGGCTTACGCCGTCAGTACGGTTTTGACTTTGGCAACCACGTTCTCGACCGTAAAGCCGAAGTGCTTGAACAGCACCGGGGCCGGCGCCGATTCGCCAAACGTGTCGATACCGACCACGGCGCCTTCGAGACCGACGTATTTATACCAAAAATCGGTGACACCTGCCTCGATGGCAACTCGAGGCAGTCCACGCGTCAATACGCTGGCCTTGTAAGCTGCGTCCTGGCGGTCGAACACGTCGGTCGACGGCATCGACACCACGCGCGTGGCAATTCCTTCGGCGGCCAGGGCGCTGGCCGCCTTGGTCGCCAATTCCACTTCCGAGCCGGTGGCGATCAGGATCACCTTGGCGTTCGGAGCATCTTGCAGTACATAGCCGCCGCGGGCGATGTCGGCGATCTGGCCGGCGCTGCGCTCCTGGTACGGCAGGTTCTGGCGCGAGAAGATCAGGGTCGACGGGCCATCGCGGCGCTTGACGGCGGCGCCCCATGCCACTTGCGACTCGACCGTGTCGCACGGACGCCAGTTGTCCAGGTTCGGGATCAGGCGCAGCGACGAGACGTGCTCGATCGACTGGTGGGTCGGACCGTCTTCGCCCAGACCGATGGAGTCGTGGGTGAACACGAAGATCGAGCGCTGCTTCATCAGCGCGGCCATGCGCAGGGCGTTGCGGCTGTAGTCCGAGAACGTCAGGAAGGTGGCGCCGAAGGGGATGAAGCCGCCATGCAGGGCCACGCCGTTCATGATGGCGCTCATGCCGAATTCGCGCACGCCGTAGTTGATGTGGTTACCCGGTTTGCCGGAACGCAGTGCGACGCACTCTTTCCAGTTGGTCAGGTTGGAACCGGTCAGGTCGGCCGAGCCGCCCAAAAACTCCGGCAGGCTCGGGGCCAGGGCCTGGATGGCGTTCTGGCTGGCCTTGCGGGTGGCGATGTTTTCTTTCTTGTCGACGCAGCCGGCGATGGCGGCAGCCAGGGTGGCGTCGAAGTCGGCTGGCAGGTCGCCGGCCATGCGGCGCTCCAGTTCGGCAGCTTCTGCCGGGAACTGCACGCGGTAGGCGGCGAACTGCTCGTTCCACTGCTGTTCGAACGACGCGCCCTGCTCCTTGGCGTCCCAGGCTGCGTACACTTCGGCCGGGATCTCGAACGGCACCGAGGTCCACAGCAGGTGCTCGCGCACGGCGGCCACTTCCTTGTCGCCCAGCGCGGCGCCGTGCACCTTGTCGCCGCCTTGCAGGTTGGGCGAACCCTTGCCGATGATGGTCTTGCAGCAGATCAGGGTCGGCTTGTCCGACGTCTTGGCCGCGGCGATGGCTGCGTCCACGGCGTTGGCGTCGTGGCCGTCGACGGCGCGGATCACGTTCCAGCCGTAGGCTTCGAAGCGCTGCGGCGTGTCGTCGGTGAACCAGCCTTCGACCTTGCCGTCGATGGAGATGCCGTTGTCGTCGTACAGTGCGATCAGCTTGGAGAGGCCCAGCGTGCCGGCCAGCGCGCACACTTCGTGCGAGATGCCTTCCATCAGGCAGCCGTCGCCCAGGAACGCGTAGGTGTAGTGGTCGACCACGTCGAA
This sequence comes from Janthinobacterium lividum, assembly GCA_943372275.1. Lineage (GTDB taxonomy): Bacteria > Pseudomonadota > Gammaproteobacteria > Burkholderiales > Burkholderiaceae_D > Telluria_A > Telluria_A lividum_A. The sequence continues at coordinate 19,801 of CALRYE020000091.1, forward strand.
ACCGGGCTTGTTGAATTCTGCCGCCAGCAGATACTCCGACAGCGCCATGCCGACCGCGTTGGCGATACCCTGGCCGAGCGGGCCGGTGGTGGTTTCCACGCCCGGGGTGATGTCGACTTCCGGGTGGCCCGGGGTCTTGGAATGCATCTGGCGGAACGCCTTGATGTCGTCCATGGTCAGTGCGTAGCCGGACAGGTGCAGCAGCGCGTAGTGCAGCATCGAACCGTGGCCGTTGGACAGCAGGAAGCGGTCGCGGTTGATCCATTTCGGATTGACCGGATTGTGCTTGTAGTGACCGGCCCACAGCGCCACCGCGATATCGGCCATGCCCATAGGCATGCCTGGGTGACCGGAGTTGGCCTGCTGGACTGCGTCCATTGCCAAAGCGCGGATCGCGTTGGCCATCAAGGTAGTTGGTAAGGTAGGTTTCATGGGTAGATTCAAGGGCTTGGGATGGGGAATGCGGTGGCAGTGCATAGATTGCTTAGCCAAGTATTTTACCAGACCGAAGGGTACCGAATTAAAATGCCCTCATTCTCTTAGGCCTATAGCAACACTGACAACAGGACCATATGCCCCGCTTTTACTGCGACCAGCCGCTCGCCGTCGGCGCCATCATCCCCCTGCCCGACGCCGTGGCGCACCATGCCCACGTGCTGCGCCTGCAGCCGGGCGATGAACTGTGCCTGTTCAACGGCGACGGCGGCGAGTATGTCGCGCACCTGGCGACGGTGGAAAAGCGCCGCGCCACCGCCGAGGTCAAAGCCTTCGTCGCGCGCGACGTGGAACTGCCCTACGCCATCACGCTGGCGCAGGCGCTGCCGGAAGCGTCCAAGATGGACTGGATCATCGAGAAGGCGGTGGAGATGGGCGTGGCGGCGATCCAGCCGCTGGCCGCGCAGCGCTGCGTGGTGCGCTTGAGCGGCGAGCGCGCCGAGAAGCGCCAGCTGCACTGGCAAGGGGTGATCGTGGCCGCGTCCGAGCAGAGCGGGCGCAACCGGCTGGCGCGATTGTCTCCGGTCGACGGGTTCACGGGCTGGATCGGCCAGTCGGACCTGCACAAGCGCGTGCTGCTGTCGCCGCGCGGCACGCAGTCGCTGTCGGAATGGGCCAGGCACCAGCCGCCGCAGGCGATCACCTTGCTGATCGGGCCGGAGGGCGGTTTCACCGAGCAGGAAGAACAGGCGGCGGTGGCGCAAGGGGCGCTGGCGCTGACCATGGGGCCGCGCATTTTGCGTACCGAGACGGCCGGGATTGCCGCCGTGGCGGCGTTGTCGGCGCTATGGGGCGCGTTCTGAGCGTCGATGTGCCAGCAATCGCAGAAACGATTTAACACCGGCGGTATTACATTCCGATGCTTTTCTCGTCAGTGCTGGACGTCCGACCGGCAAGCCGATATCGTGCAGTCTCACTTAATCAGGAGGCAACATTAACATCGATGCAAACCTATCTGCTTGCCAGCCTGCTCGCCATCGCTACCTGCAGCCAGAGCGCCTTCGCCCTCGAAACCGGGCCCCCGTCCGGCCCCCAGCCCGTGGTCTGGACCTATCGCGCGCTGCACACAGGCCAGCAGTATTTCGACCAGCACCGCGCTGTCATGGCACCGGCCGCCACGCTGACCTTCAAGCTGCCCGAAGGGCTGGAAGGAACCGGGCAGCCGCCGGTGGTCCGGATCAGCTGGAAGGACGGCGAGATCGCCTTGCCGCTTGCCGCGGACGACACGTTCACCCTGCCGCCGGCCACAACGCCCGTCCCGGTGGACGCGTTCGTGGTGGTCAACCGCCAGTTTCCCTCCGGCGGGTTTCGTTTTCCCTCCCTGGACGTGCGCTCGCCCGGCTTACCCGAGGGCACGCGCCGGATGGGCGACTACCGGCTGCGATGCGCAATCGCGGTGCAGATCGTCACATCCGAAGTCGCCAGGGTCCGCAGGCACTTGAGCAAGGCGGCCGACGTCGGACTCGACCCGTGCAAGCCCAGAGACGGACAGCCGACCAGGACGCTGAGTCCGTTCAACAGCGTGACGCTGGTGGCAGGAGAACGCAGCGAAACGATAAAGTTTCCCGCGCCGACCGACCGCTACAAGGTGCCGGTGGCCAACCCCGCCTGGCCCAACGATACGCTGCTGCACTTTAAGCTCGATGGCGTGCCTGTGAAGTAATAGGACCGGGGCACTTCCAGAACGGGGGCAAACGGTATCTGGCCCTGGTTCTGGGAACCGCCCCCGGTACTGTTGCGGTTGCACTGACACTGAACCCGCATGCGCAACCGCAACGGTCTACCGCTTAGAACTTATAGTTCGCCGTCAGATAGAACGTGCGTCCCAGCGGATCGGTGTAGCGCCCGTCATACCCCACCTGATTGCCGCCGCCCGCGTTCTTGATCGACAGCGGCGGATCTTCATCGAGCAGGTTCTTGACGCCCGCCGTGAGGATGAAGTTCTTGTTCAGGTTGGCCTTGAGCTGATAATCGACCGTCAGGTAATCATCCACGTCGCGGTGCATGGCCACCACTCCCCCGATCGAGCCGTCCGGAGTGACCGCGCGCACGGCCGCGTCGTCCTCGATGAACGGCTGGTCGTGATAGCCCGAGCGGTAATTCAGAGTGATCGAATTGGCCAGCCTGTCCGAGCTGCGCAGCGCCAGCACCAGCCGCGAAATGGTACGGAACGTGACGTTGTTGTACGAGTCGAAGCGGCCGATGCTGTGTTCGATGCCGCGGGCGCTGCCCGGCACATCCTGCTCGGCCTTGAGCATGTAGGTGCCGGTCCAGGTGGCGCTCAACGCGCCGATGGCCGTCTTGCCCAGCCGGTACGTCATGTCCCAGTCGATGCCGCTGTAGTGCGAACTGGCCAGATTGACCGGCGACAGCGTGGCAACCAGCACATTGCTCTTCTGGATAGGATCGAAGTAGACCGACACCCACTTGTTGGCCAGCGCCTGGTCTTCGAAGATCTGCTGCTGCGACAGCGCCTGCACCTGGTTCTTCAGCTTGACATCCCACCAGTCCAGCCCCACCGACAGGCTGGCGAACGGCTCGATGCGAAAGCCCACCGTGGCTTGCTTGGAGGTTTCCGCTTTCAGACCGGCGTCGCCCTGATTCGGATTGCCATCGGTGAGCAAGCCGTATTCCGACGAACCCGGCTTGCAGTACACGAAGCGCGGGTCGCTGGCGACCTTGATCGGGCAGGCAAAAAAGTTGGAGGAACCGAAGTTCTTCAGCGGATCGGCAATGTCGTTCATGGTCGGCGCCTTGAAGCCGGTACCGTACGAGCCGCGCAGCAGCAGCGACTGGGTCGGCGTGTAGCGCATCGACAGCTTGTAGGTGGCCTTGGACACGTCGTTGCCCACTTTGCCCGGCGCGCTGGCCTTGCCGACGACGTCGTAGCTGGTGTTGCGCTTCTCGACCGCGTCGTAGCTGTCGTACCGCACGGCGGCGGTGGCTTCCAGGCTCTTGGCGATCGGCATGAGCAGCTCGGCGAACGTGCCCCAGTTGTTGCGCGTGGCATCGAGTTCCTGCAAGCCCACCAGCCCGCCGATGGCCACATCGGTCCAGCCGGGGTTGTGCGGCCCCGGACCCTGGTAAATGTCGGACGGCGTGTTGACGTAACTCTGGCGCGTGAAGTCCGCGCCCACGCCCAGCGAGGCGCGCCCGCCCGGCAAGGAAAACACTTCCGACGAAGCGCGTGCATTGACCACATCGATCTTCGACTTGATGGTGTCGAGCGTCTGGCGCAGCACCGCCGGTGCGAGGATCTCGGCGCCGTTCGGATTGATCAGGTAAGGATTGTAGGCGCCGCTACGGATCAGGCTTTCGAACATGTCGCCGGAGATGTAGCCGGCCACGGCGTCGTCGGTCTGCTTGTTGCGCGAGTGGGTGTACGAGGCGCTGGCGTCCCAGTTGCCCACACGGGTATCCATGCCGACGACGGCGTGGATCGCATCGGTGGCGTACTTGTCGGTGCGCCCGCCCGCGTCCACGCCGCGGTAGTACAGGAAGGCGTCGGTGACCAGGGCCGGGTTGACGTTCAAGCCCGCCAGCAGCGGCACCACGTTGGTGTTGTAGGCGTTGATGTAGTTCGGGTTGACCGATTTGACGCCCGTGACCGGGTCGGTGCTGAAGGTCGTCAGCGGCTGCGCCGCCGGAGCGTAACGCGCCGTGTTGGCAAAGCGCGACATGACCAGCTCGCCGAACAAGGTGGTGCTCGCGCCCACGCGCAGGTTGGCCGAGGCGAACACGCTGTCGCGCTTCAATTCCGGCAGCAGTTCCACCGTGGCCGGATAGTCGAAGCGGCAGGCGCCGCTGCGCGCGAACGTGTTCTGGCCGTTGCACTTGCCGGTCGTGGCCAGGTCCACCGAAAACAGGTGGTCGAAATCGGCGCCCACCACTTCGACGTTGGCCGGGGTCGAGTTGGCGCTGGTCTGCCACGTCACGTAGGGCTTGCCGTTCTGGGTGAACTGGCGCACGCCGCTCTTGGCGAAGTCGCGCTGGCTGGCGTTGAGTTCCTTCTGCTCGTCGTGGCTGTAGGCCAGCAGCACGTTGTAGCGGTCCGTCTCCAGATTGCCGAAGCCCTTGGAAATGGCGAAGTTGGCGCTCTTGCCGCCGGATTTTTCCGGCGAGTTGTAGGTCAGTTCGACGTTCAGGTCGGTCTGGTTTTTCTTCAGAATAAAGTTGATCACGCCGGCGATCGCGTCCGAGCCGTACAGGGTCGAGGCGCCGTCGGT
>CALRYE020000092.1:0-24246 GCA_943372275.1 Janthinobacterium lividum
CTGGTATCTTTCCTGGGCGCTGTTATTCTGCTGGCAATCGTCAACCTGCTGCGTCGCGGCAAGGCACGGTAATTCGTTTCACCCCCACCCAACCAACGCCCTGGCGCGTTGGTTTTTTTTGGTCTGGACAAAGTTATGCGTAGGAAACCTTTTTTAGTGGCATTGATTAGCAGCGCGCTGACGTTGCTGTCGGTGTTTTTGGTTTTTAACTTCATGCCCAGCGAGAAGAAAATCGAGCGCCAGCTGCAACGGCTCTACAGCGTCGACGATCCGCAGTTCCGCCGCTCGATGGGGGTGCTGCTGGGACCGCCTCTGCTGGAAGGCAACAAGGTCGAGGTGCTGCTCAACGGCGACAAGATTTTCCCGTCCATGCTGGCGGCGATCCGCGGCGCCCAGCACACCATTACGTTCGAATCGTATATATACTGGTCGGAAACGATCGGCAAAGAATTCTCCGACGCGCTCAGCGAACGGGCCCGCGCCGGCGTCAAGGTCCACGTGCTGCTGGACTTCATCGGCAGCATGAAAATGGACCTGGACGTCATCGAGGCAATGGAAAAAGCCGGCGTCAAGGTGCAGCGCTTTCACAAGCCCGTCTGGTGGAAATTTACCAAGCTGAATAACCGGACCCACCGCAAGGTACTGGTGGTCGACGGCATCGTCGGCTTCACGGGCGGCGTCGGGATTGCCGACCAGTGGCGCGGCCAGGCCGAAGACAAGAAGCACTGGCGCGACACCCATTTCCGCATCGAAGGCCCGGTGGTAGGCCAGATGCAAGCCGTGTTCAACGATAACTGGACCAAGTCCACGGGCGTGGTGCTGGACGGGCCCACCTACTTCCCGCCGCTCAAACCCAGCGGCCCCAACGCGGCCCAGATGTTCAGCAGCTCGCCCTCGGGCGGCAGCGAATCGATGCTGCTGATGTACCTGATGTCGATCACCGCGGCCAAGGACACCATCCACCTGTCCAGCTCCTATTTCGTGCCCGAGGAACTGACCATCAACGCCCTGGTGGCCGCGGCCCGCCGCGGCGTCAAGGTGCGCATCATCACGCCCGGCGCCGACATCGATTCGGACGTGGTGCGCGCCGCCTCGCGCGAACGCTGGGGCCCGCTGCTGGCGGCTGGCATCGAGATCGCCGAGTACCAGCCCACCATGTACCACGTCAAGGCGCTGGTGGTCGATTCGCTGATGGTGTCGGTCGGCTCGACCAACTTCGACAACCGCTCATTCAGCCTGAACGACGAAGCCAACCTGAACGTGCTCGACGCCGACTTCGCCAGGGAGCAGGTCAAGATCTTCGAAGACGACTGGAAGCTGTCCAAGCCGATCAGCCTGCAGGCGTGGGAACAGCGCCCGTGGAAAGAGAAAGTGATGGGACCGCTCGCGTCGCTGCTGGGCGACCAGCTGTAAGGCTTGCCGATCGACGGAAAGTGACCGGCGGGGCCCATTTGCGATAGCGTATTTACCCGCGCGAATCCGGTTGACATGCGTGTGGACGGTACGGATACTCTAGTGCGCCCTACCCGGGCCGCGCCAAGACTATCCGTTAACCAAACGAAAACGCAAAAGAAAATACGCGATGAAAAAGACCCTGATCACCCTCGCCCTGCTGAGCACAGGCGCCCACGCCGACGAAGGCATGTGGATGCCCCAGCAACTGCCGCAAATCGCCAAGCAGCTCAAGGCCGCCGGCCTCAAGCTCGACCCGGCCACCCTGACCCGCCTGACCGAATTTCCCATGAACGCGATCGTCAGCCTGGGTGGCTGTTCGGCCTCGTTCGTCTCGCCGCAAGGCCTGGTCGCCACCAACCACCACTGCGTGTACGACAGCGTGGCGGCCAACTCGACGCCTGAGCGCGACCTGCTGGCCAACGGATTCCTGGCGCGCAGCTTCGCCGACGAAGTGCCGGCCGCGCCCGGCAGCCGCGTGTTCGTCACGCGCGACGTGTCCAACGTCAGCGACAAGATCATCAGCCCCGCCGTGGCCGCCCTGTCGGGCAAGGCCCGCGTCGATGCGATGGAAAAAAATGAAAAAGCGCTGGTCGCCGAGTGCGAAAAAGATGCCGGCCACCGCTGCAACGTCTACGCGTATTACGGCGGGCTGGAGTTCTACCTGATCAAGCAGCTGGAAATTCGCGACGTGCGCCTGGTGCACGCGCCGCCTGAAGGCGTGGGCAAGTTCGGCGGCGACACCGACAACTGGATGTGGCCGCGCCACACGGGCGACTACGGTTTCTACCGCGCCTACGTCAGCAAAGATGGCAAGGCTGCCGACTTCTCCAAAGACAACGTGCCCTACCAGCCCAAGTCGTTCCTGAAGATCGCCCGCGAAGGCGTCAAGGAAGGCGACTTCATCATGGCGCTGGGCTATCCCGGCCGCACCAACCGTCACCGCCTGCCGTCCGAAGTGGCGTTCACGTTCGACTGGAACTACCCGGCCTTCGTCAAGCTGTCGGCCGAGCGCCTGGCCGTCATCGCGCGCGAGACCAAGACCGATGCCGACGCCAAGCTCAAGTACGCCGGCGCCGTGGCCCGCATCAACAATTACTACAAGAACCGCAAGGGCATGCTGACCAGCTACGAAGGCAGCGACATGCTGGCGCGTAAAACCGCCGAGCATACCGCGCTCAAGGCGTGGGTCAACGCCAACGCCGCCCGCAAAACGGAATACGGCAGCGGCATCGAGCAAGTCGAGCAATACATCGCCCAGCGCGACGCCGAAACGCGGCGCGACTTCTTCCTGGCCACCGCCTCGCCACGCCTGCTGGCGCTGGCCCGTTCGCTGTACCGCCTGTCCAACGAAAGCGCCAGGCCGGATGTGGAGCGCAAGTCGGGCTACCAGGCACGCGACCTCAAGCGCTTCCAGGCCGAGGTGGCCGCCGTCGAACGCAGCTACGACGAAAAAGTCGACAAGGCACTGGTGCTGAACAGCCTGACCCAGTACGCCGCCCGTCCCGCCAAGGAACGCAACGCCGCCTTCGATACCGCCCTGGGCCTGCGCGACGGCATGACCCAGGCCGACCTGAAAGCGCTGCTGGACAAGATGTACGCTGGCTCCACCCTGGGCGACAAGGCCCAGCGCGCCGCCTGGCTGGGCAAGCAGCCGGCCGACTTCAAGGCCAGCAACGACAGCTTCATCAAGGCTGCCGTGGCGCTGTACGAGCCGGACCTGAAATCGGAAGCGGAGCAGCAAGAACTGATCGGCAAGATCCAGCAGACCTACTCGACCTACATGAAGGCCAAGATCGCCTACATGAAGAGCCTGGGCAAGGCGGTCTATCCTGACGCCAACAGCACCCTGCGTGTCACCTACGGCAACATCATGGGCCGCGCCCACGGTGCCGACGGTACCGGCGCCTGGACCGCGTTCACCACCGTCAAGGGTGTGACCGCCAAGGCCACGGGCGAAGGCGAGTTCAACGCACCGGCGGCGCAGCTGGCGGCGATCAAGGCCAAGGACTTCGGCAAGTATGTCGATCCGAAACTGAAGTCGGTGCCGGTCAACTACCTGGCCACCTTGGACATCACGGGCGGCAACTCCGGTTCGGCGGCCTTGAATGCCAAGGGCGAGTTCATCGGCCTGGCCTTCGACGGCACCCTGGATTCCATCATTTCCGATTGGGACTACAACCGTGCCAACACGCGCGACATCCAGGTCGACGTGCGCTACATGCTGTGGAACATGAAGCATGTGGACAAGGCCGACAACCTGCTGAAAGAGATGGGCGTCGAGTAATCGCAGGGCTGGGGGCAGCAGGGGCTGGAGTCGCAGCGAAGGCTGGAATAGCTGAACCGGTCGCAGCTGCCAACTTCACCCCGGACTTCCACGCCGTCATCCTCGCGAAGGCGAGTATCCATGCTGAGCAAGAAAAAAGCCGCGCCGGAGAATATCCCGCGCGGCTTTTTCATGAGCAAAACAAACATCCGCTACACTGTTGGGCATGAATCAATCTTAAATAAAGATAAACATGACCACCCTTCGACAGTGGCTGCTGGGCGCGACCGCATTGCTGGCATTGAGCATCGCCAGCGGCGCCTACCTCGGAATGCGCGCCGCCAATGCCACCATCCGCGCCCCGTGCGGCCTGGGCCCGCCGCCCGGCCACCCGGATTACGCCGCGTACGTGGCCAGCCAAGAGCAGGAAGTGCGGGTCAACGGCTACCGGCGCGTGTGCGCCGACAACCTGAAACGCTACGATATCCCCCTGACCGCGCTGAACCGGGTGCTGGCAACTCTGGATTTTGCGCCTGTCGATCTGGCCCGCACACCCTTCGCGCAGTACCAGAGCCTGGGCGCCATGGCCGAAGGCATCAATGACATCCGCTCGCGCCTGTACCGGGGATTCCACCTGCCCGATGGCCGCACCCTGATCTTGTTCGAGCACGATATGTCGGCCGACGGCAGCAGGATGCATCGCGATCCGCAGTGGGAGAATGAGCGCGTTAAAGGGATGCCGGCGCGCCTGATGGTGCTGCAGGCCGAGACGGGCAAGGCGGTGTCGCATGTGTCGTGGCGCGATGGCCGCCGCAGCTACGAGCTGTGGATCGACGCCAATGTGGCGGGCACGCCCATGCGCGCGCAGCTGCTGGCGTTGGCCGCCTCACTGCCGCATCCGGTGCCGGCCTGTCCCAACGAGCCGGCCCCGGCGCCATGGACGCTGGGGCCCGATGGCCTCCCCGGCGACGATCTGCCCGCCTCGCTGCCCGACGGACCGCTGCCGGGTACCCGCGCCGTACCATGCCGATGAGGCGCGCGCCGCTTAGTGCTTGGCGCTGTTGAGCCGGCTGTTGCGCATCCCGTACAAAAAGTACGTCAAGCCGGCAATCCCCATCCAGATGCAGAACACCTTGTAGGTTGCCGGCGACACGTCCATCATCATGTACACGCAGGCGAACACGCTCATGCCCGGAATCACGTACGGGCCGAACGGCACTTTGAAGCCCTTGGTAGTGGCCGGCCCCATCTTGTAGCGCATCACCGGCACGGCCAGCGACACCACGGCGAACGCCGTCAGCGTGCCCATGCTGACCATGTCCCACAAGAAGGTCGAGTCGACCAGGCCGGCCACCAGCGCCACCACGATGCACACGATCACGGTATTGCTGATCGGCGTCTTGGTGGCCGGGTTGATGCGCTTGAACGTCTTGGGAATCAGGCCGTCGCAGCTGATCGCATACAGGATGCGGGTCTGGCCATAAATCGTCACCAGCGTCACGCTGAACACCGAAATGACGGCGCCGGCCGACAGCACCAGTGCCGGCCACGCCTTGCCCGTCACGTTCTCCAGAATCACCGACAGGCCGGCCTGCTGGCCATGGAACATGTGCGCCGGCTGCGCGCCCATGGCCGCCACCGCTACCAGCAGATAAAACACGGTCACGATGATCAGCGCGGCCAGAATCCCCAGCGGCACGTTGCGGGTCGGGTCGCGCACTTCCTCGCCCGCGGTGGCAATGGTGTCGATGCCGATGAACGAGAAGAACACCGTAACCGCCGCGGCTTTCACGCCTGCCATGCCGGCCATATTATTGCTGTTGTCGGTATTGAAGAAGGGATGGAAGTTGTTGATATCGAAGCCGGTGAACGCCACCGCGACGAAAAACACCAGGATCGCCAGCTTGATGAGCACCATGATGGCGTTGGTGGTGGCCGATTCCTTGGTGCCGCGCACCAGAAGGATGCCGCACATGAACACCAGCAGCACCGGCGCCAGGTTGAAATGGCCGAAATGGAACTCGGTGCCGTTCTTGCCGGAGACGATCATCGGCGTTCGCAGGGTCTCGGGAATCTGCCAGCCGATGGCATGACTTAAAAAATTATTCAGGTAGTCGGACCAGCCGATGGCCGTGGCGCTGGCCGCCAGACCGTATTCCAGCAGCAGACAGGCGGCCATGATGAAGGCGGCGAACTCGCCCACGGTGGCATACGCAAACGAGTACGATGAGCCGGACGCGGGAATGCGGTTGGCTAGTTCCGCGTAGCACAGCGCGGTCAGGCCCGCGGTGACGGCGGCGATAAGGAACGACAGGATCACGGCCGGTCCGGCCTTGGGCACGGCTTCGACCATGGTGAAGAAGATCCCCGTGCCGATGGTGGCGCCCACGCCGATCATGGTCAGCGGGAACAAGCCCATGCTGCGTGCCAGGCCCACGGGTTGGCCGGCGATATGGCCTGGAGCATGCCCTGCCGCATGGCTGGTATGCGCGGCGGCGGATTTAGTGCGAAATAGCTTTTGGCCCAGTGTTTGATTCACGGATTCGTCCCTTTTGGTGGCGCTAAATGAATGCAGCAGCGATTATAGGGGCAAAGATGTGTGCAAATTGCATTCCAGCTCATCTTTAAAGTTGCATTCCATATGCAGCTATTGTTAAGATAGAGCCTGATCCGTTTCCGTGGCCTACCTCACATGCGCCTGACCCGTTTTTCCGACATAGGCTTGCGCGTGCTGATTTACCTGGCGCGCGCGGGCGACACCCGCGGGCCGGTCACGGTGGCGGAGATCGCCGGGCAGTTCAACGTGCCGCTCAATCACCTGGTCAAGGTGGTCGGCCATCTGGCCCGTGCCGGCTGGGTCCAGGCCACGCGCGGGCGCAACGGCGGCCTGCGCCTGGCGGTCGATGCCGCCGCCCTGCGCGTCGGGTCGGTGCTGCGCGAACTTGAAGGCGACGCCGAACTGGTCGACTGCGTGGGCACGGCCTGTGTGTTGAGCGACAACTGCCGCCTGCGCGGCGCGCTGGCGGCCGGCATGCGGGCGTTTTACGACAGTCTCGATGGCTACACGCTGGCGCAGATCACCGATGGGGCCACCGGTGAACAGATCGTGCGCATGCACCGCCGCTTTATCGACACGGGCGCACTGGCAACGGGCGCCGAAGCGGCCGCGGTGGTGCAGTAATCCACGCAGCGCGGCACACGAACGCAGCACATCAAACGCAGCACCATGCAGCAGTCCAAAGCTGGCGCCACAAGCGCCATTTTTTACCACTTAAAATATGCATATGAAATGCATCAATTAGAAAGGTCACCATGATTTCCGAGGCTTCCCGTCCGTATATCGATGCCAGCGTCCCCGTGCTGCGCGCCCATGGCGTGGCCATCACGACCACGTTCTACAGGAACCTGTTCGCCGAATTGCCGGCCCTGACCAACCTGTTCAACATGGGCAATCAGGCCAATGGCGCGCAGCAGCAGTCGCTGGCCTCGGCCGTGTTTGCGTACGCGGCCAACATCGGCAATCCGTCGGCACTGGGGCCGGTGGTCAACCGCATCGTGCACAAGCACGTGTCGGTGGGTATCCGGGAAGAGCACTACCCGATCGTCGGCCGCCACTTGCTGGGCGCGATCAAGGAGACGCTGGGCGAGGCCGCCACGCCGGAACTGCTGGCCGCGTGGGGTGAAGCCTACAACGCGCTGGCGACGATCTTCATCAACGCCGAGCGCGAACTGTACGCGGCGGCCGGGACCGAGCCCGCCGCCACGCGTACCGTGCGCGTGACCGAAGTGCTGCGCCAGAGCGACGACGTGATGTCGATCCGCTTCGTGGCGGCCGACGGCGGCGCCCTGCCCGACTTCGTGGCGGGCCAGTATGTCAGCTGCGCCGTGACGTTCCCGGACGGCCACCGCCAGATCCGCCAGTACAGCCTGTCGGACGCCCCCGGCGCCGACATGCGCATCTCGGTCAAGCGCGAGCGCGGCGAGGTTCATCCCGCCGGCGAAGTATCGAACTGGATCCATGACCACGTGACCGTGGGCAGCGAGCTGCAGGTGTCGCATCCGTTCGGCGACTTCACGCCCGATAGCGAGGGCAGCGCGCCCATCGTGCTGCTGTCGGCGGGCGTGGGCATCACCCCGATGATCGCGGCCCTGAACCGCATCGCGCAGGTCCATCCCGAACGCGAGGTGGTGTTCGCACATGCCGCGCGCAGTGCCGCACACCACGCGCATCAGCATGACCTGGCAGCGGCCGCGGCGCGCATGCCCAACCTGCGGATCGCGCTGTTCTACCAGGATGCGGATGGCTTCATGGATGCGGCCCGGCTGCCCTCGTGGGCGCTCGACAAGGCCAGCGTGTATATGTGCGGTCCGCTGCCGTTCATGCAGACCCAGTGGAAAGGGTTGGCGGCAGCCGGCGTGCCGGCCGGTCGACTGCACCGCGAAGTGTTCGGCCCGGAAGCGCTGGATCATTTGATCTGATCCTGAAGTGGCGGCGCCGGCGCATGCGCTGTTCGCCTGCGTCGCCCACCTTCTCCTGCCGAATTACGGTATATGCAACGTTAACTGGTTGCCATTGATACTGTATAGATGTACAGTTGAGAGCGTCAATCGCTTACCACCACCTACCGCAGGAGTACCTCACCATGCTCGACCATATGACATTCCGCGTGACCGATATCGCGCGTGCAAAGGCGTTTTACAGCGCGGCGCTTGCGCCATTGGGCTACACCATCTGCTTCGAAGGCAACTACGGCTCGAACATGCTGGGGTTTGCCTACCCTGACGCTGGCGAGCCTGACGGCAAAAAAGCCGATGTCTGGTTCATCGATGGTCCGTCACCCTACGGTGGGCCCGCCGCGACTGCCGGCTGCCATCTCGCATGGCGGGCAGAAAATCGCGCGCAAGTTGATGCCTTCTACCTCGCAGCCATCGGCGCCGGAGGAAAAGACCATGGCGCCCCGGGCCTGCGCCCGGAGTACCATCCTCACTACTACGGTGCTTTCGTCATTGACCCGGAAGGCAACAACATCGAAGCCGTGTGTCACCAGGCAGAGTAGCGCCCGGTGCGTACGCAAGAGGCGGCGTGCCGCCTCAGATCATGCCCTTGAGCCGCAACAGCCCGAACGCAGCCACCGTCGATGCATCCATGATACGGCCTGCGATCATGTCCGCTTGCACCGTCTCCAGTGGCACCAGGCGCGAGATCAAGCCCTGCTCCTCGATCTCCAGCGCCGACTCGCCCTGCGTCAGCCCGGTGGCGAAGTAGACGTCGTACGCCTGCGTACAAAACCCCGCGGCCAGAAACAGCCGGCCCGCGTGCACGATGGACGCGGCCACCACCCCGGTTTCCTCGCGCAGTTCGGCCCTGGCCAGTGCCAGCGGGTCCGGTCCGGGGTCTGCTCCCGGGTCTGATCCCTTATTCCACGAGCCCTGCGGGAACTCCCAGCAGCGCCGCTGCACCGGATAGCGGTACTGCTCCACCATCACCAGTGCGCCATCGTGCAGCGCGACGATCACGGCAAAGTCGCTCTTCTCGACGACACCGAACAGGCCGGGAGAGCCGTCGGCCCGGCGCACCGCATCTTCGCGCACGCGCATCCAGCGGTTCTGATAGACGGTCCGGGAATCGATGCACTCGATCTCCGGCGCCGCCGCGTGGGTGCCAGGCTCGCTCATGCCTGCCCCACCTCGAACAGATCCTTGAATTCGCGCGGCTGCGAGCGCCAGTACTGGGGCGGCGCATGCACGCGCGCGCCCAGCGCCGCCGCCGCATGCCACGGCCAGCGCGGATCGAACAGCACTGCCCGCGCCAGCGCCACCATGTCGGCCTGGCCGGTCGCGATGATGTCCTCGGCCTGCTGCGGCTCCGTGATCAGCCCCACGCCGATGGTCGGCATGCCGGTGGCCGTCTTGATGTGCTGCGCAAAGCCGATCTGATAGCCCGGCTTGACGGGGATCTGCTGCGCCGGCGATACGCCGCCGCTGGAGACGTGAATGAAATCGGCGCCCGCCGCCTTCAGGCGCGCCGCGAACTGCGTGCTCTCGTCCAGGTTCCAGCCGCCCTCGACCCAGTCGGTGGCCGAGATGCGCACGCCCAGCGCCATGGTGTCCGGCACCACGGCGCGCAGCGCGGCGAATACGGCCAGCGGAAAGCGCATGCGGTTCTCCAGCGAACCACCGAAGCCGTCGCTGCGCACGTTGGCCAGCGGCGAGAGGAACTGGTGCAGCAGGTAGCCGTGCGCGGCGTGCAGCTCGATGGCGTCGAACCCCAGCGCACAAGCGCGCTGCGCGGCCGCCACGAAGCTGTCGGTGATGTAGCGCATGCCCGCTTCGTCCAGCGCCAGCGGCACGGTGTCGCCGGCGTTGTGCGGCAGCTCCGACGGCCCCACGGTCTGCCAGCCGCCATCGGCCAGCAGCTCGCAGGCGCCGCCCTCCCACGGCACCGCCGTCGATGCCTTGCGTCCCGCATGGCCCAGCTGAATACCCAGGCGAATAGGCGCGTGGCGCCGCATCGCCGCGACGATGGGTTCAAGCGCCGCCGCGTGCTGGTCCGACCACAGGCCGAGATCGCGCGCGGAGATGCGCCCTTCCGGGGTGACGGCGGTCGCTTCGAGGATCAGGAGGGCAGCGCCCGACAGGGCCAGGTGGCCAAGATGGATCATGTGCCAGTCAGTGGCCAGACCCTCGTCGGCGGAGTACTGGCACATGGGGGCGATGGCAATGCGGTTGGACAGCGCGAGCGGTCCGAGCGAATACGGCGAAAACAATTGGCTCATGGCGGCATGGTGGCTGCCAGCGTGCGGGTGCGGCCTGGCAGCTGCTTGAAGTTGTGTAAACCACCAGTCTACCGCAAGCTTTACAGCGTGGTGCGCACCACCATCAGCGCGGCACGCAGCCCTACCCGTACGTCGGGATTGGGGAACACCACCAATTCTTCGGGATGCTGCACCGCATACGTGGTGGCGCCGTCGGTGGCGATGATCTCGCCCTGGCGCATGGCCGTGAAGTTATGGGTCTGGCGTCCGACTGTCATGGCAAAACCATCGGACAGCTTGATCACTTCCTGGGCCACCCTGAACAGCTGCGGTTCAATCGCGAGCGCAGGTGGCTGCTCGCCCCTCAGCAGCGCGCGCAAGGCCGCGTCGACCTGGGCAAACTGCGACAGGTCGTTCTGCCCCAGCGTACCGACCCGGCCCAGCTCCACCGTGCTGCCGGCCGCGCCATGAAACTCGGCGCTGTAATAGCTATAGGTACCGGCGGAAGACGGATTCATGACGATGGCGCCGATGGCCGCCTGCCCCAGCCAGTCGATCAGCGCGCGCTTGCCCTCGTCGGCGATCAGGTCCGGCACGATGGCGAACGTGGGGAACACCGACGGACGGATCGCCGTGTGCAGGTCCAGATGCCAGCGGCGCGGACCGGCGCCGGCAAAGAAGGCATCGGTGGCGGCGATCAGCTGATCGGCGCGCGCCGCCTCCGCCGCCTTGGCCAGCGCGCCACGCACGGGGCGGAACATGCGGTTCAGGTCCGCATCGATGAAGCGCTTGCCCGCCGCGATGGCGTCGATATTGCCGACGCAGACCATCAGGTCCACCGCCAGCGCATGCGCCTCGCGCGACAGCGCATCGAGCACATACGCCAGCATCTCGATGGGCCCCGTCTCGTCGCCATGCACGCCGACCGACACCACCACGCTGGGACGCTCCGGTCCGTGGTCCGCCATGCTTGCACCCGCAACGGCAGCACCGTCGTCGACGGGCCCGCGACGCACGCTCGCACCCGCGACCGTAAAACCGTCATCCCCGCGAACGCGGGGACCCATAGCACCGCCGCTCAGAGTGGCATCAACACCAGCCCTGACCGTCATGATCCCCGGCGCCGGCAACGCCACCACAAACCCGGCATCGCCAAAGCGCCGCGCCACCGCGCTAAAGTCAGCCTGCGCCAGCTGGCGCACCGCCTCGGGCAGCGCCGCCATCTACGCCGCCACGGCCGTCGCGCTGGCGGCCTCCGACAACGCCCACACATCCAGCATGGCCTGCTCCAGATCGACCGGCATGGCGTAACCCGACAAGCCCATCGCGTTGGTCACCACCTCGACCGCTTCAAGCGTATCGGCGCCACCGCCCGCATGCGCCAGCACCTGCATCAGCAAGCGCTGCTGCGTGCGCCGCAAGGCCTGCATGGCGTAGTTGCGCAACTGCTCCTGCGACTTGCCGTGGGCCGGCAGCTTCAGGCCACGCTCCAGCGTATCGATGCCGGCCTCATGACGCAGCGCCATGCCGACCTGCAGGAACTGCGCCAGCGACATGCCGGCCGGACGCTGCACGGCCACCGCCGCGAACAGGAAGGTCGCCACCGCCTCGATGGCGTCGACCGCGCGCCAGGCTTGCGTGAAGGTGGTCGCCAGCATCGGGTAGACGTCGGCATCGGCCGCCGCCGGCATCAGCTGGCGCAGCATGTCGGGCTGCGCGAACAAACGGGTCAGCTCGTCCATGCCGCCGCCGCGCTGGCCGTCCGCCGGCACCGCCAGCACGCCTTCGATGACCGCCTTGAACAGCACGCGGGTACGCCCATCGACCTTGATCGACACGGCGCGTGGCACGTTCAGGGCATCGGCGTCGAGCGCGTCGAACAGGCTGGCCAGATGCAGCGCTGCCCAGGCCTGGGCCCACGCCATGAGCACATCGGTCTCGTCGACCTGGTGTTCCAGCGCCAGCTCGCGCAGCAGCAGCGGGCCGCAGCGGTTGACCGCTTCATTGGCCAGCACGGTCGCCAGAATGGCATTGGCCAGCGGATGGGCCAGCGGGTCGCGCGTGGCCACCAGCTGGGTCGGGAAGTACGGGCGCAGCAGCGCGCCAGCCCACGCCGACTCGGTCAGCGGCAGCGCCGCCAGCAGGCGCTTGTAGCGGTTCTTGACGTTGGCGATCACCACCGCCAGCTCCGGTGCCGTCAGACCGGTGGCGCTGTCTTTCCTGCGCTGCAGTTCGGCGTCGCTGGGCAGCTGCTCCAGCTTGCGCGACAGCGCACCCTCGGCATTCAGGCTGCCGATCAGGGTGGCATACGCGTCGACCACCGCCGGATCGGCCTGGGCCTGCACTTCGCGCACCAGCAAATGGGTCTGCTGGGTATTGTCGCGCAGGACCAGCGTTTCGATTTCGCCGGTCATCTCGCCCAGAATGCGGTTGCGGTCGGCCTCGGGCAATTCGCCCGCGTTGACTTCCGTGTCGAGCCAGATCTTGACGTTCACTTCATGGTCGGAGCAGTCCACGCCAGCCGAGTTGTCGATCGCATCGGTGAAGATGCGGCCACCGGCCAGGGCGAACTCGATGCGGCCCGCCTGCGTGGCGCCCAGGTTGCCACCTTCGGCCACGACCTTGCAGCGCAAGGTATTGCCATCGACGCGGATCTCGTCGTTGGCGCGGTCCTTGACCTGCGCGTGAGTCTCGCTGCTCGCCTTGATATACGTGCCGATGCCGCCGTTATAGAACAGATCGACGGGCGCCAGCAAGATGCGGTGCATCAGCTGCTCGGGCGTGAGCGAGGTTTCCTCGATGTCCAGCGCGGCGCGCACTTCCGGCGAAATGGCGATGCTGCGCGCGCTGCGCGGGTACACGCCGCCGCCGCTGGAAATCAGGCTCTTGTCGTAGTCTTCCCACGACGAGCGCGGCAGCGCGAACAGGCGCGCGCGCTCGGCGAACGAGGTCGTCACGTCCGGCGCCGGATCCAAAAAGATGTGGCGGTGGTCGAACGCGGCGACCAGTTTCAGCTGGCGCGACAGCAGCACGCCGTTGCCGAACACGTCGCCCGACATGTCGCCCACGCCGACCATCGTGATCGGGGTGGTGTTCAGATCGTGGTCCATCTCGTAGAAGTGGCGCTTGACCGCTTCGAACGCGCCCTTGGCGGTGATGCCCATCTTCTTGTGGTCGTAGCCGTTCGAGCCGCCCGAGGCGAAGGCGTCGCCCAGCCAGAAGCCGCGCTGCACGGCGATGCTGTTGGCGATGTCGGAGAAGGTGGCCGTGCCCTTGTCGGCGGCCACCACCAGGTACGGATCGTCCTGATCGTAGCGCACCGTGTCTTGCGGGGGCACGATGGCGCCGCGCACTCGGTTGTCGGTCAGCTCCAGCAGGCTGGCGATGAACAGGCGGTAGACGGCTTCGCCTTCGGCCGCGATGGTTTCGCGCGCCGCGTCTTTGGGCATCTGCTTGCACACAAAGCCGCCCTTGGAGCCGGCCGGCACGATCACGGCGTTCTTGACCATCTGCGCCTTGACCAGGCCCAGCACCTCGGTGCGGTAGTCTTCCATGCGGTCGGACCAGCGCAGGCCGCCCCGCGCCACGGGGCCGCCGCGCAGGTGCACGCCTTCGAAGCGGCGCGAGAACACGAAGATCTCGCGGTACGGACGCGGTTCGGGCACCAGCGCCAGCGCACTGGTGTCGAACTTGAAGATGATCTTGTCGCCCTTCTGCTCGTTCTGGAAGTAACTGGTGCGCACGGTGGCCAGCATCAGGTCCACCAGCGCGGCCAGAATCTCTTCGGTGTCGGCGTGGTTGACGCTGGCCAGACCGGCCTTGACGGCGGCGATGCGCTCTTTGGCGGCGTCGCGTTGCGCTTCGGGCAGCGCCGGATCGAAGCGCTCGATGAACGCGTCGACCAGCTCCTTGACCATGCCCGGCACGCGGCGCAGGGTGTCGGCCATGTAGCGCACCGAGAACTTGCTGCCGGTCTGGCGCCAGTAGCTGATGTAGGCGCGCACCAGCTGCACTTCGCGCATGCGCAGCGCGCCTTCGATCACCAGGCCGTTCAGGCGGCCGTCTTCGGCTTCGTCGTTGAACAGGGCGGCGAACAGTTCCTGCGCCACCGGCACCACGTTCGGGCGCGCCAGCTTGGCGGCGCTGTCGGCATCCACCGACAGGCTGGTGACAAAGCGCCGGCTGCCATCGGCCAGGGTCAGCGTGTAGGTCTGCTCGCGGTCGATCGCCACGCCGGCGTTGTGCAGGGCGGGCAGGATGCGCGACAGCGACGGCACGCCGTCGGTCGAATACAGACGGATCGAGGCGCCGCCTTCGGCTTCGCCGGTTTCCACGCGCACGGCCACGTGGCCGCTCTGGCCGTTATGCAGTATCGCGTTCAGATCGGCGAAGGCCACGGCGGGCGCCGTGGCGGTCACGTAGTTGACTGGAAGGCTGGCGCACAGTTTGCGCAGGCTGCCGCGGGTCGGCACGTCGAACACGTTGTCGGTCAATGCGGCGAAGCGGTCGTGCCAGCCATCGAGCACCGACAACAGCGGCTGCTGGATGTCGCTTTCCAGGTCGAGCGGATAGCGCGCGCCGTGAGCGATCAGGTACACCCGCGCCAGCGGGCCGTCGGCCACCAGCGTCTGCGAGCGCACGTCGCGCGCGCCCGAGCTGTTCTTCAATGCCTGGGCCAGGCTGGCCGCCACGCTGGCGCTGTAGCGCTCGCGCGGCAGGTAGACCAGCACGTTGAGGTGGCGCGCATACACGTCGCGGCGCGCGAACACCTTGGCGCGCGGCTGCTTGTACAGCGACACCACGGCGCTGCATACCTGCGCCAGCCATTCGGGATCGGCTTCCAGCGCCTCGGTGCGCGGCAACGACTCCAGGATCTCCAGGAATTTTTCGGCGCGAAAGCCCTCCTGGCGCACGCCGGCCAGGCTCAGCACCTTGGCCACGCGGCCGCGCGCGAACGGCAGGCGCGCCAACGGGGTGGCGGTGGCGGCGCGGGTAAACAGACCGACGAAGCAGTGCTCGCCCAGCACCGTGCCGGCGGCGTCGGTGTCGCGCACGCCGATGAAGTCCAGCGGCTGGTCGCGGTGCAGCGTGCCTTCGACGTCGGCCTTGACGATCGACAGGGTATCGGGGCGGCGCGACAGCGTATCGAAGTCGCCCGGAATATTCGCCAGGCACGTGCCGTACACGGGGTGGCCCGTATCCTGCAGCACGCCGATGCGGCTGGGGATGTCGCGTTCCAGCTCGCGCGCGCCGGCCTTGACGACGTAATAGGCATAGCCGAACGGCTCGAACCCTTCGTTCTTGGCCCACTCCAGGAAGGCGGCCACCTCCTGCCCTTCGGCGCCATGGGTGGCGGCTTGCGCGGCCACTGCCGTCAGGCGGTCGGCCATGGCCAGCGCATCGCGGCGCACCACGGCGGCGTCGACGGCCACCATCTGCAGTTTGCCGACCAGCGCATCGAGTTCGTCGGCGGGCAGGTCTTCGGCCAGCAGGCACAGCACTACCGATTCCAGCGGAGCGCCGGGCTCGCCCACCGCCAGCGCATTGCCGGCGGCGTCGCGGCGTACGGCCAGCACGGCGTTCATCACGCCGGCCACGGCGGCGCGCTGCTTGCGCAGGGCCATGACGATGGAGTCGACCAGATACGGCATGTCGTCGTTGACGACCAGGAGCGCGGTGGCAAGACCTCCGCGGCCATCGGAATAGCGCAGACGGGCGATCTGGCAGCCTTGCGCGGTGCGCCGCGCGGCCTGGTTGAAGCCTTCGCGCAGCAGCGGCGCCAGGGTGTCCGGCGAGGTGCCGGCCAGGTCTTCATCGTCCAGGGATGCGAGCCAGGCGCGTATCAGCGCTTCGGTCTGACTGGCGTCGGCGCTGTGCGCGCTCGCGTGGACCAGTTCCAGCGTCTGCTGGCGCAATTCTTGTGGCATCTGTTTCATCGTGCGTCTCCAATGCGGTTGGTAGTGACATCGGGGGCCCGGCACTTATGGCGCCGGGTCCACGGTTAGCAGGATGGCGGGGATGTCCCGCCGCTCCCTGAACATTCAATCAAGTGTTCAATCAAGAGGTCAAACAAGAGGTCGGGCAAAACTCAGCTCAAATCATACAGGCCGGGCAGATCCAGAATACGGGTCAGCTCTTCCAGCGCGGCGCTGCATTCCAGCGCCAGCTGCGGATCGGCCAGATCCTTCGGCTCCAGGCTGTCGCGGTAGTGCTTCTCGACCCACACTACCAGCCGTGCGTACAAGGCTTCGGTCATGATCACACCCTGGTGCATGGCCGCGCTCTCGGCGTCGGTCAGCGCCACGCGCAGGCGCAGGCACGCAGGCCCGCCGCCGTTGCGCATGCTCTGGCGCAGATCGAATTCGATCAGTTCGTCGATCGGGCCGCCGCTGGCGGTGAGCGCCTCCAGGTAGCGCGCCACGGACGCCGTTTCCTGGCATTCGTGCGGCACCACCAGCGCCATGTTCCCATCGGGCTTGGTCAGCAGCTGACTGTTGAACAGGTAGCTGGCAATCGCGTCGCCCACCGGCACCATGCTGGAATCGACGCGCAGTGCGGACAAATCGGCGCCAGCTTCCGCCATGGCCGGGCGCAGGCGGTTCAGCAGCCCCACTTCATCGGCGAAAGCTTCCTGATGGTAGAACAGCACGTTGCCATTACCGACCGCGATCACATCGTTGTGGAACACGCCCTGATCGATCACGTGCGGATTCTGCGCGGCGAATACGGTGCGCGCGGCGGACAGGCCGTGCAGGCGCGACACCGCCTGCGAGGCTTCCAGTGTCTGACGCGCCGGATATTTTTTAGGCGACGGTGCGGACGGATCGAATTCGACACGGCCATACACGAACAGCTCGACGCCCGGTGCGCCATGATTGGCGCCAAGCCGCGTGTGATTGGCCGCGCCTTCGTCGCCAAAGGCGGAGGTCGCGGGCAGCGCATCGTGCACGTTGAAGTAGCGCGCGTCGCCGAACACGGCGCGCAAGGTGCGCGCCGCCTGTTCGTGCTCGCTGGCGCGGTGCAGCTTGTTATTCAGATTGGCGGCGGTGAAGTGCACGCGCCCATCATGGGTGTCGGCCGACGGGCTGACGGTGGCCGCGTTGGCCGTCCACATGGGCGAGGCGGAATAGGCGCAGGCCAGAATCACCGGCGCTTCGCGATAGGCGCGCGCCAGTACGTCGGCATCGGTGCCGCCGAAGCCGATCGAGCGCAGCAGCCGGAAGTTGGGGCGCGCCTGCGGCGGCAGCAGCGCCTGCGCAAAGCCGCGTGCGGCCAGCGCGCGCATCTTGGCCAAGCCTTGCAAAGCGGCCTGGCGCGGATTGGAGGCGCTCTTGACGTTACTGAACGAAGCCACGTTACCGAACGACAGGCCGGCGTAGTTATGGCTCGGTCCTACCAGACCATCGAAGTTGAATTCACGCGCGCTCATACGCCCCCTGCAGGACTTTGAATATTGGTCATAGTTGGGAAAGTCAGGCCCGGGGCCAGCTTGGCGGGCAGCTCCAGCGCACCCGCTTCGATCGACGCCACCGGATAGGCGCAGTAATCGGCCGCGTAATAGGCACTGGGGCGGTGGTTGCCCGACTTGCCCACGCCGCCGAACGGCGCGCTGCTGGCAGCGCCCGTGGTCGGGCGGTTCCAGTTGACGATGCCGGCGCGGGCCAGCACGGAAAAGCGCTGCCACAGCGATTCGTCCGGCGACAGCAAGGCCGCTGCCAGTCCGAACTCGGTGTTGTTGGCGACCTTGATGGCGGCGGCGAAATCCTTGACGCGATAGACCTGCAGCAGCGGGCCGAACCACTCTTCGTCCGGAATGCCGCTCGCCTGCGTGACATCGACAATGCCGGCCGTGACGAAGCCGGCCTGCGGATCGGGCTGGCGCATCTGCAGCAGCACGGTGCCGCCCTTGGCGGCCATGTCGGCCTGCGCCTGCACCAGGCTGGCGGCAACGGCGCGCGAGACCACCGGTCCCATGAACGGCTGCGGCTCGGCGTTGGGCGCGCCCACCGTCAGCGCCGCGGCCACCTCGACCAGGCGCTGGACGAAGGCGTCGCCCGCAGCGCCTTCCTGCACCACCAGGCGGCGCGCGCAGGTGCAGCGCTGGCCGGCCGAGACGAACGCGGACATCACGGTGTGGTGCACGGCGGCGTCGACGTCAGCCGCACTGTCGCCAAGGTTCCACACCACCAGCGGATTGTTCCCGCCCATTTCCAGCGCCAGCATCTTGCCCGGCTGGCCGCCGAACTGCTTGTGCAGCGACACGCCGGTCTGGCAGCTGCCGGTAAACAGCACGCCATCCAGATCCGGATGCTGGCCCAGCGCCACGCCGGTATTGCGACCGCCATTGACCAGATTGAGTACGCCGGCCGGCAGACCGGCGCGTTCCCACAGCTGCGCCGTCAGGATGGCAGTACGCGGCGCATATTCGCTGGGCTTGAACACCACCGTGTTCCCGGCGATCAGGGCCGGCACGATATGCCCGTTGGGCAGGTGGCCCGGGAAGTTGTACGGGCCGAATACGCCGAACACCCCGTGCGGGCGATGGCGCAGCACGGCCATGCCGTCGGCCACCTTGGCCGCCCCTTCGCCGGTGCGCGCGCCGTAGGCCTGCACCGAGATGTCGACCTTGTTGGCCATGGTGGTCACTTCGGTGCGCGCTTCCCACATGGGTTTGCCCACTTCGTCGGCGATGGTCTGGGCCAGCGCCTCGGCGTTGTCCTTGAGCAGATCGCGAAAGCGCGTGCACACGGCGACACGCTCGGCCAGGGGCGTCAGGGCCCAGGCGTCGAACTGCGCGCGCGCGGCCTGCACCGCCTGCGCCACGTCTTCAGCCGACGACTCTTTACTGGCATAGCTCTGGCGGCCGCTGGCCGGGTCGACGGTGACGAGTTCGGCGCCGGAACCGGCGCACCACTGGCCGCCGATGAAATTGGAAAATCCGGCGGCGTTGGTTAGATCGTGGGGATTGAGAAGCTCAGACATGGACATTCTTCCTTACGCTAAGGGGCAGGGTTCGGACCGGGTCGCCGCTGCGGCACAGCAGCAGGTCCATTTGCGAGGGCGTCAGCGCCAGCTTGCCGCCGGCCGGGGTGGCGTGCGCGACGATCATGCGGAAATCCTTGAGCACCGTGTTCGATACCAGCTGGGCTTCGTCGCCGTCGGCGCGGCGGCCGGCCGGCTCCACGCTGGAGAGCACGCTGTCGCGCATGGCGCGCAGTTCCGACACGCGCGCCTGCAGCACCGGGCCGGCGTCGAAGATGTCGACGTAGCCTTCAAAGTGCATGCCTTCCTGCTCCAGCAGGCGGCGCGCGGGCGCGGTCGACACATGCACCTTGCCGATGACTTCCTGCGCGTCTTCGGGCAGGTAAGCCACGTACATGGGCTGGCGCGGCATCAGTTCGGCGATGAACGATTTCTTGCCCATCGCGGTCAGGTGGTCGACGTGGTTGAAATCCATCTTGAAGAAGTGCCGGCCGAGGCCCTCGTAGAACGGCGAGCTGCCGTTCTCGCACTGGTAGCCGCGCATTTCGGCAATCAGCTTTTCGGTGAACAGGTGCGGGAACTGGGCGATGAACAGGAAGCGGCTCTTGGACAGCCATTTTCCGTTGTTGCCGCTGCGGTAGTCCGGATGCAGGAACAGCGAACACAGTTCGGTGCAGCCGGTCAGGTCGTTGGACAGGTACAGCGTGTCCATGCGCGTGAAGATATTCAGCTCGTGGCTGGAGTGGACCAGCGTGCCGATGCGGTAGTTATAGAACGGCTCGTCCAGACCGACCGAGCTCTTGATGGCGCACACGCCCGCCAGCCGGCCGCACGAGGTGTCTTCCATGACGAACATGTAGTCGCGCTGCTCGGGCGGGATGGTTTCGTTGAACGACGCTACCGCGATGGCGATGCGGTCGCCCAGCATGGTGCGGTCGGGTTTTAGAGTGGTCATGCCGCTGCCGACCTGGCGCGCCAGGTCGATCAGGGCGTCGAGATCGTCGGCGGTGATTGCGCGTACAACTAGCATAGGAGAGTGCCTTCTTCAGATTCTGACGCAAATGACGCTGTCGCCCGGCGCGACCATCAGCGCATCCTGGGCATCCTGCGGCAGGCACACGCTGTCGCTGCCCTCGACGGCAGGACAGGCCACGGTGATGGCGCGGAAGTTCTGTTCGTTGCTGGCGGCGACGGCGTAGCTGACCAGCAGGTCGCCCGCGCTGGCCGGATCGGCCTGCGCCACGTGGCGCACCATCGAGCCGGAGAACGAACGCAGCGCGTTTTTATGGGCCTGTAAAATCGGCCCGCCATCGAAGATGTCGATGTAGTCGTCCGCTTCGAAGCCTTCTTCGGTGAGCAGGTTGAAGGCCAGTTCGCCGTCGCCATGGATCTGGCCCATGACGGCTTGGGCGTCGCCCGGCAGCAGCGGCACATACACGGGATAGTGCGGCATCAGCTCGACGATCAGCGTGCGGTTACGGGCGCCGCCGATGATGCGCTCGGCGTCGAGGAAATCCATCTTGAAGAACTTGCGGCCCAGCGCTTCCCAGAAAGGCGACTGGCCATCCTTGTCGGTGACGCCTGCCAGTGGCACGAAGAAGCGGTCGGCGAAGCGGTGCGGCGCCAGCACGGCGAACAGCAGACGGGCGCGCGATAGCAGGCCTGCTTCCAGCCCGGCTTCGATGCGGTTGTTGACGTAAAAGCCCGACAGCTGCGAGTACGCCGTCAGCTCGGAACAGAGCGTGAGCGCATGCACGCTGTGGCTGATGTTCAGGTCGCGCGATACTTGCTGGATGACGTCGTTGCGGAACGAGAAATAGGTGCCGTTGGAGCCGGCCGAGGCGTGGATGGCGGCGGTGCCGGCGATGGTTGAACCACCCGCCACACCTGCGGCTCCATCGCCCCCCTGCTGCTCCAGCACGAACAGGTACGATTCTTCGCTGGGAATATCGACATGGGCGGCGAACGAGGCCAGCGAGCGCTCCACCGACGCGGCGATTTTTTCGCGCGTACGCGGCATGGTGTGCACGCCTGGCATGGTGACCGCCGCCATCGCCTCGAGGGCGTCGATATCGGCCAGCGCTACCGGTCGGACAACAAACATGGGAACTCCTGGGGTCGGAAGCTGCGCACAAAACAAGCGCCGCCGCATCCCATGAACGAATCATCAGGGGCATGCGACGGCGTGATGGGCCTTACTTGGCGGTGGACGTATCGAGCACGCTGTCAACGGCCGCGCGCAGGATGCGGTCGGCTTCGGCGATCTGTTCGTCGGTGACGATCAGGGCCGGGGCAAAACGCACCACGTCCGGGCCGGCGATGAGCAGCATCAGGCCCAGGCCTTCGGCAGCCTTGGTGATGTCCTTGGCGCGGCCTTTGAAGGCGCCGACGGTCGGCAGGCCGATCAGCAAGCCGCTGCCGCGCACTTCGCCGAACACCTGCGGGTAGTCGGCGCTCATCTTTTGCAGGCGCGCGAAGATCTGCGCCGACGCTTCGTTCACGCGGGCCAGGAAGGCTGGCTGGTTGATCGTTTCCAGCACGTTCAGCGCCACGGTGGCGGCCAGCGGATTGCCGCCGTAGGTGGTGCCGTGCGAGCCGACCGAAAACGCCGCGGCGATCTCGTTGGTGGTGATCATGGCGCCGATCGGGTAGCCATTGCCCAGTGCCTTGGCGCTGGTCAGGATGTCGGGCGTGACGCCCTTGCCCATGTAGGCGAACAGGGTGCCGGTGCGGCCCACGCCCGACTGGACTTCGTCGAAAATGAGCAGCGCGCCGGTCTGGGTGCACAGCTCGCGCAGCGCCTGCAGGTAAGCCACGTCGCCGGGAATCACGCCGCCCTCGCCCTGGATCGGTTCGACGATCACGGCGCACACGTCGTCGCCGATGGCGGCGCGGGCAGCTTCAATGTCGTTGTACGGAATGTGGTTGATATCCTGCGGCAGCGGCTCGAACCCTTCGGTGTACTTGGGCTGGCCGCCCACCGACACGGTGAACAGGGTGCGGCCGTGGAACGACGACAGGCACGACACGATGCGCGATTTATGCGCGCCGAACTTGGTGTGGGCGTACTTGCGCGCCAGCTTCAGGGCCGCTTCGTTGGCTTCCGCGCCGGAATTACAGAAGAACGCGCGGTCGGCGAAGGTGGCTTCGGTCAGCGCGGCGGCCAGGCGCAGCACCGGCTCGTTGGTGTAGCCGTTGCCCAGGTGCCAGACGGTGTTGAGTTGACGGGTCAGCGCGTCGACCAGGATCGGGTTGCAATGACCCAGGCTGCTGACGGCGATGCCGGACGTGAAATCGAGGTAATGCTTGCCGCTCTGGTCCCACAGGTCCAGGCCCGCGGCTCGCACAGGCACCATCGCGGCGGGTGCGTAAGTTGGCACCAGCACTTCGTCGAAGGTTTCCCGGGTTACAGGCCGTGTGGTGACACCGAAGTCAAGCTTAGCGTTCATGGCATTCCTCATCCAATGTTAGAAGGGCGTCCAGCCGACTGGGCTGGTGACGTTGGCTAATTATAGGAAAGATAGCAATGCCTTACTTTTAGAATCGCGACAGGCATTTTCACATTTGGTCTGCTCACCGGCTCGGAGCGCGACAATTGGTGAGAGTTGCCCCGGTCTTTCCGTGTGGCAGCGCGCCCTGCCATTGGGGCCGGTGCGGCGGTTTCACGGCAGCGGCCATGGATTGACCCGTTCGGCATCGCGTTTGTCAGTGCGGGGGAAGACGTAATGGGAACGGTAGACCAGATCGGTCAGGTAGGCGGCCTGCCTGTTCGCCTGCGTCATGCTCACATGGAAACGCGCCTGGTAGTACTGTGCCAGGGCCTTTTCGGCGCGCCGCATCTGACGCTGAATCGCGCCGGACTTTGCACGGTGCGACGGTGAGCGCGCTGACCACTCGATGAGGCCGGCGTCGACTTCAGCCCGACTATTGTAGGGCAGACGCTCGGGCCACTCGACCCACGGCCGCAGTGCAACATTGGCCCAGGCGTACTGAACTTCATTACGCCCCCGCCCAGTAGGATGAAGGGTGCCCTCGTCGCGGCCGCTGCCCATGCTGGCGTCCAGCAGTGCCTCCAGCTTGCGTACGGCGGGCGGCAACAGGTCGACGACGCGTTTCTCGGGCCGGAAATTAATCGAACAAAGCCGCTGCAGCGATTCCGGTCCAGGCCCGAACACATGCCAGTTGTCCAGGGCCGCCCAGGATGTGCCCGACGCCAATACCCAAAGCGCCCCACTGTCGCGAAGGCGATATACCTGTGGGGGCACCCAGGCGTTAGCGATGACCTTGCGCGCCCCCGCAGAAATTTGTTCCTTGTTGAACTGCTCGAACGTCGCCGGTGCGCTGCTGCTTGCATCGACCGAGTAGAGATCAAACATGCTCCCGCGCCATCCGATTTCTTTCGCAAAAATCGCAATACGATAGCCGTTCTGGGGGCGTTTCTGCCAAATCAACACAGAGCGCTCAGACTCCTCCTGCTCCAGGGTATCAAAGTATCCGGGATCGCTATGTAGCCCTCCATCGTTCGGGTAGGGAGCATCTCGCTGCACCAGCGATGCCGAGGGAAATCCGTCCGGCACCGCACCGGGATGATACAGATAATAGGTGCGCGAATCGAACAGGCGGCTCGCTAGTTGCAGAGCCTGGACACACTCTGGCTTCTGTGCGCCCGTCAGGCGCGGCCAGCGTGCCTCATCCGCCAGTGCATAGGCGCTGCGGGTCGTACAGCCTAGGACCAAGGTGAAATATAGAAGAGTCTTGAGAGATGAATGCACAAGTAGCGATCAAGGAGGC
>CALRYE020000093.1:0-24187 GCA_943372275.1 Janthinobacterium lividum
GGCGTGGGGGGCACCTGGAAGGACTTGACCGATAACGTGAACTTCATGGCGTCGAACCTGACGGGCCAGGTGCGTAACATCGCGGCGGTGACGACCGCGGTGGCCAACGGCGACCTGTCCAAGAAGATCACGGTGGACGTCAAGGGCGAGATCCTGGAGCTGAAAAACACCATCAACGTGATGGTGGACCAGTTGTCCTCGTTCGCGTCGGAAGTGACCCGGGTCGCGCGCGAGGTGGGTACGGAAGGTAAGCTGGGCGGCCAGGCGCAGGTGAAAGGCGTGGCCGGAACCTGGAAGGACTTGACCGACTCGGTCAACTCGATGGCGGGTAACCTCACGGGCCAGGTGCGTAACATCGCCGACGTGACCACCGCCGTGGCGAACGGCGACTTGTCCAAGAAGATCACGGTGGACGTCAAGGGCGAGATCCTGGAGCTGAAAAACACCATCAACGTGATGGTGGACCAATTGAACTCGTTCGCGTCGGAAGTGACCCGAGTCGCGCGCGAAGTGGGTACCGAGGGTAAGCTGGGCGGCCAGGCCAACGTGCCGGGCGTGGCCGGCACCTGGAAGGACTTGACCGACGGCGTGAACTCGATGGCGGGTAACCTCACGGGCCAGGTGCGTAACATCGCCGACGTGACCACCGCGGTGGCCAACGGCGACCTGTCGAAAAAGATCACGGTGGACGTCAAGGGCGAGATTCTCGAACTGAAAAACACGATTAACGTGATGGTGGACCAGTTGTCCTCGTTCGCGTCCGAGGTGACCCGGGTGGCGCGCGAGGTGGGTACCGAGGGTAAGCTGGGCGGCCAGGCCTATGTGCCGGGCGTGGGGGGCACCTGGAAGGACTTGACCGATAACGTGAACTTCATGGCGTCGAACCTGACGGGCCAGGTGCGTAACATCGCGGCGGTAACGACCGCGGTGGCACGGGGCGACTTGTCCAAGAAGATCACGGTGGACGTGAAGGGCGAGATCCTGGAGCTGAAAGACACCATCAACGTGATGGTGGACCAGTTGTCTTCGTTCGCGTCCGAAGTGACCCGGGTCGCGCGCGAGGTGGGTACGGAAGGTAAGCTGGGCGGCCAGGCCAACGTGTCGGGCGTGGCAGGTACCTGGAAAGACTTGACCGAGAACGTCAACCAGCTGGCGGCGAATCTGACCAACCAGGTGCGCGCGATTGCCGAGGTGGCGACGGCGGTGACGCGGGGCGACTTGTCGCGTTCGATTCAGGTGGAAGCGCGCGGCGAGGTGTCATACCTCAAGGACAACATCAACGAGATGATCCGCAACCTGAAAGAGACCACGCAAAAGAACGCGCAGCAGGATTGGCTCAAGACCAACCTGGCGCGCTTTACGCGGCTCTTGCAGGGCCAGCGCGACCTGACCGCCGTGACCAAGCTGATTCTGTCGGAGCTCGCTCCGCTGGTGTCGGCGCACCACGGCGTGTTCTACATGATGGACTCGCAGGAGATGGATGCGCGCCTGCGCATGATCGCCAGCTACGGCTACCGTTCCAGCCGCAAGCTGGCCACCTCGTTCCTGCCGGGCGAAGGCCTGGTCGGCCAGTGCGCGCTTGAAAAGAGCCGCATCTGGCTGACCGACGTGCCGCGCGATTACATCGTGGTCTCGTCGGGCCTGGGCGCGGCGCCCCCGACCAACATCGTGGTGCTGCCGATCCTGTTCGAGCAGCAGGTCAAGGCCGTCATCGAGATCGCCTCGCTGGACCGTTTTACCGAAACCCACCTGTCCTTCCTCGACCAGCTGATGGAATCGATCGGCGTGGTGCTCAACACCATCGAGGCGAACAGCCGTACCGAGTCGCTGCTGACCCAGTCGCAGTCGCTGGCGCAAGAGCTGCAGCAGACCAACCAGGAACTGGCCGAGAAAGCTCGCCTGCTGTCCGAGCAGAACATCGAGGTGGAGCGTAAAAACCGCGAGGTGGAACAGGCCAAGCTGGCGCTGGAAGAGAAAGCCACCCAGCTGGCCCTGTCGTCCAAGTACAAGTCCGAGTTCCTGGCCAATATGTCGCACGAGCTGCGCACGCCATTGAATTCGCTGCTGATCCTGGCGCAGCAACTGTCCGACAACCCCGAGGGCAACCTGTCGGGCAAACAGGTCGAATTCGCCAAGACCATCCACGGCTCCGGTTCCGACCTGCTGACGCTGATTAACGATATTCTCGACCTGTCCAAGATCGAGTCGGGTACCGTGACCTTGGACGTGTCCGAGTACCGCTTCTCGAACCTGCGCAACTACGTCGACCGCACCTTCCGTCACATGGCCGAGGCCAAGCACCTGGGCTTCACGGTGGAATTGGCCGACGCCCTGCCGACCGCGCTGATGACCGACACCACGCGTTTGCAGCAAGTGCTGAAAAACCTGCTGTCGAATGCATTCAAATTCACCAGCCACGGTCACGTGGCGCTGGAGATTTCGCTCGTCACCAGCGGCTGGACCTCGGATCACCCGAACCTGGTGCACGCCGACGCCGTGCTGGCGTTCTCGGTCAAGGATACCGGCGTGGGTATCGCGGCCGACAAGCTGCAGCTGATTTTCGAAGCGTTCCAGCAGGCCGACGGCTCCACCGCGCGCAAGTACGGCGGCACCGGTCTGGGTCTGTCGATTTCACGCGAACTGGCGCGCCTGCTGGGCGGCGAGATCCGGGTCGAATCGGTGGTCAGCGCCGGTTCCACGTTCACCCTGTTCCTGCCGTACAACCGGGCCGGCTTCATCAACTACGACCAGGCGCGCCAGCCGACGCCGGCGCGCATGGCGCCGCCCCAGTCGAATGTGGTGTACGCCTCGTCGAGCCAGTACAGCGGCGACGTGGCGACCGTGGAAGCGACCCCCGTGGCCCCGCCGCAGCTGGTGGAGTACGGCTCGATGCTGGACGACCGCGGCCTGATCGCCCCGGGCGACCCGTCGGTGCTGATCATCGAGGATGACGAGCGCTTCGCCAAGATCATCATCGAGTTCGCCCGCGAGAAGAACTTCAAGGCCATCGTCACGCACCACGGCGACTCGGCCCTGTCGCTGGCGCGCGACTACCTGCCCTCGGCCATCATGCTGGACCTGGACCTGCCCGACATCGACGGCTTCACGGTGCTGGACCGCCTGAAGCGCGATCCGAGCACGCGCCACATTCCGGTGCACGTCATGTCCAGCATGCGCGAGCGCGAAAAGGCGCTGCGCCAGGGCGCTATCTCGTACATCAACAAGCCGGTGGGACGCGAAGCGCTGCAGGAGGAATTTACCCGCATCCAGAAATTCCTGTTGGGCGGCAAGCGCAGCCTGCTGGTGGTGGACGACGACAAGGCCCAGCGCGATTCCATCGTGGCGCTGATCGGCGACGCCGACCTGCGCATCGTGGCGGTCGAAAACGGCCAGGCTGCGCTCGACGCGCTGCGCAGCACCTCGCATTTCGACTGCATGGTGCTGGACCTGACGCTGCCGGACATCAGCGGCTTCGAGCTGCTCGACATGATCGGCAAGGACACCAACCTGCGCGACCTGCCGATCGTGATCTACACGGCCAAGGAGTTGTCGCGCAAGGAGGTCACCAAGCTGAAACGCTACGCCAAGACCATCGTCATCAAGGACGCCCGTTCGCCGGAGCGCCTGCTGGATGAAACGGCGCTGTTCCTGCACCGTTCGCACGCTTCGCTGCCGGAACTGCAGCGGCGCATGCTGGAAGAGATCCATGCGGCCGACGGCGGGCTGGCCGGACGCAAGGTGCTGATCGTCGACGACGACCTGCGCAACATCTTTGCCCTGTCGTCGCTGCTGGAGCGCCAGCAGATGCAGGTGTCGTTCGCCGAGAATGGCCGCGACGGCATCGAGGTGCTGGAAAAGGACCCGACCATCGAGATCGTCCTGATGGACATCATGATGCCGGAGATGGACGGCTACGACACCATGCGGGCGATCCGCCGCATCCCGAAATTCAAGTCGCTGCCGATCATTACGCTGACCGCCAAGGCGATGAAGGGTGACCGCGACAAGTGCATCGCGGCCGGCGCGTCCGATTACATCACCAAGCCCGTCGATGTGGCCCAGCTGCTGTCGCTGATGCGTGTGTGGCTGCATTGAACGGGTCGATGGTGCGCAGCGGGATGCACGGCGCGGTGCCGGCGGAAGTGCAGACTGCGGCGCCGGCCCTGGTGACGGCCGGCCTCCAGATTGCCGCCCTCGATGCCGCGCCGGCGATCGGCGAGCTGGAGGTCGACCTGCTGCTCGAAGCGCTGTTCCAGGGCTTCGGCTTCGATTTCCGCTCCTATGAACGCGGCGCGATCAGGGACAAGATCCACGCCAGCATGGCCGTCCATGGCGTGGCGACCGTGTCGCAGCTGCAGGACCGGGTGCTGCACGACGGCGCCGTCTGTGCTGCGTTGCTGCGCGCGCTGAGCGTGCAGCCGGCGCTGCTGTTCGATATGCCGGAACAGGCGCGCCTGCTGCGCATCGTGCTCTCGTCGTGCCTGCGCGCCTCGGCGGTGCCCAAGGTGTGGCTGGCCGAATGCGCCGGCGCCGAGCAGGCGTGGGCGCTGGCGATTCTGCTGTGCGAGGAAGAGCTGCATCACCGCACCGAGATCTATGCGACGGTGGCCAACGAGGACATGCTGGCCGACGTGGCCGGCGCCGGCATTGCGCTCGAACGCATGCAGGAGTGCAGCGAGCGTTACGTGCAGGCTGGCGGCAGCGGTGACCTGATGGATTACTTCGAGGTGGTCGACGGCCGCGCGGTGCTGTTGCCGGCGCTGCGCGAACGGATTACGTGGGCGCAGTACAACCTGGTGACGGACGCATCGTTCAACGAGTTCCAGGTCATTGTTTGCCAGCGCGCGCTGAGCGACTTCGGGCCGCTGCTCAGGAGCCGCACGTTGCGGCTGTTTCATGAGAGCTTGTCGCTGTTCGGGATCCTTGGAATCGACCGGGAGATGGATGCCAACGATCCGCTGGGCGTGTGCTATCAGCCGGTGTTTGCGCATCAAGCGTGGTACAAGCGGATTGCGTGATGCAGGCAAGCTTGTCTCTTACATTGCCGCATGCGCCGTCGTTCCCGCGACGGCGGGAATCCATACCACGGCGGAGCGAAGTTAGCGTCCGAGCTTGACGTGCTATGGATCCCCGCCTTCGCGGGGAAGACGAGTGTAGCGTTGCCTGTCGATGTACCAAGCGACTTCGGCAACTTCACATCACCTCACCGCACCGCCGACGGCCGCGCCGCAATGCGGTCGCGCCATGCCTGCAAATGCGTCATGCCCTCGGCACCGGGCCGGAACTTCATCAGCCCGCGCGCGAACTCCAGTCCGCAGAACGCGGTGATATCGGCAATCGTAAAGCGCTCACCCGCCACATACGGCTGGCGCGCCAGTTCGCCATCGAGCCAGCGCGCCGTCTCGCGCATCTTGGCGCTCTGCGCCTGCCCGAACTCGGGGAACTGCGGCTGCTCCAGCGGCGCCAGGCCCGGATGCACATGGCGGATCCAGTTGGCGATGCCGTAGAACAGATGCAGCTCCACGCGCCGGTCGGCCATCTCGATAAAAGCGCGCTCGTCGAAATCCTCGCCCATCAGGTTGGTCGCCGGATGCAGCCCTTCCAGATACGTGCAGATGGCGCGCGTCTCGCACAGCACGCGGCCGTCGTCCAGCGCCAGCGCCGGCACGCGCGCCAGCGGATTGATCGCCAGGAATTCCTCGCGCTTGTGCTCATTGGCGCCCAGATCGATCTGCTGCACCTCGATGCCCGCGATGGCCTTTTCGGCGATGAACATGGCCACCCGGCGCGGATTGGGCGCGAAGCTGCTGCTGTAAAGTTTCATGCGCGTTCCCCTCTCGTGTCCCCGTCGCTTTACTTGGTGCGCGACTGCCCCGTTTCCACCATGGCGCGGGCGCGCGTGGTAAAGGTCTTTTCCTCATCCTCGTTACCCGACACCAGGGCGCTCTCGGACGGCGGCATCAGGATGCCCTTGGAGACCGCCGGGCGCGCGGCAATCGCGTCGATCCAGCGGCGCAGATTGGGCAGGTCGTCCACCTCCACGCCGGTCCAGCGATAGGTGCGCACCCATGCCCAGTTGGCGATGTCGGCGATCGAATACTCGCCCGCCAGGTATTCATTGTCCTGCAGGCGCGTGTCCAGCACGCGGAACAGGCGCTTGCACTCACCCTGGTAACGATCGATCGCCGGCTGGATCTTTTCCGGGAAATAGCGGAAGAACACGTTCGCCTGACCCATCATCGGACCGATGCCACCCATCTGGAACATCAGCCACTGCGTCACCAGCGAGCGGCCCTTGGCGTCCGACGGCAGTAGCTGCCCGGTCTTTTCGGCCAGGTACAGCAGGATGGCGCCCGACTCGAACACGGTGAAGTCATCTTCGGCGCGGTCGATGATGGCCGGGATGCGGCCGTTCGGATTGATCGCCAAAAACCACGGCTCCTTCTGGACATTGGTGTGCAGGTCGAGCGCGTGCAGCGTATAAGGTAGCGCCAGCTCTTCGAGCGCGATGGAGACTTTGTGGCCGTTCGGAGTAGCTGCGGAATACAGGTCGATCATGGCGTGCCTTTTCGGTCAGATGGTCAGGAAGGCAATTCTAGACGGATTCCGTGTCCGGCGCTTGCCGACGCCATCCCATGCCACAATCGCATGCATGAAAACGCTCACCACCCATACGTTCCGTACCCGCGCAGCGCCCCTCGCCCTGGCGCTGGCCCTGCTGGCGGCCGCCTGCCAGGTATCGCCGCCTGCCGCGCCGCCCGCCAGCCCAGCGCCATCGGCCAGCGTGCCGGCTACGCCGCCGTCCGTGCCGGCCCCCGCGGGTGCGGCTTACCGCATCGACCCGGCCCAGTCGATCATCGCCGTCACGGTGCGCCGCGGCGGACCGTTCGCGCGCATGGGACATGACCACGTGGTGGCCAGCCGCCACGTCGCCGGCACGGTCAGCAGCGATCTGCGCAGCGCCGAGTTCGGGTTCCGGCTCGACCAGATGAGCGTGGACGAACCGGCCCTGCGCAAGGAGGCCGGGCTCGATACCCAACCGGGGGCGGACGCCATCGAAGGCACGCGCACCAACATGCTCACGCGGGTGCTGGACGCCGAACGTTATCCGCTGGTGCAGCTGCGCGCGCAGCCGGGCGCGGCGCCCGGCGTGGTGCGCCTCGCCGTCACCCTGCACGGCGTGACCCGCAGCGTCGATACGCCGGTGGCCATCAGCCACAGCGCCGACGGCGTGCGCGCCACTGGCCGCTTCACGCTGCTGCAGTCCGACTTCGGCATCGTGCCCATGTCGGTGATGGGCGGCGCACTGGTGGTGCTGGACCCGATGGAGCTGCGCTTTACGATCGTGGCCGGGCGCTAGCAGGCTGTCGGACTTAAGATCGTCAGCTGCAAAAATACCTGGGACGGTCCATATTTCGCCGCTTTCTCGGTCAATAGCTCGCTATTGACACTGCGAAATCGTCAAAATCTGGCCTCGCCCAGCGATTTTTTCGCTCTGACTCCCTAAGTCCGACAGGCTGCTAGCCCGATTCCCTCGGCCTGGCTCAGGCCGCGCCGGCAATCCAGTCGTCCAGCACGGCCGCGCTGCCCGGCGGCAGATGCAGCCCCAGCTTGGAGCGGCGCCACAGGATGTCGGCCGCGCAGGTCGCCCACTCCTGCCCGATCAGGTAGTGGACTTCGGCCGGGTACAGCCCCGGCAGGATCTCGCGGCCCAGATCGGCCAGCGACGCGCAGCCGGCCAGCATGCACATGCTGCGGGTGCCGTAGGCGCGCGCGTAGCGCGCCGTGAGCGGCGCCGGCAGCCATGGGAAGCGCCGCTGCAGGCCACCGACCCACTGGTCGAACTCCAGCACCGAGCGGCTGCTGGGCAGCTCGCCGTACAGGTCGCCCCCGGGCAGGCAGGCCGACGCCGTCCAGCCGGGCGCGCGCTTGCCCAGCGCCGGGGCGATCCAGTTGACGGCTTCCTCGGCCAGCTTGCGGAAGGTGGTGATCTTGCCGCCGTAGACGGTAAGCATGGGCGCGGCGCTGGTGTCGTGCTCGAGGCGGAAGTCACGCGTGACGGCGGCCGCGCTGGCGTCGGCCTCGTGCAGCAGCGGGCGCACACCGGAGTAGCTCCAGCGCACGTGGTCCGGCGTCACGGCGCGTTCGAAATAGCGGCTGGCCAGCTGGCACAGGTAAGCGATTTCGTCAGCCCCGATGGCCACCTGATCGAGGTCGCCCTGATAATCGATATCGGTGGTGCCGATCAGGGTGAAGTCGCGCTCGTACGGTATGGCGAACACGATGCGCCCGTCCGGGTGCTGGAAGATGTAGGCGTAGGCATGGTCGAACAGCTTGGGCACGACGATGTGGCTGCCTTTGATCAAGCGCAGCGCGTGGCCTGCCGTGGCCGCGCCGGCCAGCCGCGTGGCCCACGGCCCGGCCGCGTTGACCAGGCAGCGCGCCTTGACGCGGGTGCGCGCGCCGTCGCCGCTTTGCAATGTCGCGATCCAGTGGTCGCTGGCACGCTCCAGCGCCACGCAGGCGGTGCGGGTCAGGATGGCAGCGCCGCGTTCACGCGCGTCGACCGCGTTGAGCACCACCAAGCGCGCATCGTCGACCCAGCCGTCGGAGTATTCGAAGCCGCGGGTGAACTGCGCTTTCAAGGCCGCGCCGGCCGGATGGCGGCGCAGCGCCAGCGCCTTGGATCCGGGCAGGAACTCGCGCCGGGCCAGGCTGTCATACAGATACAGACCGGTGCGTATCATCCAGGCCGGGCGCTGGCCGGCGTCGTGCGGCATCACAAAGCGCAAGGGCCACATGATGTGCGGTGCGCTGCGCAGCAGCACTTCGCGCTCGATCAGCGCCTTGCGCACCAGGCCGAAGGCGTAATGTTCCAGGTAGCGCAAGCCGCCGTGGATCAGTTTGCTTGAAGCGGACGAGGTGTGCGCGCCCAGATCGTCCTTCTCGCACAGCAGCACGCTCAGGCCGCGGCCCGCCGCGTCGCGGGCGATGCCGGTGCCGTTGATGCCGCCGCCCACGACCAGCACGTCGACCTCGGTCTGGGCCGTCGCATGGGTCTGGTCGGTGGTGTCGGGCCAGGCGATGCTGTCAAGCTGGGCCGCGCCTTCGGCCTGCGCCTGGGCCGTGCTGGTCGGATCTTCGATGCGGTGCGCCATTGCCAATCCCTGGGCTGCGCACGGAGGCGCCTTGCTGAAGATTGTCGCCGATAACGGGTGCCGGCTTCAACTATTTCAGCGGCCGCTACCGGGCTGCGCCGGCAAATGATCCAGTCTGCAGGCGATCGGATGGCCGGGCGCGGCCGCGTTGCTCCATTCGAGCCAGCCGCCGTCGTACACGCTGATGCGCTCCCAGCCCATCACATAGGCGTAGAAAAACGCCAGCGACGCACGCCAGCCGGTGCCGCAATAAAACGTGGTGCTGCGCGCACCGGGAAGGATGTCCTGGCGGGCCCACATGGCCGCGATCTGCGCGGCAGGCCGCATGCACTGCGCCGTGTCCTGATAGGCGCTCATGCTGTTGACGTCGCCGTCCTCCCCTGCCCGGCCCCAATGGGCGCCGGGAATGTCGCCGCGCGCGTCGATGTAACTGTAGCCGGAGGTCGCGCCGGAATGCTCGGCCCAGGTGCGGATGCTCACCACCCTGGCGTCGGGCTGGGACAGGCGCCGGGTCAGCTGCGTCATGCTGGTCAGGCAGTCGGGCCGGCCAGGAAACGGCGCGCCGAACTCGCCCGCCGGTGGCGCTGGCGGCGCGATGGCATCGGTGCAGCGCATGCCGGCTTGCAAGCACGCAGCCAGCCCGCCATCGACCAGCCGCACATCGCGCACCCCCGCATACAGCAGCAGATGGGCGGCGCGGGCCGGCGCCAGCATGCCCCGGCCATAGACCAGCACGGTGGTGTCGTGGCGGATGCCGTGGCGTTGCAGCAGCGCCAGCAGATCGGTATCGGCCACCTTGTTCCAGAACGGCGCCGTTTCCAGTTCGGCCGTGTCGACATAGCGCGCGCCGGGCAGATGGCCGCGCGCGAAGTCGGCACCCGTGCCGCAACCCACTTCCAGCAGGCACCATCCGGCCGGCAGTCCGCGCGCACAGTGCTGCGCCATGGCAGGGCCGTCCAGCAATTGGCGTGACAAAGGCAAATCGTCGCGCAAGGCGGCAGCGCGCGGGCGGTCGAGTAAAGCGTTCACGGAGACAGGGGAAAGCGGAGGTTGAAGGACGTATTGTAAACGCTGGCGACCCCGACCCTGTGTAACATGCCAGTTGACCCGATGCGCGGTGCTGCAAACGTCAGCACTACTGTGTTTTTATACAGTATAATCACGTCATACCTGGTCACGTGAACCTAATCATGCCGTACCGATGCGCGTTCGCAACGGCGCCGACCCTGCCAACGCGAGAACCTGTAAAAGCCTATGCCCATGATCACCACGCCCTACGTGTCGACGTATTCCGGCAACCGGTTCTACCCGCTCGAACCGCGGATAGACCAGGTCGCCATTGAAGACATCGCCCACGGGCTGGCCTATCTGTGCCGCTTCAATGGCCAGACCAGCGAATTCTATTCGGTGGCGCAGCACAGTCTGGTGGTGTCGTCGCTGGTGCCCCGGGAACTACGCCTCGCGGCCCTCCTGCATGACGCAGCGGAGGCGTATCTGGGCGATATGGTCAAGCCCCTCAAGGTGCTCATGCCTGACTTCGCCGCGCTGGAAGACCGCGTAACGGCCATCATCGGCGCCACATTCGCCATCGATTTTTCCGATTACGGCCCCATCAAGCGGGCGGACCTGATTGCGCTGGCCACTGAAAAGCGCGACCTGATGCCGCATTCGGTGGAGCGCTGGGCCTATCTCGACGACGTGCGGGCACTTCCCAGACGCATCGTACCGATGAGTCCCCGCCAAGCCAAACAAGCCTTCCTGAAAGAGTTCGAATTACTGAACAGCCAGGTCTCGCAACATGCGGCGCACACCGACCGGATGCGCCAAGTACTTGATATCTAACCGGAATTCATTCTATCCACACAAACTGTGGATAACTTTGTGGACAACCCACTCTTGACAAGCTGCAAACGCAGTATCTATGCGGGTTTCGACAAAATGCTCATTTCGCAAGCAAAAGTTAAGCCGTTTAAAATCAATGGCTTACACATAGCCCGTTCGGTCTAATTCGCCAGCTATTAGGTAAATTCCTACAAACTTCACCTGCGGGGGATAACTTGCTGCGAACGGGCTGCGCGCGCCGGCCTGGCGCCTATTTCCACGCGCTGCGCGCCCGGTCGCGCACCAGCATGCGCACGCTGTCGGGCATGGGTTTCTTGCTTTTTGCCGTGTCGGCCGTGATCCACACGCATTCTTCGAAATGCTTGAGCATGCTCGGCGTGATGAAGCGCGTGCGCGCCGCATACACATGGCGGTCGCCCATCTGCGACTGCTGCTTGATGAAAAAGCGGTTCGGCACGACCAGATGCAAATGTTCGCGCGCCCGCGTCATGGCCACGTACAGCAGCCGGCGCTCTTCCTCGATATCCTCGGCATTGCCGGTTGCCATATCCGAAGGTATGCAGCCATCGACCACGTTGAGCACGTGCACCGACTTCCACTCCTGCCCCTTGGACGAATGGATGGTCGACAGGATCACGTAGTCGTCGTCCAGATGGGGCGGCCCGGCGCGGTCGCTGGTCGCTTCCGGCGGGTCCAGCGTAATCTCGGCCAGGAAGGTTTCACGCGAGCCATAGCCGCCCGCCAGCTGCGCCAGCTGCGACACGTCGGCGCTGCGCACCTGGGCATCGTCGTGCATGCGCTCCAGATGGGGCAAATACCAGTTCTTGACCAGCTCGATATCGGCCGGCCAGCGCAGCCCGCTCGCGCGCAAGGCCCGGTACAGGGCGACAAACGCGGCGTAGTCCAGCGCGCTGCGCGGCGGCGGCACGAACGCATCCAGCGCCGCCACCGGCTCGGCCGCCACCCCGACGGCGTCGAGCAGGCGCGTGGCTGTGGCCGCCCCGATGCCCGGGATAAGTTGTGCCACGCGAAAGCCTGCCAGCCGTCCGCTGGGATTCTGGGCGAAGCGCAGTACGGCCAGCACATCCTTGATGTGCGACGCTTCCAGAAATTTGAGCCCGCCAAATTTGACGAACGGAATATTTCGTCGCATCAGTTCCAGTTCCAGCGCCGCGCTGTGGCTGGCCGCGCGAAACAGCACCGCCTGCGCCGTCAGCTTCATGCCCCCTTCGCGATGCTCGAGAATGCGGTTGCACACCCAGCGCGCCTGTTCGGCCTCGTCGGGAATGAGCACCAGTTGCGGCTGGGCGCTGGCGGCCTTGTCGGTCCACAGCGTCTTGGCGTGGCGCTCCAGCGCCCCGCCGATCACGGCGTTGGAAGCGTCGAGTATCGGCTGGGTCGAGCGGTAATTGCGGTCCAGCGTGATGGTGCAGGCCTGCTGGGCAAACTGCTTGGGGAAATCCAGGATGTTGCGCACCGTGGCGCCACGAAACGAGTAGATCGCCTGGGCGTCGTCGCCCACCACCATCATGCCCTGCCCGCCCGGCTTCATGCCCAGCAGGATGGCAGCCTGCAAGCGGTTGGTGTCCTGATACTCGTCCACCAGCACATAATCGAACAGGCTGCCGATCTCGGGCCCCAGTTCGGGATCGCTGGCCATCTCGGACCAGAACAACAGCAAGTCGTCGTAGTCCAGCACGTTTTGCTCCTGCTTGGCATCGACATATGCGCCGAACAGGGCCTTCAGCTGCGTCTCCCACTCACTACACCAGGGAAAGGTACTCTGCAGGACCAGTTGCAGCGGCTCCCGACTGTTGACCACGCGCGAATAGATGGACAGGCAGGTCCCCTTCAAGGGAAACCGTTTTTCGGTCTGGGTCAGGCCGATATCGTGGCGCACCATGCCCATCAGGTCTTCGGAATCGCCCCGGTCATGGATGGTGAACGACTCGTCCAGGCCGATGCGCCCCGCGTATTCGCGCAGCAGGCGCGCGCCGATGCTGTGAAAAGTTCCTGCCCACGGCAGCGTGGTCGGTGCCTGGCTGGAGCGCATCTTCATGACCCGGTGCAGCACGGCGCCGGCGCGATGCGTCATTTCCGTGGCCGCGCGGCGCGAGAATGTCAGCAACAGGATGCGCTGGGGATCGGCGCCCTGCATGATCAGGCGTGCCACCCGGTGCGCCAGGGTATTGGTCTTGCCGGAGCCGGCACCGGCGATCACCAGCAACGGGCGCGACTCGGCGGGCGAAGCGGTGATGTCGTGTTCCACCGCCTGGCGTTGCGCTTCGTTCAGGCTGGCGAACGGGTCGTCCGGGGTGCTGTCGGCAGCCGCCACCTCAGGCGAGGCGGCAGCAGGTGACATGGCGGGGACATCGGACGCGGACGGAATCGCAAACATGGACGGCAATCAAAAGACGGTGTACTATCACTGTACATTTACACAGTAGTTGAGGCAAGCGGATTTATTTTGCCAACTCATCAAGATTGGCGAGTGGATTGGTTTCCAAACATGCGTGTAAACAGTTTCCGCTTGTCCAAAGTGCGCTAAGTCAGCGTTTCTTAAGCACTTTTTGGGATATCCACAATCCTTGTGGATAACTTTGTGGATAACGCCCCCCTTGACACCCCGCAAGCGAGCACTGATGCGGGTTTCAACAAACTGCCCGTTCGACAGGCAGAAATTTGCTCGTTTAAAATCAAGGACTTACAAATTCAATCCGAATGGCCGAAAAAATTATTAGGATATTTCCTACAAGGTCATTTTGTGCATAACCCTGCGCCAGGGGGCTGCTGTCAAGTACTCATTTCAATGATTTTTTTGCATCGGTCGATGTGCGTTAGGCCACGCCGCAGCGGTGCGCGCGAATGGCGCGTGCAGCCGGTGCGGCGGGTCGTCAGGCGCCAGCGCGGCGCCGGTGCGGTTCGAGCAATACCCGTTCGATCACGGTATGGTCGATGTCGTGCGACTTCAGAAATTCGATCGCGGACATGGTGTTGGTGCTCTCCTGCACGGAGATGGCATGATCCACCAACTCGCACTGGTGCACGTCGGCACGCTGGTAAGGGGCGGCGGCCAGGGCTAGCGTGATACCGTCGCTGTAAGTTGGTCGATTCATAACATCGTTTCCTTGCAGTTGTTTTGACATAGATCATGCCGGCAGCGGTGCCGTTTTGCGAGTATCGCCCAATACGATGCAAAGTCAATGGCAAGTTTCCAATCGAACAGGTCGCAGCGGGCTGTTTTCTGCGGGGTTTTTCCGAACTGCAAAGTAGCGCCCGGTATGCCAGCGCGCGTCTAGAATGGGCAGCTCAGCGAAGGCACGCTATGCCGTGCCGGCTCAACTCCAGGAACCACTATCATGGCAAGCAACAGCGATACCCCGCTCAATCCCGGCGACGAAGCCAAGCCCGGCACGCCCGGGGCGGCTGAAGATATTTGCGACAAATGCAGTGGCAAAGGCAAGCTGGCCAATGGAACTGAATGCGCCGAGTGCGGCGGCACCGGCCGCGTCATGCGGGGAATCGGCGGCGGCTAAGGCGTGGCTATATGGCTGCCAGCTGACCGCACACCAGCCGGGAGCGCGGGACAGACGGCGTTCGATTGCGCATGGACATCGTCCGGGGCTGGCGTAATAATGGCGCATGCCTGACATTCCGCCCTCTGCCACCGCACCTCCCCACCACCCGCGGCCGCATTCGCTGGGCGCGTTGTTCATCGCGTTCACGGTGTTGGCGTTGCAGGGGTTCGGCGGCGTGGTGGGCGTGGTGCAGCGGGAGCTGG
Source organism: Janthinobacterium lividum (assembly GCA_943372275.1). Taxonomy (GTDB): domain Bacteria; phylum Pseudomonadota; class Gammaproteobacteria; order Burkholderiales; family Burkholderiaceae_D; genus Telluria_A; species Telluria_A lividum_A. The sequence goes on from CALRYE020000093.1 coordinate 14,782, forward strand.
TCGACCGGCGCCGCTGGCTGACGCGCGAGGAGTTTATCGAGGAGTGGGCGGTCGCGCAGATCATGCCCGGCCCCAACGTCGTCAATCTGTCGCTGATGATCGGCGCGCGCTACTTCGGCCTGGCCGGCGCCTTGACCGCTGTGGCCGGGATGCTGGCGATGCCGCTGCTGGTCATCCTGCTGCTGGTGTCGCTGCATGCAGGCTATGCCGACCATCCCGGCGTCACGGGCGCGCTGCGCGGCATGGCGGCGGTGTCGGCCGGCATGCTGGGCGCGGCCGGGCTGAAACTGGCGGCCGCCCTGGCCAACAACGCCATGCCGCGCCTGTGGTGCGTGTTGCTCATCGCGGCCAGCTTCGCGCTGGTCGCGCTGCTGCGCGTTCCGCTGCCTTACGTCTTGCTCGGCGTGGGCGGGCTGGGCTTCGCCCTGTCCTACCGCCGGCTGGCGCCGTGAGCACGGCCGCGCTGGCCGCGCCCCAGCTGCTGCTGGACTGGCAAGACTGGCTGGATCTGTTCGGCCATTATCTGCTGCTCTCGCTCATGTCGGTGGGCGGGCCGATTTCCACCACGGGGGAAATGCACCGCTATCTGGTGGAACAGATGCACTGGTTGAGCCAGACCCAATTCAGCGAGTCGATTGCCCTCGCCCAAGCCGCACCGGGTCCCAACATGCTGTTTGTCGCGCTGATGGGCTGGCACGTCGGCATGAACGCGGGTGGCCCCCTGCTGGCGCTGTTAGGCGTGCTGATCACCATGTCGGGCATCCTGATTCCATCGAGCATACTGACCTATGCGGCGGGCCAGTGGGGACACCGCAACCGGCAGCTGCGTGGCGTGCGCGCCTTCAAGCAGGGGCTGTCGCCGCTGGTGGTGGGGTTGCTGCTGTCGACCAGCTGGCTGCTGGGCAGCGCCGGCGCCCGCGCCGCCGACTGGCCGCTCTGGCTGCTGGCGGTAACTAGCGGACTGATACTCTGGCGCACCCGCCTTCATTTATTATGGCTACTGGCGGCCGGTGCGGTACTGGGGTGGTTTCAGCTGGTATGAGGCCGTCTCCATGCCACCGCTTTGTCCTTGCCGCCGCTTTGTACTAGCCGATGTACGATGCCTTCAACCCGGGCGGCTACTTCCCGCCACCCTGACTTTCACAGGAACTGCCCAATGCTAGAACTTCTCAGCGAACACGCCTGCTTCGGCGGCGTCCAACGCTTTTACCGGCACCAATCGGACGCCATCGGCCTGCCCATGCGGTTTTCCGCCTTCATCCCGGCTACGGCGGCGCACACCCGCCTGCCTGCCCTGATCTATCTGGCCGGCCTGACCTGCAACGAGGAGACCTTCGCCACCAAGGCCGGCGCCCAGCATGCCGCCGCGCGCGAAGGGCTGATGCTGATCGCCCCCGACACCAGCCCGCGCGGCGCCGACATCGAGGGCGACAGCGCGAGCTGGGACTTCGGCGTCGGTGCGGGCTTTTATGTCGATGCCACGGTGGCGCCATGGCGCGAGCATTACCGCATGTACAGTTACATCCTTGAATTGCGCGAATTGCTCGTCGCACAACTGGCAGCGGACGCCGGGCGTATCGGCATTTTCGGCCATTCGATGGGCGGCCACGGGGCGCTGGTGCTGGGCTTGCGTAATCCAACGCTGTTCGGATCGGTATCCGCGTTCGCGCCGATTGCCGCGCCCATGCAATGCCCATGGGGCGTCAAAGCCTTCAGCGGCTATCTGGGCACCGAGCGCGCCGGCTGGCGCGCCTACGACGCTACGGCGCTGGTGCAGGACGGCGCGCGGCGCGCGGGAACCATCCTGATCGACCAGGGCTTGGGCGACAAGTTCCTGGCCGAGCAGCTTCACCCGGACCTGTTCGAGGCAGCCTGCCAGCACGCCGGCCAGGCGCTGGAACTGCGCCGCCACCCCCATTACGACCACGGCTACTATTTCATCGCCACCTACATGGAACAGCATCTGCGCTTTCATCGCGAAAATCTGGGCTAGCGCGGAACGAAGCGCAAACCGCCCGGTCCAACCAGTGTTGCCAACGTTGACACCACCGGAATGGAGACGATGCCCATGCGTAGCCCGACTGTCTGCATGTGGACCGAAGCGCTGGAACAGCTCGATCAGGCCGACCGGATGCAGCGCCAGTGTTTTCAGCTGGGCGCGCGCGGCGACGCCGGCCCCACGTGGGAGCCGCCGGTCGATGTGTTCGAAACCGAAGAGCAATTCATCGTCGTGGCGGCGCTGCCCGGGGTCGAGGCGGCGCAGCTGTTCGTGGGGCTGGACGGCGCCGTCGTCAGCGTGCACGGGCGCCGTCCCATGCCCGCATTGTGTCCCAGCACGCACATCCACCGGGTAGAAATCCCCTACGGCCGTTTCGAGCGGCGCATCGAGCTGCCTACGGGTCGTCTGCGCCTGGCGCAGCGCCAGTTGCGCGACGGCTGCTTGCTGCTGGTGCTCGACAAGGCGGGCGGTGCGCCATGATCGCCGGCGCACCGGAGCGGCCACCCGAGCATCAACCCGAGCATCAACCCGAGCGCCAACCCGGGGCGCGGGCCGAGTCCGACAACGATGCCGTCATCCAGGCCACCCAGCCCGGCGTGCGCAGCCGCTTCCAGCTTCCGCCCGACGCGCTCATCCTGGTGCCGGTGCGCAACCTGATCCTGTTTCCCGGCCTGGTCGCGCCCATCAACATCGGACGCGACCGCTCCATCGCGGCAGCCCAGGAAGCCACCCGCAGCGAGCGTCCCGTGGGCATCCTGCTACAGCGCGATGCCGAGGCCGAACTGCCGCGGCCCGATCAGCTGCATCAGATCGGCACCAGTGCCAGCGTGGTGCGCTACGTTACCGGGCAAGACAACAGCCACCACATAGTCTGCCAGGGGCAGCAGCGTTTTCGCGTGATCGAGTTCCTCGACGGCTATCCGTTCTACGCCGCGCGGGTGCAGTTGCTGCCCGAGGCCGAAGACCATTCGGCCGAAGTGGAAGCCCTGCTGCTGCAGCTCAAGCAGCGCTCCACCGATATCCTCACCCTGCTGCCGCAGGTGCCCGCCGAACTGGCCAGGGCCGTGCAAAGTATTTCATCGGCCGGCCACTATGCCGACTTTGTGGCCGGCCTGATGGACGTGAGCGTCACCGACAAGCAAGACGTGCTGGAAACCCTGGACCTGCCCAAGCGGCTGCAAAAAGTACTGGGGTTTCTGGTCCATCGCATCGAAGTGCTGCGCCTGTCCCAGCAAATCAATCAGCAAACGCGCGAGCGCATGGATGAACGCCAGCGCGAATTCATGCTGCGCGAGCAGTTAAAAACCATTCAGGATGCGTTGGGCGACAACGATGGCGGCAGCAGCGACCTGATCGAATTGCGCCAGGGCCTCCTCAACGCGCGCATGCCGCCCGAAACCGAGACCCATGCCATCAAAGAGCTGCGCCGTCTGGAGCGCATGTCCGACGCTTCCGTCGAGTACGCCATGCTGCGTACCTACCTCGAGTGGCTGATGGAACTACCCTGGACGCTCGGCGCGGGCGAACAGATCGAGCTGGCGCGGGCGCGTCAGATCCTCGACGAAGACCACTTCGGCCTCGACAAGATCAAGCGGCGCATCCTGGAATCTCTGGCCGTGCGCAAGCTCAAGCCCGACGGACGCAGCCCGATCCTGTGCTTCGTCGGCCCGCCCGGGGTGGGCAAAACCTCGCTGGGCCAGAGCATCGCGCGCGCCACGGGGCGCAAGTTCGTGCGCGTCAGTCTGGGCGGCACGCACGACGAGGCGGAAATCCGGGGCCACCGGCGCACCTACGTGGGCGCCCTGCCCGGCAATATCATCCAGAGCATCCGCAAGGCCGGTGCGCGCGACTGCGTCATGATGCTCGACGAAGTCGACAAGCTGGGCACAAGCTTTCACGGCGACCCCGCTGCGGCGCTGCTGGAAGTGCTGGACCCGGAACAGAACGGCAGCTTTCGCGACAATTACCTGGCCGTGCCGTTCGACCTGTCGCGCGTGCTGTTCATTTGCACGGCCAATGTACTCGACACCATGCCGGGCCCCTTGCGCGACCGGCTGGAAATCATTTCCCTGCCGGGGTACACCACTGCCGAGAAAGCGCAGATCGCGCGCCGCTACCTGGTGCAGCGCCAGCTGGACGCCAACGGGCTGCTACCGGAACAGTGCACCGTCAGCGACGCGGCCATTCTCGCCATCATCGACGACTACACGCGCGAAGCGGGTGTGCGCAATCTGGAACGGGAACTGGGCAGTGCGCTGCGCCATGCGGCCATGCGCATCGCCGAGGGCATGGTCGGCCATGTGGCCATCGATGCGGCCGACCTGCCCGCCATCCTGGGGCCGCGCAAGTTCGAAAGCGAACTGGCCTTACGCACCAGCATGCCGGGGGTGGCAACGGGTCTGGCATGGACGCCGGTGGGCGGCGACATCCTGTTCGTGGAGGCCAGCCGGGTGCCCGGCAGTGGCCGGCTGATCCTGACGGGCCAGCTGGGCGACGTCATGAAGGAAAGCGCGCAGGCGGCCCTCACCCTGGTCAAGGCGCGCGTGGGCGCGCTGGCACTGGCGCCCGACCTGTTCCGCCGTCATGATATCCACGTCCACGTTCCGGCCGGCGCTATCCCGAAAGACGGCCCCAGCGCCGGCGTGGCCATGTTCGTGGCGCTGGTGTCGCTGGCTACCGGCAAGCCGGTACGCAACGATTGCGCCATGACGGGCGAAATCAGTCTGCGTGGGCTGGTGCTGCCGGTCGGTGGTGTCAAAGAAAAAGTGCTGGCGGCGCTGAGGGCGGGAATCTCCACCGTGCTCCTGCCCGCTCGCAATGCCAAGGATCTGGACGATATCCCCGCCGATGCGCGCGACCAGCTAACCTTCGTGTGGCTCACGACGGTGGACGATGCGCTGCGGGAGGCCATGCCAGAGGTGCGTGAGCGCCAGCCTGATACCGCGGTTGCCACATGACGGTGGCCATCAGGTGCGGTGCAAATGCGCGCCCCCAGGCACTAATGCGTCGCGCAAAAAAGAGATACTGTAAAAACAGTCAAAAAAGAGGTACTGCAAACGAATTGGTCCGCCGAAGCGGACCAATTCCCGGACTCTGCCGCAGCGATGCGGGCGCAGTGCCGAGCCAGCGGCTACCCCCTGACGCCATGCGTCAGCGGGAAGTCGTGACTTACTTCTTGACTTCCGTGGTGCTGCCGGTGGTGCCGGTGGTCGAGCTGCCAACGCTGGTCGTGGTGGCGGTGCCCTGGGCGCCCGCCGTTGCGGTGCCGCTGGCGGTGGTGCCGCTATCGCCTGGCGCAGTTGTTGCAGTGCTCGACATGCCGCCACCGTTCGCCGTCGTCGCCGTTGGCGATGTGCTCGAGGTGGTGCTGTCGGTCGTGGTACAGGCGCTCAGTGCAAAGGCCAGCATACCAACCAAGAGGACGCTTTTATGATTGCTCTTCATGATGTACTCCTTCGTTAAGTTATTGAAAGTGTTACATACCACTGCTGTGTTCGTCTTGGCATGCAGACCACATCTTAACGAAATTAACAATTTTGATTCATAAACAGGTTTTCAATTCAGCGCAGAAACTATTTACCGGACGAAAGTAGAAACTTGCCGGTCCGCGTCGGGAGGGCGAAGGCGCGTTTACTGCGCAATTTACTTTGCACAGATACGGTCCACATTCATTGTCCCCAGTCGCTCTCCACCCCGTCCATATTCACCGCGCAGTCACGAGAAAGCTTACTGCCGAAATTCTCTGTTCTCCGCACCGCCCGTATGGCCGTCCCGACTCCGGCCGTGTGCCCATACGCGTACCCGCAGCGCCAGCGCGACCAGCATCGCGCCGGTGAGCAGTGCATAGATGGCGATGAACGCAGCCAGCGCCAATGCGCCTGCGCCGGTGGGAAAGAGCAGCACGATCGCGCCGAACAGCACCGAGGCGAGACCGCTCAATCCGAGCAGCCATTCGTTTCGAATAATCTTGCGCATGCGGACCGCGGCGATGATATCGACGACACCCGTCACCAGAGCGTTGGCCCCGACCAGCATGATCAGCACGATGGCCGTCATCGCGGGATGCAGCATGGCGATGGCGCCGGCGGCCAGACTCACCGCACCCAGCAGCAGCATGAGCCACCAGCGCTCGTCGCTGCGGCGATGGCGCAGTGCGCCGAAGGTCCACACCGCGCCGCCGACGAGCGCAAACGCGGCAAACAGCGCAGTGAGCGTCAGCAAGGTGACGCCGGGCATGAGCAAGGCCAGCGCGCCGAACAGCATGGCAATCACACCGCGCAACGCCAGTAGCCACCAGTGCGACAGCAGTGTCTGGGTCGAGCGCGCCTGCGGCTGATCCGGCTGGGTTGTTGGCGGAGTTGTTGGCTGAGTTGTTGGCTGAGTTGTTGGCGAAGTTGTTGGCTGGGAGTTTTGCTGGGATGTTTGCTGCGTTGATTGATCAGTTGTCTGATTCATGGTTGCCCCTTTGCCTTGCAGCGCTCGTTGCCTGGCAGCGTACCGTGACGGCCTGGCCGCAGCCATGTGTATGAAAGCGTTAGAGCGCCACCCAGCGCCGTTGTATCGACGTTGTGCATCGCGCTTGCGCTAGATCAAATGAGGGTAGCAATCCGGCCTGGGGGCTCGCTGACGCTGCTTGAAACCCCATGCGCGCGCTCTTAAATGGAGGAGGAAGGGGCACCTGCTCCACTTCACCACGCATCCATGACCCATTCAATTCAGGAGGCTTATCATGAATCTAGCACGACGCGGTGCATCGCCCTTGTCGGCCTACCGTCCCCGTTCGATCGACGACCAGTTCGGGCGACTGGTAGAAAACATGTTCGAGGAGATGTTTGCCCCGTTCACCCAGGGCAGTGCCTTGTCACCATTCCAGGGGGATGGCACCACCAGTCCACGGCTCAATGTCACCGAGACGGAAAAGTCGTTCGAGATCGAAGCGGAGCTGCCAGGTGTGAACAAAGAAGACGTCAAGGTGGCCATTGAAAATCAGCGGGTATCCATCGAAGGCGAGATCAAGCGCGAGCAGGAACAACGCGAAGGCGAAAACCTGGTGTATTCCGAGCGCAGCACCCGCCGCTTCGCGCGCAGCTTCGTGCTGCCGTCCGAAGTGGACGAGGCGACCGCGCAAGCGCGCATGGAGAACGGCGTGCTCAGCTTGTCCCTGCCGAAGAAGCAGGGAGCAACGGCAACTCGCCTGACGATCCAGTAAAGACCACCGCCGGCCACGGCGGACCCGCTCAACCTTCTACTGGCCGCCTGATCGGTCTGCTAGTTCCCGCCTGTGGCAGCGCCCGGGCGGGTTTTTTTGCACTGATCGTCGCAAAGGCCCGCAATGGCGAAATGCACGGGCAACGGCGAAATTAAGCGCAACCGTGAAACCACAGCGCGCATATACGGTCCAACTCACATGGCTGACTCGTCCACTTTTAAGAACCGCACGCACGCGGGCAAGCAACTGGCAATGGCATTGCGTGCCTACGCTGGCCAGCGCGACGCCATCGTACTGGCACTGCCGCGGGGCGGCGTTCCTGTCGGGTTCGCCGTCGCCGCTGCGCTGGGCCTGGAACTAGACGTGCTGCTGGTACGCAAGCTGGGCTTGCCTGGGCACGAAGAGTTCGCCATGGGCGCCATCGCCGGGCCGGCGGTGCGCGTGCTCAACAACGAAGCCATTGTCGACCATCGGATCGCGCCAGGCGCCATCGATGCCGCATGCAAGCGCGAGGCGGCTGAAATCGCGCGGCGTGAACGCCAGTATCGGGGCGGGCGCGAGCCGGTTGAATTGCACGGGCGCACCGCCATCCTGGTCGACGACGGGCTGGCGACCGGGTCGACCATGCGCGCCGCCGTGTATCAGGCGCGCCTGTTGGGCGCGGCGCGCATCGTCGTTGCCGTCCCGGTTGGCCCGCCCGATACGTGCGCCGCAATCGCGGCGGAAGTCGACGAGCTGGTGTGCCTCAGGCGCCCGGCCATGTTTTTTGCAGTAAGTCACTGGTACCGACATTTCGACCAGACCAGCGACGACGAAGTGCAGGATCTGCTGGCGATCGCCTGGCGAGAACGGGCGCGCCAGGTGCCGCTGGCGGGCAGCTCGCATGCCACTTAGCAGCACCCGCGGCGCTAGCGGCATCGACCGTTGCAATTACGCTGTGCAGCAAGACTTTGCCAAACACTTTGCCAAACACTTTGCCAACAATCATCGGTAAGCATCAGCACATGGAGGACTACATGGACCAAGAATACAAGAACTATGCTTCGATCCAGGATCTGCAGCTGGGCAAGTGGATCGCCAGCGCGGCCGTCGGGGCGCTCGTCATGTATATGCTGGACCCTGACCGGGGGCGCGAGCGGCGTGCCGTCTCGTCCACCAGGCTGCGCGAACTCGGGCGCCAGACCGGAGACATGATCGATAAGGTCAGTCACAGCGCTGGCACATCGGCCGGTGGTCCGGGCGAGCGCACCGGCATAGCCCCGTCTCTCGCCGGCAGGATCATGGACAGGCTCGCAGGCGGCAACCGCAGCGCCAGCCAAGCCGGCCATGATGGCGACGCCAGCGCTACCGCCGACGCCGGCAATGCCATCAATTCGAGCAATGCCGGCAGCAGCGCGGCACTGCGTCCGCAAGGCCTTTTCCCGCCGCGTCCGCCCGGCACGCCTCCCACCATGGCCGACATCATTCGCGACTTGCGCGCCCGCTCGTGGGTGCCGAGCGAGCGCAACCTGAGCTTGTTTGGCGGCAGCGCCCTCGGGCTGTTCGGCATGCTGCGGCCGCGCTCTCCCGTGACGACCGCGGCCGGACTGGCGGGCATGGCGCTGCTGGCGCGCGGCGCCATGCCGGGCACCCGGACCGACCTGGCCGCCGGCCAGGGCCAGCGGATCGACGTCCACAAGTCCATCCGGATCGATGCCGCTCCCGAGCAGGTCTACGATACCTGGGCTAACTACGACAATTTTCCGCGCTTCATGTCGAACGTCATCGACGTGCGCGATCTGGGCGAGCGTCGTTCGCACTGGGTGGTTAAGGGGCCGGCAGGTAGCCGCTTCGAGTGGGACGCCGAGCTGACCGAAGCGTCGCGCCCGCGCCTGCTCGCGTGGCGCAGCCTGCCAGGATCCGAGATCGACCAGCGCGGCGAGGTGCGCTTCGACCCGGTACGCGGCGGCACGCGCGTCAACGTCCATCTATCGTATCTGCCGGTCGGCGGCAAGCTGGGGCAAACCGGCGCGGCATTGCTGGGCAGCGACCCGGCCAGTCAGCTCGAAGACGACCTGGCCAATATCAAGATGCTCATCGAACGGGGTGCGCTACCCCATCCGTCGGCACGCGGCAGCAGCAGCGCAGCGCACGGCAGCTTCCTGCATTAAGATGGCAGGCCCGACCTCGCTCACACCCGACCGGGTCGCGCGGGCTGC
>CALRYE020000094.1:0-24105 GCA_943372275.1 Janthinobacterium lividum
GGTGGCCATGCGCCCGCCGGCGCGGTTGTCCGCCACCACCACCGGCAGGCCAATGTCGCGCGCGGCAAAGCCGATCAGCACGCAGTTGCTGCGGTCGCGTTCCAGCACGTCCAAAAAGGTGTCTTCCTGATTGGGCAGCACGATCATCAGGCCGTCGCACAGGCCGCTGAGCAGGTCGCTGGTGCCGGAGCGGCGGCGGTCGTGGAAGTTTGCGGCGCTGAAGACCACCAGGTCGTAGTCAAGGCGCTGGGTTTCTTCGCTGATCTGGTCGACCAGCTCGTGCACCACGGCCCAGCCGATGGCGTTGACGAACACGCCCAGGAGGCGCGGTTTGTCGCCGCGCATGTGGCGCGCCACCGCGTTGGGGCGGTAGTGCAGCCGTTCGGCCGCTTCCTGCACGCGCGCGCGCGCGCCGTCCGATACGTAGCGGTCGGCGCGGATGGCGCGCGAGGCCGTATTGAGCGACACGCCGGCGGCGTCGGCCACCTGCTGCAAGGTTACTGCTTTACGCATACTGTCTCCGGATACTGCTGCCGCGGGGGAGGGTATTCCGGCGCAGCGTGAACTGTTTCGCATGGTAGCAGAACATGTGCCGGCGAAGTACTGTCCGGTGCCCGCCGGCGGGCCGTGGCGTATCAGCGGCTGCGGCGCGACTTGAACGGAGCTGGCCCGGACGGCGGTGTGTACAGGGCGCTGGTGGAGGGTGGTAGTGCCAGCAGCTGGCGCAGGCGCTGCATGCCGAACTGCTGGCGCTGCGCGACCAGCGCCATGGCCCGTTTTAGCCGGGCGCGCGCGGCTTGCGGGTTTGCTACGATCTTCATCAGCGCGGCGGCGACGTCGGCGCCGCTGGCCCGGTTGATATCGGCCACATACCAGTCGGCCAGGCCGATATCGGCGAACATGTCGCCCTTGAACGAGTCTTCCGGCTGGTGCACCATCAGGAACGGCGTGCCGACGGCGGCGGCAATGATGGGCGAATGGTTTTCCACGCTGACCACGGCCTGCGCGTGGGCGAACACCGACGCGGCTTCGTCGGGCAGCCAGTAGTCGCGCCGCGTGATCACCTTGGCGGCCACGTCGGCCGGCAGGCCATCGCGCAGCAGCGCGTCCAGGTGCTGCACCACGTACACCGTCTCGGGCACCAGCGCCACCTTGTGGCCGGTCTTGCGCACATAGGCCACGATGGCCGCGCGCAGCTTGGCGCTGTCTTCTTCCAGGTACAGGGCGTTGTAGGCGTCGCGCGAGTCGCCCTGGCGGGTGGGCGTGCCGGTCGGGGTCCAGCGGTGGCGCGGAATCACGCAGATGAATTTACCCGATTCCAGGCCGTGGCTGCGCATGAAGGCGGCGGCCTTGGCGTCGTCGCGGGCCGAGAAGGCGAAGGTGGTGTCGGGCACGAAGGCGGCGGGCACCTGCGACAGGTCCACGCCGATCGGCTTGCGGTTGATGGTTTCGTTGACGGCGGTGTCGGGCCGGTCGGCGGAGGCGCCTTGGGGCCCGTCCACGTCCTCGCCCTTGAGCAGGCGCAGCGAGGTGCGCTCGCGGGTGAACACAAAGCTGGCCTGGCGCAGCGCCTGCACGTCGGCGCCGGCCTCGCCATCGTTAAAGTTGGTGAAGTTGAACGAGTCGGTGGTGATGCCGAACACGCCCATCGGTTTGCCGGTGCGCTGCTTGAAGCGCAGCAGGGCGTTCGGCTCCAGGATGCCGGCGCCCGATCCGATGACCATCATGTCGGCCGCCGCGATGGCCGCGTCCAGTTCGGCGTTGTCGCCCTTGCCGTCGGCGCCGATTTCGCCGCGCACCACTTCCAGCTGCGGGTAGATCTTACGGCTGACCGAGCCGGCATCGAGCACGCCGTCCGGCACCCGGCCCAGCGTGGCGTACTCGCCGCGGATGATCAGGTCCTTGTGGGCCCACAGGATCACCCGCGCCTCCGGCAGGTAGTGGCGCAGCAGCGCCATGGCGCCGGGGACGTGGCCGATGTCGCCGATGTTATTGGTGTTCCAGGCATTGCGCCACAAGATGACGGGACGGTGGGCCGTCGGCGAACGAGGGGCGTCGGCCAGGCTGGTCAGGGGCAGCGGCAAGGTGGCGGCGGCGTACAGGGCTGCCAGCAGGCGGCGGCGCGACAGGCGCAAAGGGGGCGGCAGGGGCATGGGGTTCTCGCGGGATAATGATGCCACATGCTAGACCAGTTGCCGGCGCGCTGTCGATGCCGAAAAAGCGCGGCTGCTTACGATTTCGCACGCGGAGCTTTTGTTACCGCCACCCTTTTTTTCGCACGCGTTGCTTTCTTCACCGCCACCCTTTGAGCCGTCATCCCCGCGCAGCCAGGCGGGGACCCATAGTACCTGTGAACAGAAACCAGCTTCAGTGCGGCCGCTTCGCCTGCGCCGCCAGATACTCCATCCAAGCCGCCGGCGTCGTGATCTCGCCATCGCCGCTCCAGGCAAAGCCGCTGCGGTACTTCACATACCCGGCCTCGTCGACCTTGGTGAAGATCAGGCCATGCGCATGCTTGCCCTCCTTATCCTCGGGCGCCAGACGCTCGGTGCGCAGCGAGCGCGCCACATCGACCAGCACCCCGGTGCCCAGCGCCTTGCCGTCGACCTGCTCGGTCACGGCCACCATGCCGGGCGCCAGCACCACCTTGGCCTGCGCCGCGTCCTGCGTCACCACGCCGATCGCAACCTCGTAAGGAAAGTTGGTAATCGGGTGCGCATCGTATGCCCCTTGCGAGTGCGAAAAATAGGAGCGGATCTCGGTCATGCGCTCGCCCAGCTTGAGACGCGAATAACGGTGCTCATACACCGGCTTTCCGTCGATGGTGATCGGGTACGAAAAGATATTGGAAAACTCGGCCACGTCGGACCGGGTCCAGTGCACATTGCCCTTGACGAAAGTGTCGGACGTGACCAGCTTACCGTCGATCCACAGGCCCACGCCGCCCACGCCGCGGGTATTGCCGACATGGTAAGCGTCGTAGCCTTCGCCGCGGTCCTTATGGTAAGTAAGGTTCGCCTTGCCGGTGGCCAGGCCATACCACTTGTCCAGCACGGGGTAGTGCACCTTCTTGAACCAGGCATCGATGCCGCTGTCCTCGGGCGCGCCGCGCAAGGCCGGGCCGTACATACGGAAGGCCACCTTGTCGTTTTCCCACGCCAGGTCGTCCATCCGCTCGGGCACCACGCGGGCATAGGCACGCGGGGTCTTGGCCTCCTGGTCCAGCAGCTTCTCGGCACGCGCCAGCAGCTCGCCCGGCCTGGCCGGACGCACGCCGCCCACGGCGCGCAGCATCTCACTGGCCGCCAGCAGATAGGCGCCGGTGCCGTAGTCCTGGGTCGAACTCTCCGACAGCACGCGCGGCTTGGGCGGCGCCAGCACGCGGCTGCCGTCGGGCATGACGCTCAAATAGGCTTCCTCGGAGCGGGGCGCCGAGCCGATGGGTTGAACGTAGCCCACGTAGCCGTCGGCGCGCACGCGGGTGGAGAGGCCCGCCCAGCCGCGCTTGATGGCCGGCCAGGTGGCCTTCTTGTCCAGCAGCCCGTGGTTGACGCCCCAGGCCAGACCGTACACGAAAAAGCCGCTGCCGCTGGTCTCGCCGATCGGCACTTCGTCCGCGTCGAGCAGGCTGGGACGCCACAGGCCGTCGGCCTGCTGGGTCTTGAGGATCCCGATCGTCATGTCGCGGAACAGCTCTTCGTAATAGGCGCGGCTGGCGTGCTTGGGCGGCAGGTGCTCGAGGATCTGCGGCAGGGCAGCGTAGACCCAGCCATTACCGCGGCTCCAGAACACCTTCTTGCCGCGCGGGGTGCGCTTGTCGATGAAGTTGAAGTCGCGGTAGAACAGATGCTCGCTGCGGTCGTAGAGCTGATCGACCGTGGCGCGGTATTCGCGGTCCATGAAGTCGAGATACTTCTTGTCGCCGGTGGCGGTGTAAAGACGCGCGAATACCGGCGGCCCCATATACAACGCATCCGACCAGGTCCAGCGGTCGACGAAGCTGATGCCTTTGGTCTCGGGGGTGTGGTGGTAAACCAGCTTTTCGGTGATCGGATCGTCGACGATCTTGCTCATCTGGGTGCGGATGCGGTCCAGCCGTTCGCCGCGCTGGCGGTTCATCAGATACAGGTCGAGCCAGGCGTGGCCCACCGCATGGTCGTCGGCGAATCGGCCCAGTGAGCCGAGCGACCAGCTGACCTGCTTGCCCATGCTAAGCACCGGCACCAGGTAGCGCGGGCGGTTGGTGGCGATGGCCGCCTGGATCAAGCCGTCGTACAGGGGCGCGATGACCCAGTCGCGGGTATGCGAGCCGCTGGGGTTGGCCATCTGCCAGACGACGGCGCGGTCGATGGCGGCGGCGATGTCCGCCGCTTTCGGTTCTTGGGCGCAGGCCAGGCCTGAGATGCTGATGGCCGCACTCGCGGCCAGTCCATGGAAAAGCGTACGCATGGGGGAAAACTTTCGTGATGTGTGCGGTAGAAGGCAATGAACGGCTGCGACGCGGCGTGCCCATTGCGGACCGATTATTGGCGCTAGCGCAGTGCGGTGGCAATTGCGAAACTCGGTGGCGGCTTGCGATTCCTGTCATGGCCCGGGCAATGCCGCACCGATAGCAGTAGCGCCCGACGCTTTTCGCAATTGCAGGGCTGGGGCCCGCTTGCCACAATCGGTGTAGAACAACCATCCATTGGAGCGATGCATGACCCTGCAACACCCATCCCGGCGCAGCATATTAGGCGCCCTCGCCATTGGCGCCGGTGCCGCGCTGCTGCCGTTTGCCGCCCTGGCCGCCGGCCAACCCCGCCGCATCATCCTGCGCTCCGGCTGGCAGATCGAGAACATCGGCGACGTGGCGCACACGCCGGCCGCGCTGGCCCTGCTCGAACGCCATCTGCCCAATGTGGAAGTGACGTTCTGGCCGTTCTACGCCGAGCTGCCCGAATATGAAGTGCACATGCTCAAGCAGCGCTTCCCCAAGGTCAAAATCGTCCAGGGCACGCTCGACGCGAACGGCGCCGGCTCGACCCCGGAGCTGGATGCGGCCATCGCCTCGGCCGACTTCATGCTGCATAATTCCGGCCCGTACGCGCTCTCGTGGGCGGACCTGGACGCATTCAAGAAGCGAACCGGCAAGCCCTTCGGTGTGTATGGCGTCACTTACGGCCACTGGATCTTCGGCACCGGGGAAAAGGACACCCTTACACGCGCTGCCTTTGCTTACTTCCGCGATTCGGTGTCACTCAAGAAGGCGCAGCTCGATGGCGTCAAGTCGCCCATCATGGGCTGGTCGCCCGACGTGGTGTTTTCCACCGACGTGGCCGACGACGCCGCGGCGGCTCGGCTGCTGGCCAAGCATGGTCTGCGCGACGGTAAATTCATGGTGTGCCTGCCCAAGCAGCGCTTCACGCCCACCTGGCTGCATGAACGCAAGAAGCGCCCCCTCGACGGCCGCCAGCACCAGCGCAACGAAGAGATGAAGGAATTCGATCACGCGCCGCTGCGCGAGGCCATCATCGCAGTAACGCGCCAGACCGACCTCAAGATCCTGATCGGTAACGAAGACGAGACCGAGACGATCATCGGCAAGACCTGGGTGTACGACCATCTGCCGGAAGACGTCAAGAAAAAGGTGGTGTGGCTCGACCGTCCATGGCTGCTGGAGGAAGCGATGGGCGTCTACAAGCGGTCGGCTGGCATGTTCAGCAACGAGATGCACAGCCCGATCATGTGCATCGGCCTGGGGATCCCGGCCATCGTCAACCGCTGGGTCGAGCAAAGCAGCAAGGGCCGCATGTGGGACGATATCGGCCTGTCCGACTGGCTGTTCAACTTCGATGTGGAGGAAGAAGTCGCCGCTTTCCCCAAAGCGGTGCTGCAGATGGCAAAAAATCCTGCCCAGGCCAAGGCCAAAGCGATCAAGGCGCGCCAGTTCACCCACAAGCGCTTTGCCGAAACCATGGCGGTGCTGGGCAAGTCGATCGGCTAGCCGCCGTCGATTGGTAATTAGCTTCACGCAGTCTTACGCCAGAGAGACGGCGTCTTCCGCCATAAGCCCCAACTCCGTCGTCCTCGCGCAGGCGAGGAGCCATACCACGGTCGATCAGTGACGCAATTGCCGGCAACCCGTAGCGCCGCGTGTGACAAGTGGTATTGGCCCAAGCAAAGCTACCAATCGCAATCGACCGGGCTCGCCGCCAACTGCAGCGTCACCAGCGCGGCGGCATAGCGCTCGCCCATGGCCCGCTGCGAAGGCGCGTCGAAATGGATACTGTCCGGTGCCGGATTTCCCCTCAACCCCCGGCTACCCACGCAGGCACTGTGCGCCAGCCTGCCGGGCAGGGCGCGGTTGCTTTCGGCGATCGCGCGCAGGGCCGGCACCTGCGCGATCTGGCTCGGTACATACTGGCCCACCAAAAACGGCGTGGCCGGTCCGGCACCATCGACGTGCTCGCGCAAGTAACCCGCCAGCGCGTCAAGCTGCTGCGTATAGTCTGCGGCGACCATGCCATTGCCACCATCGGTTTCCCCCTGATGCCACAAGATGGCGCTCACCCGCACCGCAGCACCGCTGGCGCGCAACGCGCTCACGGCCGCATTGGCGCGCACCACCGCTTCTGTCGTCAGCGCCGACACCGGGGTGCGATCGACGCGCCAGCTGCCCTCCTTATCGCTGAACCCCGAGCCACCGAAAGCCGCCGGCACCAGCACCACGCGCGCGTCCGGTGCGCCGTTGTTCAGGTATGCGTGGGCAAACGACAGCCCTGGCCCGACCCGCACCGGCTTGACGTGCAGATCCTGATGCGGCATGGGGTCGCGCGCGGGTACCAGCTTGCCGGCAGCCGGATCCCACATCAGCACCCGCTCATGCTGCATGGCCGCGGATGGCGCCTGCGCATCCAGCCCGCGCCCCGACATGTTCGACTGGCCCACCAGCAGCACCACCTCGTGCAAGGGCGGCGCGCGGTGCTGGATGGCGGGCGCGCAGGCGCTCAGCAGGGCACTGCACGACAGCAGCGAGCAGGCAGTCAGGGATAGTCCGGGGCGTGGTTGCATGGTTCGTTCAGGTGGTCGAAAGCGCTCATCATGCCGCCGTATGGGCGCGGGCGCAATAGTCGAGCCCCTATCGCGCAAGACGCAAGTTCATAACGATTTTCGAAAGATTCGTAATTGCCGGACCGATTCCAAGTCGTCAAGATCGATGTCGAACGAACATGACCGGGCGCGCCCGGCATGCAGCGCTTGCGTGTGCCGCCATGGGTCTGGCGCGGCGCGCGGCCACTTGTAACTTTGCGCAGACCGCTGACGAGGAAATAATGAAACGAACTCCTGTACTCCTTGCGATTCCCCTGCTGTGCGCACTCGCATGCGCAGCCGTGCCGGCCATGGCGCAGCTCAACGGCGCGACTGTGTCGGCCATGGGCGAACCTTACAACGTGGTGGCGCGCTCGTATCCGTCGCCCACGCAGGCTGTCGTCACGTGGTCGAGCAATCCACCCAACGTCACCTCGTTCAAGGTCGAGCGCCGCATCCTCGGCAGCCGTGCCTGGATCCAGCAAGCCATACTTGGCCCCGACGCGCGCAGTTACGTCGACACCAATCTGCTGCTCGGCACCGCCTACGAATACCGCGTCGGCGTGGTGCGCCCCGAGTCGGGCGCAGTGCTGGTGTCCACCGGCCAGGTGATCCTGACCACCCCCACCAATGCCAGCGCCGCCGATTACCTGGCCGCCGCCGCGCCGCGTCGCCTCACGGCCCAGCCTATGAACAGTAGCGACATCACCCTCGAATGGCGCGATGCCACCCCCGACGAAACCGGGTTCATGATCGAGCGGCGCGACCCGGGCCAGGACTGGCGCGCGGTCACCAGCGTGGCCGCCAACGTCACGCTGTTTCGCGACACCGGGCTGCAGCCTTCCACCGTCTATCAGTACCGCGTGAGCGCGCAGCGCGCCGGCGCGCCCGACGCGCTCAGCTTCGAAGCGACAGCTGCCACGGCGCCGGCCAGCGCGCCCGGCATCTATTATATCGACGCGGTTAACGGCAGCAATACCAATCCCGGCACGGAAGCGCGCCCCTGGGCCACGCTGCAGAAGGCGCATGGCACCTTGCTGCCGGGGCAGACCGTTATGGTGCGCAAGGGGACCTACACCAGCGCGACCAACTACGCGGTCCTGGCGATCAACAAGTCGGGACTCGATGGCGCGCCCATCACTTACCGTAACTATCCGGGCGAACGGCCGCTGGTCAAAACCACCAAGGGCGTCAATAACCATGGCATCGAGGTGCGCGACGCGGCCTATATCGTGATCGACGGATTTGAAGTGGAAGGCCATGTCAAGCAGGTGAGCTACGAGGAAGCCAAGGAGCAGAACGACCTGGCGCTGGCGTACTCCAAGCTGTCGCCGGTCAAGTACATCACGGCGATCGTCGACTCCAACGGCATCAGCGTGAGCGGCAAGACGATCAACAAGACCCACCACATCACGATCCGCAATAACGTCGTGCGCGACACGCCGGGCGGCGGCATTGCGGCCAATTTCGCCGACTATGTCACCATCGAGAACAACCGCGTGTCCGGCACCAGCGCCTATTCGCCGTACGGCACCTCGGGAATCAGCTTCCTGACGCCGTACAACTACGACACCAACACGTCCAGCTATCGCCTGGTGGCGATGAATAACGTGGTCTCGGGCGCCAGCAATCTGTTCCCGTGCAACTGCTTCGGCTTCAAGCAGCCGACCGATGGCAACGGCATCATCATCGACTCGTTCAACAAGTTCACGTACACCGGACGCACGCTGGTGGCCAACAACATCGTGTTCGACAACGGCGGGCGAGGCATCCATTCGCTCAACACCAACTACGCCGATATTTTCAATAACACTACCTACAAGAACAGCACGATCCAGATCACCGGCGACGGCGAGATCACCATGCAGCGTACCAAGTTCGCGCGCATCTGGAACAACATCATCGTGGCGCGTCCGGACCGTCCGGCCAATTTGTACACGACATCGAGCGACATCGATTTCAGTCACAACATCGTCCAGGGCGGCAACCGCTGGACCGAAACCGGCGGTAGCAATAACCGGGTCGGCGTCGATCCGCGCTTTGTGAGCACCAGCGGGCCATACCAGTTCCACCTGGCCGCCAACAGCCCGGCGGTGAACACGGCGTTCAACTCCGGCGTGCCGCCATATGACGTGAACTTTGCACCGCGCCCGCGCGGCGGTGCGTCGGACGTGGGCGCGGTCGAGAGCTTCTAAGCTCGCACGCAGCAACCTTGAGCCTTCCGCGCTGATGATCGGAAGGCTTTTTTTTCGCCCGCTACAATGGGCGAGACTTTGGCGAGACTATGCCGAGGCTATGGCGCGATGCGCTTGGCGGCAGCGGCGAACGGCGCGACGATGGCGTTGTTTTCCTCGCAGTTGGCCAGGCTGAACGAGCGTGCCAGCGCGCGCAATTCGTCGTCGTTCATGCGCGCCATGGGCCGGGAAATGGCGCGGCTGAGCAGTTCATCCAGGGCGCGCCGCACCTTGGTGCCGACCACCTTTTGATCGACATCGGCCGGGGTGTCGGCCAAACTCCGTATCAGGGCTGGCAGTTGCGGCAGCGCGCCGGCCGCGCCGCGCACGGGAATCAGGCCGGCGAGTTTGTGCCGTTCCGCCTGAGCCGCTTCCGAGCGCACCAGCTGCTGCCATGCCGTGTCGCGGCGTGGCGACACCATGCCCATCTGGCCGATATCCTTATACGTCCACTGCGCCCATGACCAGCGCTGCTGTTCGGCCAGCGCCAGAAAGTCGGTCAGCGCCGACTGCATCAGCGCTTCGCGGGCGCTGTTGCCGTTAATGGAAAAGCCTGTCTCGCCCAGCAGGACGGGGTGGTGGCGGCCGAATGCCGCTATCCCCGCCAGGCGCTGGCGCAGCCACGCGGCGTCGTAGCGCACGCCGTCGACGGTAGCGGGGTAGCGGTCCATTTGCGCCCACGGATAGGTCCAGGTGGGGTAGATGTGGAACTGGAACGCCAGCTGGCGTGCTTTCCAAAGCTGCGGCTCCAGGCCCACCAGGCCGGCGCCCCATTCGTCGCCCGACAGCCACACCACGTGGCGCGTGTCGATGGCGCGCACGCGCGCAACCGTGGTACGCAGCCAGCTGGTGAGCAGGTGGGTACGGCCTTCTGTATGCGGCTCGTTGATCAAATCGTAGCCGGCGACGGCCGGATTGTCGCGATAGCGCCGCGCCAGAAATTCCCACAGGCGGGTGGCGCGCTCGCGCAGGTCGGCGTGGGCCCAGAACAGCGGCTCGCCACTGGTGGCGTCGGCGTAGTTCTCGCGCGACTGCCCGCCCGTAACGGCGTGCAGGTCGAGCAGCACATAGATGCCGTGACGCGCGCAGCGTTCGATCAGGCGGTCGATGCGGGCCAGCGCCGCCTTGTCGTAGCGCCCTGGATGATTAGGGTCCTCCAGCCGGTTCTGGTTGAAGGGCACGCGCAGCAGGTTGAAGCCGCGCGCCTGCAGCCATGCGGCGTCGGCATCGGTGAAGAACTGCTCTTCGTATTCGTCCCAGAAGATAGCGGCGCGCTTGCCGAGCACCGTATCGATGGCCGCGCGCATCTGGCTGTGGGTGCCGTGCAGGCCGAACAAAAAGTCTTCCTGCAGCAGCCAGTTGCCCAGGTTGACGCCGCGCAGCTGGATCGGCTTGCCGGCTGCGACCAGCTGGTTGCCGCTCACTTGCACCCATGGACGGGCCGCTGTGGACTGCGCGGCGGCGAGGCCGGATGCCGCAGCGGTGCTGGTATGGGCAGCCAGCGTAATAAGGGGAATGGCGAGGGCAGAGGCGGCAAGTAGGGATGGCAAGCGTATTGGCATGATTTGATGGACGATGGCGGCGAGAGGTAGGCAGAAGGATGACGGACGAGCCAATCCCGGATATCAGGCCTATGCTAGAGACCGACGTCCTGTGCGTCCATCACGATAAATCTTCTACGGCTTACGATATCTCGCATGGAGCGCACGCCATAATCGCCCCCATGCCATGACAGCCGGCCACCGTCGGCCTCCGCCACACCGGAGCGCTGCAGCTGAGCGCTACAGGCGGTCCCACAGCAAACCGCCGCGCAGCCCTTTGCTAATCGGGCCCGACCTGATCATCGCGGTCTGCGCCCGGTGCCAGCGCACGTCGTTCCACATGCCCTTGAACTGCGGCCCGCAGAAATTCGACGTGGCGATCGCCAGCCATTGCCCGCTGCGCGACGCCGCCCGGGTGCCTTCGGCATTGAGGTCCTTGACCCAGTCCCACTTGAGCAGCGGCCAGTCCTTGTAGTCCACCACCGACCAGCACTCGGTCGTCACCAACGGTTTATTGAGTTTGGCGGACACGCTGGCGGCGCGGGCAATCTTGTCGAGCATGAGCTTGCGCCAGTAGTCCGGGCGCGCGCGGTAGGCCCGCTCGGCATTCTTGACCATGGCGGTATAGCCCTTGGCGTCGAAGCGCTCGTAGTTGTAGCCCACTTCTTTGTAGAACTCGTGATTGTTCTGCTGCGCCATCCAGATGTGATGTTCGAACAGGTCGAACGGCATCTGGTGGTCGAGATAGTCCTCGACCCGGTCGTTAAAGAATGAAAACAGCAGCGGCAGCTGCGGATAGGCCGCGCGTACCCGGGCGATGGCCTGCTTGATGTATGACACCGATGCAGGGGTCGCCCAGACGTCCACGCCTTCCTGCTTCTGGAACCACGGCGCCCACAGGTGCAGCGGCCACTCGTTGCACAGGTCGACGTAGAGGATCGCATCGAGCAAACCGGCTTTCTGAATATGGCCCAGCGTTGCGACCCACTGGTCGGCCTGCATATCCGGCCCGCTGATCTTCAGGCGCATGCCTTGTTCATCCTCGCGGTACCAGGACGACAAGCCCACGCGGATATCGCGCTGGTGGCACTTGGCGATAAATTCGAGCAGCGCCGGCATGACGGTCACCCGGTTCAGGTCGGGGCTGCCCCAGTCCTGGGTATTCCATTGCGGTAGCAGCAGCCATTCCTTGGTAGGGCCGTTGGCCACCAGGTGCGGATAGGCGTCGATACGCACTGCGTTGTAGCCGCGCTCGACCAGCTCGTCGAGCGCCTTGTCCCAGTCTTCGTAGCCGGCGCCGGGCCAGCGCCGCTCCAGCCATGAAAAGTCCCACATGGTGATGGCCAGGGGCGCCTTGCGGCTGGCCTTCTTGCGCGCCGGTGCCGCGCTGGCGCTGCCGGCGGCGGCCAGCAGCGCGCCGGCCTTGACGGTATCGAGGAATCCGCGGCGGTCCATTACCAGCCTCCGTCGATGGCGAGGTTCTGACCGGTGATCAGGTCGGACGCCGGCGAGACCAGAAACAGGACCAGATCGGCCACGTGGGCCGCTTCAATGCGGGTTTTCAGACACTGGTTTTCAAGTATCCAGTTGTGGTACTGCTGCAGGCGCTCGCCGAACACCCGCACTTCGGCTTCCGATACCACCGCGCCGGGCGAGACGGCGTTGACGCGGATGCCGTGCTGGCCCAGTTCGCGCGCCAGCGTCTTGGTCAGGCCCAGCATGGCGCCCTTGGACGCCACGTACGGCACGTAGCCGTCCCAGCGCCCATTCAGCGTTAGTGAACAAAAGTTGACGATCTTGCCGTAGCGGCGCGCCTTCATGCCCGGCGCTACCGCCTGGATCAGCGCAAAGGCGGCGCTGGAATTGACCCGCACCTGGTCCTCGTACTCGTCCAGCGTGAATTCCTCGAACGGGCGGTTGATGATCATGGCCGCGTTGTTGATCAGGATGTCGACCGGGTCGTCGGCGCACAAGGCCATCACCGCTTGTTGGGTAGCATCGAGGCGGTTCAGGTCCAGCCCCAGATAGCGCGCCTGTGTAAGCGAAGCGGCGTATGCCTCGCCGCTGGCCTGCGCGCCGGGCAGGTCGAGCAGGGTGAGACGGGCGCCGGCAGCGCTGAGCGCTTCGGCCTGGGCGCGTCCCAGCGTGCCCAGCGCACCCGTCAAGAGTACGTGTTTGCCTTTCATGTGTTCTTCTCCAGTGATTTTGTTCTAATTGGCTGCGTTTTAATTGGCTGCGTTTCGATGGGAAAGCTGATCGTCATGCGTTGCTGCCGCTGACACGGGTGTGGACCGTAAAGCGCTCGCCGATGTCCTCGCGCAGCTGCACGCCATGACCGGCGCCCGGCGGCACCGAGATGTAGCCATCTTTTACGCGCGGCAGCGCCGTGACCAGATCCTGATACCAGGTCTTGTAATAGGCCCGCACCGATTCCTGGATCAGACCATTGGTGGCGTTGAGCGTCAGGTGGGTGGAGGCCGACAGCACCACCGGGCCCGTGCAATCGTGCGGCGCCACCGGCAGGTGCCAGGTCTCGGCCATGCTGGCGATCTTGCGCGCCTCCGAAATGCCACCGCACCAGCCGATGTCGAGCATGACCACGCCGGCCACGCCGGTTTCCAGATAATCGCGAATGGCGAAGCGACCGCCCAGCGTTTCGGAGGCGCAGATGGGCGCCGTGCTGGCGGTCTTGTATTGCTTGAGGCTCGACAGGCTGTCCATGCGGATCGGGTCCTCGTGCCAGAAGGTGTCGAACTCGCTCAACGCGCGTGCGATCGTCATGGCCGGCAGCAGCTGCCACATCGAGTGGAATTCAACCATGATGTCCATCTTGTCGCCGACCCGCTTGCGGATTTTTTCGAACGGCTGCAAGGCCATCTTGAGGTCGGGGGTCGAGATGTAATTGCCGTCGGTTTTTTCAGCCGCCATGTCGAACGGCCAGATCTTCATTGCGGTGATGCCTTCGTCCAGCAGCTCCTCGGCCAGCTCGTCGGCATGGTGCAGAAACCCATTCAGGTCGTCGTACTCGCGCCGGGCCGCGCCGCCTTCCGACAGACCGTAGTTGCCGGTCTTCTGGCCCTGGTTCTTGCGCATGTAGCTGGTGCCCGCGCAGGTGTTGTAGGTGCGTACCTTGTCGCGCGAGAAGCCGCCCAGCAGCTGTGCCAGCGGCTGGCCGGTGGCGTGGCCGAACAGGTCCCACAAGGCGATGTCGATGGCCGAATTGCCGCGTACCTCGGCGCCGCTGGAGCGAAAGCCCAGGTAGCAATTCAGGTCCTTGGAGATGCGGTCGATCTCCAGCGGATTGCGGCCGATCAGCTTGGCCGCCGCCACTTCGTGGATATAGGCTTCCACCGTTTGCGGCATGAAGAACGTTTCGCCCAGCCCGACGATACCTTCGTCGGTGTGCACCTTCACCCACAGCAGGTTGGGGAAGTCCTCGATGCGGATGGTTTCGATGGCGGTGATCTTCATGGCGGTATTCTTCGGGGTGGTGATCTTTGCGGTGGTACCAGTCATTTCTTGCTCCAGAATTGTTCGATGCGTTCCAGCGACAGGCCGCGCGTTTCGGGGATAGCCTTCCAGACGAACAGCGCCGCAGCCAGGGAACAGCCGGCGTACACGTAGTAGGTAAAGCCATGGTTGAAGATGGCATTCAGGCCGCTGTCGCCATCGAGCACCTTGAACGACCAGGTCACGATCCAGTTGGCGATCCAGCAGGCCGCCACTGCGGCCGACATGGCCTTGCCCTTGATCGCGGTGGGGAACAGCTCGGCCAGCAGCACCCACACCACCGGCCCCCACGACATGGCGAAGCCGCCGATGTAGACCACCGCCGCGATCAGCAGCAGCGTGCCTTCCTGGCGCGTGTGGAACAGCCAGCCCAGCGCCGCCATGGATGCGGCCATGATCAGCGCGCCCAGGATCAGCAGCGGCTTGCGCCCCCAGCGGTCCACGCACACCAGCGCCACCAGGGTGAACACCACGTTGGCCACGCCGACGATCACCGTTTGCAGCAGCGCGCTGTCGGTGCCCGAACCGATGTTCTTGAACATCAGCGGCGCGTAATACAGCACCGCGTTGATGCCGCTGAACTGCTGGAACACCGACAGCAGCACGCCGATGGCCACCAGCGGCACGCCATAGCTGAACAGCGCGCCTTCGCGCTGGTGCAGGCTGCCCTTGATCTCGGCCAGCGTGGTGCGCGCGGTGTCGGCGTCGTTGAGGCGTTCGAGGATCGCCAGCGCCTCCGCATCGCGCCCCTGTTGCGCATACCAGTGCGGCGTGTCCGGCATGGCCAGCGCGGCGGCGAAGAACAGCAGCGAGGGCAGGGCGGCCGACGCCAGCATGTAGCGCCAGCCGGTGGCGAACACCCAGCCGTCGTCGCCGCCGCCCATCTGGGCGATCTGCAGGTTGACGAAGTACACCAGCAGCATGCCGCCGACGATGGCGATCTGCTGGAACGTGACGAGCAGGCCGCGCTGGCGCGGCGGCGCGATTTCGGCGATGTACATGGGCGAGATCAGCGAGGCCATGCCGATCGCCACCCCGCCCACGAAGCGGTAGACCATGAACGGCGTGAGCGCATCGGCGCCCATGGCGCCCACCGTGCCCAGCCCGGTTTCGGGCCAGGCCGACGCCAGCGACGAGGCCAGGAAGAGCAGTGCCGCCACCAGCATGCCGGCGCGGCGCCCGAAGCGGGTCGCCAGCGGGCCGGCCACCAGGGACCCAAGCACGCAGCCCCACAGGGCGATGCCGACCGCGTTGCCGGACAGGGAATTGCGCGCCGTCTCGGACAGGTCGGTGCGCGGCGCGATGAAGTTATGGTCGATCGACTCGATGGCGCCCGAGATGACGGCGGTGTCGTAGCCGAACAGCAGGCCGCCCAGGGCGGCGCCGATGGCCAGGCCCATGGTCAGGCTCATGTTGGGGGGAGCGGCGCGTGGACGCGCCGCGGCCGGGGCCGCAGTATGCATGGTCGTTCCTGTGCAGGTGGTTGTGAAAAAAAGGGGCAGGCCGGCGCGGCTAGCCGATGCCGGCCGCCGCCAGCGCCCGCGCGCTGTCGTCGAAGTGGCGCGCCATCAGGTCGCTGGCGGCCTGCGGATCGCCGCGCACGATGGCTTGCGCCATTTCGATGTGCAGCGCGACCATGGCGTCGCGCCCGGCGTCGGACGGACGGCTGCGCCAGCCGATCGGCCAGGTCTGGCGCGTGACCTCGGCGAACGAGCCGACGATCAGGGCGAACACGGGATTGCGCGAAGCCCGGGCGATGGCCAGGTGCAGGGCCAGATCGTGCTCCATCGCCAGTGCCGGCTGGTCGCTGTGGGTGCGCAAGGCCAGCGCGTGCGCCAGGATCTGCTGCGCTTCGGCGTCGGTGCGGCGCAGCGCCGCCAGCGTCGCCGTGCGTGTTTCGATGGCGCGGCGCACGTCGTACACGTGCAGGATGCTGATCTGGTCGGTCTGGATGCCATGGCCGATCATCTGCGCCATGGGATCGTGGTCCAGCCGCGCCACCACCGCGCGCTTGCCGGGACTTAGGTCCACCAGCCGAAGGGCCGACAGGCAGCACAGCGCTTCGCGCACCACCGTGCGCGACACGGCCAGGTCGTGGCACAGCGCCGCCTCGCTGGGCAGGCGGTCGCCCGGCGCCAGCGCGTGCTCGCGCATGTGCGAGGTGATGGCGCGCACGGCCACGCTGACCAGGTTCTGGCCACGCTCGGAGGCGCCGGGCAGTACAGCTGGTGCCGGTGCCGGTGCTGGCTGCGCGTGCTGCGGTGATGTGGGAAGCGCCTGCATGTCGAAGACTTTCGCAAAACCTGTATGACAGGATCGTGCGCCGCCGTCGACAGCCGGTCAATTATGTTTTTTCGTGTCCCGATAGTTCGCCGCCTGCCCGCTGCCGCCTCCCGCAGCGCAGCAGCTACATGGCGCCGCACGCCGCAGCTAAAAAATATGAGCGAAATTTCATCATGTTTTTTACGAGATTTCACAATTGCGGTGGCTATCGAACTCACCGACGATCGCATGGCTGTAATCGGTTATGCGTTTCATGCATAACGGTTATAAGCCAGGGCAATCCCGCCCTTATAACGAAGAGAAGAGGACGACAATGACTAAGCAAAACAACCAGGCGCACCCGCAGCCGGCCCGGCGCCAGCATGCACGCGCGCGTACCATGCTGGCCGCCTTGCTGGCCGCCTTGCTGGCCGCCGGCGTGGTGGCCCCGGCCAGCGCCGGCGTCGACGAGGACAAGGCGGCCATCCCGCGCGACTTCCAGGTGCAGGTGATGTCGTCGACCGACATCTACCTGACCTGGGACGATGCCAGCAGCGATGAGACCAGCTTCAAGATCGAACGGCGCGACAATGGCGGCGCGTGGCTGGCGGCCGGCTCGGCGGCGGCCAACACTACCCGCTGGCGCAACAATCAGCTGCAACCGGGGTCGACCTACGAATACCGCATCTCCGCGGTGCGTCCCAGCGGTACGGCGCTGACCACGCCGGTGCGCAGCGCGCGCACGCCGGCCACCGCCACCCCGACCGTGTTTTTCGTCGACGCCCTCAATGGCGACAACCTCAATCCGGGCACCGAGTCGCGCCCCTGGAAGACCATTCAGAAAGCGGCCGACTCGCTCACACCCGGCCAGACCGTGCTGGTACGCGCCAGCGCCGTCTACAGCAACCCGAACTATTACGCGCTGGTGTCGATCACCAAGAGCGGCACGGCGGCAGGCTCCATCACCTACAAGAGCTATCCGGGCGAGCGCGCGGTCCTGCGCTCGACCTACGACAAGAATTACCATGGCTTCGAAGTCAAGAACGCTTCGTACATCGTGATCGACGGCTTCGAGGTGATCGGCCACCTGGCCGACATCACGCCAGCGGTGGCGCAGGCCGAGAACGACTGGGCCAAGGCCAACCCCACCAAGTTCGTGGGGCCGAAGGTCGATTCGAACGGCATCTCGGTAACCAACGGCGGCGTCACGCCGCACCACATCGTCATCCGCAACAACCTGGTGCACGATCATCCGGGCGGCGGCATCGCGGCCAACGGCAGCGACTGGGTCACCATCGAAAACAACCGCATCTACAACACTTCGTCGTATTCGCCGTATGGCACCTCGGGCATCAGCTACCTGGTCTCGAAAGATGTGGATACCAACACCACCAGCTACAAGCAGATCGTGCGCAACAACACAGTGCACGATGCCCGCAATCTGTTCCCATGCAAGTGCTACTCCTTCCAGCAGCAAACCGACGGCAACGGCATCATTATCGACAGCCTGACCTCCAGCGGCTACAAGGGCAAGACGCTGGTGACCAACAATATCGTGTACAACAACGGCGGCCGCGGCATCCACATGTTCAAGTCGGGTAACACCGACATCGTGTTCAACACCGCGTCGCGCAACGGCACCATCGCCATTACCGGCGAAGGGGAGATCACGGTGATCGATGCGGCCAATGTGCGGGTGTTCGACAACATCATGGTGGCCAATGCCGACCGGCCACTGAACGCGCTGCGCAACGCCAGCAACGTCAACTTCAGCTACAACATCGGCTTTGGCGGCAACGGCTTCACGGTCGGCAGCGGCATCGGCAACTGGCTCAACACCGATCCCAAGTTCGTCGGCGGCACGGGCCTGGGCGCTTACGCGCTGCAGGCGGGCAGCCCGGCGGCGAACAACGCGCGCGGTGGCGTGATGCCGGTGGCGAACGACGTGTTCCTGGCGCCTCGTCCGCGCGGTCTGAAGGCTGACGTGGGCGCAGTCGAAAGCTTCTGACCGTCAGCGGCGCCTGGCTCCAGCGTTCCGGCGATGACGCCGCTGGACCCGCCATGGCCTGTCCGAGGCCAGGGCGGAAAGGCCGGCGGGTGAGTGCCGGCCCCCGTTCTGCGTTGACTGCTGGTTCGAGCGCGTGATGCCGTCATGGCAAACTCGTAAACCGCTTACGAACTTTCGCAATTGCGCCGGCGTTGTCATGACGGCACCATGGTTGACACCTCTGCAAGCCGGATGCGGTCCATGCAGGCGTCGTAATCAACCAGCCGGCCTTCGCGCCGGCGTTCAAATATGGAACCAACATGCGTATCGATTCACGTCTCACCCAGCTTGCAGCGGCCCTTGCCGTGACCTTGGGCTGCCTGGCCAACCATGCCAGCGCCGCTGTGATGGTGTACACCGACCGGGCCAGCTACCTTGCCGCCACCAGCCAGAGCGCGTCGGACGTATTCGCCGACCTGGCGCCGGGCAGCGGCCAGCCCGGCCCTCTGGCGCGCAGCGCCGGCAGCTACGGCTACCAGGCCAGCGCGGTCGATACGCGCAATCTGGGCCCGGGGCAGGCGGGCGACTATGTCTACGCGGTCGACAATGGCGCAGGCGGCAGCGCGCTGAGCACCAACTTCGCCAGCTCGTATCTGCGGTTCGACGGCTTCGGCACACCGGTGAACGCCATCGGCGGCGCTTTCTTCGCCACCGATTTCTTCGGTGGTCCACTGAACACGCCGCTCACGTTCCAGCTGACAGATGCCAGCGGCACCTTCGATTACGTATTCGGCGGTGGCACGCCGGGCGGCTTTTTGGCGTTTGTCAGCGACAGCGTGCTGGCTTCGCTGACGGTGGTCTCGGACCAGAGCCTGGTCGACCAGTTCGTGACCGTCGGTGAACTGAGTCTGGGCCTGGCCGCGCCGGCCGAGGTGCCGGAACCCGGCAGCATGCTGCTGCTCGGTCTGGGCGCGTTGGCGCTGGCCGGCAGCCGCCGCGCACGGCGCGGCTGATCCGCGCGATCGGATGATCCCAGCAGCCGCCGCCCATGTGGGCTGCGGCTGCTTTTTTTTGCGAATTGAAGACTGCGAGGAATACGGACTTGCGCCGCGCTTGCGTTGGCCTACTGCAGCGACGGCGGCGGCGCGCTTGTCGTGGCCCTCGCCGTCGGCTTGTCGCTCATGACAAAGTGCAGGCGGCGCGTCTGGTCCAGCTCCGCGTGGCGCAGCCACGAGCGCTCGTGCGCCTTGCCGTCGAGCGTGACGGCGGCCACGTAAGCGCCGCCGCCGCTGCGGGTGATCTCCAGCGCGGCCTTGCCGGGCCGGCGCACGGTAAGCGCGTCGAACGCCGGGCCGTTGAGGAAGTAGATGTCCTGGCCGGCGTTGGGGAACAGCCCCAGCTTGGCCCACACGTAGTACGACGACATGGCGCCGCTGTCGTCGTCGCCCGGATAACCCTTGAGGGTGAACTTTTCGCTGGTGATGCGCTTGGTCCATTTGGCCGCCAGGTCGGGCCGGCCGGCGTAGTGGAACAGCTGCGGCACCAGAAACGACGGCTCGTTGAAGGTGTCGATCAGATTCTTGTCGAAAGCATGTTCGAGCCGCTCGACGAAGCGCGCCTTGCCGCCCATGCGCTCGACCAGCGACGCCACCTGGTGCGGCACGAAGTACGAATAGGTCCAGGAATTGGATTCGTAAAAATACGGCTTCCACGAGCCGCCGTAGGCCTTGTGGTCGACCTCGACCCAGCTGCCGTCGGGCTTTTTGGGCATGGTGAAGCCCTTAAAGCCGTCGCTTTCGCTGTCCGGATTCCACAGGTGGGTCCACTGGCGCGAGCGCTCGCGCCAGCGGCGGGCGTCGTCGGTGTGGCCCAACGCCTCGGCTATCCGGGCCGCGCCGAAGTCGTTGTACGAATACTCCAGCGAGATCGAATTGGACATGATCC
The DNA here is from genome assembly GCA_943372275.1 of Janthinobacterium lividum. Taxonomy (GTDB): domain Bacteria; phylum Pseudomonadota; class Gammaproteobacteria; order Burkholderiales; family Burkholderiaceae_D; genus Telluria_A; species Telluria_A lividum_A. Next base: position 20,550 of record CALRYE020000094.1, read on the forward strand.
CGGCCGGAATCCAGCCGCGCGCGCGGTATTCGCCCGGACCCTTGGCCGGATTGTCGAAGGCGGCGCCGGTGCGGCGCTGGTCGGCGTTGTGCTTGATGACGCTGTAGGCCTTGGCCCAGTCGATGCCGGCGATGCCCTTGGCGTGCGCATCGGCGATGATCATGTCGGTGCCGTTGCCGCCCTGTTCGCGCGGCTGCGGCACCCCGGCGATGAAGGTATCGGGCACGCTGCCGTCGACCTGCTGGCGCACGATGAACGAATTGACCGTGTCGCGCACCACCTCCGGGCGGATCAGCGCATACAGCGGATACAGCGTGCGCCAGGTGTCCCAGATCGCATAGTGGTCGTCGTACATCGGCGCTTTCTCGGGAAAGCGCTTGAACTGGCCGGTGCGGTCGCGCGGCATGACCTGGGCGTGGTACAGCGCCGTGTAGAAAATCGTGCGCTCGGCCTGGCTGCCGCCCTTGACGTCGATCGCGGCCAGCGCGTCGCGCCAGTTGGTGGCCGCGGCCTCGCGCACCGCCTCGTAATTCCAGCCCGGGATTTCCTGGGCCAGCAGGGCGCGCGCATTGTCGGGGCCATGGAACGACACGGCGATCTTGATCAGCACCGGCTTGCCGTCGCGCGTGTCGAAGCGGGCATAGGCGCCCAGGTGCTCCAGCTTGCCGCTGCTGGCAATCGTGCGTGCTCCCGGTTGCTGCTCGCCGTCGCGCCAGGTGCCGGAGGTGGTCGGGGTGCGGTCGACTTCAGCGTGGAAGTAGGCGCGATACGGGCCGCCGAAGCCGCCGGGGAAGTCGGCATGGCCCGACCAGATGCGTCCGTCGGCCGACAGTTCCAGCCGCGCCGGTACCGGTTTGCTGTACTGGCCGATCATCGCCTTGTGCAGGTGGCCGGGAATGTGCTGGACCGCGTCGAACACGATGTGCGCGTTGTCGGACTTGGGAAAGCGCAGGCGGTAGATGGCCGCATGCCTGGCGGGCGCCAGTTCCACGCCGATGCCGTAGCGCGCCAGCTGCACGCTGTAGTGGTGCGCGTGCGGACGCTCGTCGGCCTTGGGCGAATCGTGGGCGTCGGGCAGGGTGGCCAGGCCGATCTGCGGCGAGATCAGGAAGTTGCCGTACTGGCCCCAGCCGGTGCCGCTCACGTGCAGCTGCGAAAAGCCGCGGATCGGCTGGTCCGGCTTGTAGCCGTCATGGTCGCCATCGGCCGTGTCGGGGCTGGGATGGATTGAGCCGAACGGCAGCGACGGGCCGATCACGGTAGCGCCGTCGCCTACCACGCCGATGCGGGTGTCGACGTGGCGCAGCAGGTCGGCGCCGGTCACGCTGCTTGCGGGCGCCAGCATGGCCAGTGCCAGGGCGATGGGGGTCAATCTGAAGTGATTCATTTTTTCTCCGAAGGCAGCAGGCGCACGGTCTGCATCTGCTGCTGTGTAAAGCCGAGGGCGGTGCCGCCGGCGCTGGTCGGCAGCATGGCGCGGTCGGTTTCGATATGGCTGGTGTGCCAGGCGCGGGCGATGCCGGGGGTGAGCGTGACCCTGGCCTGGCGCGGCTGCGGCGCCAGGTTCCACAGGCGCGCCACCAGGCCTTTGCCGATGCCGTCGTCGGCCGGCTTCAGAGCCCACAGCATCACGTCCGGCTGGTCCACCTGCAGCAGAGAATACGCTGCTGTCTGATAGGGCGCCTTGGCCGCCGCTTCCGGCTTGCCGATGATCGGGCCGGCTACCAGGCGGTTCTGGTGCTCAAGCGCGAAGCGCATGGCGCCGGCCTGGTCGTAGCCGCCGTGGGCACGCAGGGCGAAGCGCTGCAGGAAGTGGCGCGCGCCATTCTGGTTGTGGATGCCCAGCGAAGGGCCGTCGATCTGGCCGCCGGCCAGCACGTTGATCTGCGGCGTGGCGGTGTCGAGTTGCTTGACGTCGCTGCGGCCCAGCCTGGCGAATGCCAGGTCGGGATTGGACAAGGTCACGCCGCGCTTGCCGTCGCCGGCCACGATGTCGGCGAAGTGGTTGAGCGTGATGTGGTCGTAGCGGGCGTGGCTGTCGGCATAGTCGCCGCCCTTGGACTTGAGCGCGTTGTAATTGATCGCGCCGACTTCCTCGCTGCGCACCTGCGGCGCTTCCATTCCGAAGCTGAAAGCCCAGTAGCGGTTGTCGCCGAAGTTGGCGGTGATCTCGTTGTCGATGTCGATCCGGCTGCTGGCGCGGTACAGGGTGATGCGGGTGGTGTGCGCGATTCCTGCGCGGCTGGTGGCGCGCAAGGTCAGCGACACCGGTCCGCTCGACTCGACCACCAGCGCCTCGCCGTCGTCGCTGCCGGGCGCCATGTCGTTGAGCGCGCGGCCGTCGATGGTCGCGGCCAGTTCGCCCGAGCCACGCGCCAGATCCTGGTAGCTGGTGATGGCGCCGTCGCGCGCCACCTGCACGCGCACGTGGCCGTTGTCCAGCAGGCCGCCGCTGGCGCTGGCTGCTTGCGGCCAGGTTTCCTGGCCTGGTCTGGCGATGATTTCATAGGTCTTGTAGCCGGCCGACGGCACGCCGGCGGCGAAGATGCGCAACACGCGCGCGCCGTCGCGTTCGACGATCTGGTGCGGCACTTCGCGTCCGCTGGCAAGTTCGCGCACGTGCACCTCGGCGGCGCCCTTGTACGGGAAGTCGGCCACGTCATCGCGCACCCAGCCCAGCGGATTGACGACGAAGAAGCGCTGGCTGTCCTTGGCCGGCTTGGGCATCATGCCGCCCAGACGGATCATGCCGTCGGCGTGCACGCTGTCGACGTAATAATCGATGCTGGCCGCCAGCCGCTGCTGCCAGGCGGCGCGCTGGCCGCGCGAGACGGGGCCGTCGGCGGTCCAGTCGTGTTCCCAGTACAGGCCCAGGTCCATGAATGCCTGGTCGCGCGCGCTGCGGTGCTGGTCCATGAAGGCGGGGTAGTGCATGCTCACCAGGCTGGCCAGCAGTTCGGCGGCGCGCATCTTTTCCACGGCGCGTTTGACGCGCGCGGAGGTCTCGGCCATCGAGGCCGAATACAGGTCCCACTCATTGCCGTAGGTGACGAACTGCGAGGGCAGGGTGGCGCCGTGCTCCTTTTCGAAGTCGGCAAAGTAATCGAGTTCGTTGGAGACGATCAGCTGGCGCTCCCTGGTGGTGTAGCGCCTGGCGATGTCGTGGAAATGGGGCGTGTATGCGTTCGATGGAATACCCTGCAGGCCCGGCACCTCGGGCACGGGCGGGGGCGGCTTGACGCCGGGTTTGCGCGCCAGATCGTCGCCGCCGTAGCCGAACAGGCCAGTGACCTTATACGGCTTGCCGCTGGCCGGGTCGACATGGCGGCGCTTGAAGCCGGCGTCGTTGTCGATCCAGGCGATGGCCTTGTCGGGGAAGCCGGCCTCCCAGTAGCCGCCGATATTGTGCGGGCCGAGCGAATACCACTTCATCAGCTGGCGCTGGCCGTCGTGGCCCGTGTACCAGTACACCTCGCTGGGCCGTTCGGCCAGCACCTTGTTGTCGATATGGCTGACGCAGCCGCATACGCCGCGCCAGTGGTAGCGCGCGCCGGCG